>JAQCBR010000040.1 GCA_027621295.1 Planctomycetota bacterium
GGCTGACCGGCCGCGGCTGCTCCCTCGATCAGGCGAGGATCTCCGGCGTGCGACGCTCGTCGGCGGCTGCCGAGCCGTCGATGCGCCGCAGCCGCAGCTGGCCGCAGGCGGCGCTCCGGTCGGCGCCGCGCTGGCGCCGGACGGTGACGTTCAGGCCGCCGCGCCGCAGCAGTTCGGCGAACAGGTCGACGCTCGCCTCGGTGGGGCGCGCGAGACCTTCGATCCGGTCGACAGGGTTCCAGGGGATCAGGTTGACCGTCGACGGGAGCCCGGAGAGAGCGTCGATCAGCGCGTCAGCATCACGCTTGCGATCGTTGACGCCGGCGAGCAGGACGACCTCGAACGTGACCTCGCGTCCCTTGGCCGAGAAGAACGCTCGCGCGGCCTCGACGATCTCCGAGACGCTCGCTCGGGCCGTCGGGACCAGCTGGCGCCGCAGTGCGTCGTCGGCAGCGTGCAGCGAGACCGCCAGCCCGTAGGCGCGCGAGGTCTCGGCGAAGCGGCGCATGCGATCCGGGAGGCCCGACGTGCTCACCGTCACGCGCCGTGCGCCGAGTCCGATGCCCTCTGGATCGGAGATCCGATCCAGCGCTGCGGTCACCGCACGCAGGTTGAGCATCGGTTCCCCGAGGCCCATGACCACGAGGTTCGTGATGCGGGCCGGTGCGTGCCCGAAGTCGCCGCGCGCGATCAGTCGATCGCGCGCGTGGAGAACCTGCTCGACGATCTCGCCGGCCTGGAGGTTGCGACGCACTCCGTCGAGGCCCGACGCGCAGAACACGCAGGCGACCGGGCATCCGACCTGCGAGGAGATGCAGAGCGTCATCCGCTCGCCCTCGGGGATCAGGACCGTCTCGACGGTCTCCCCGTCAGCGAGTTCGAGCAGCAGCTTCTCCGTGCCGTCCGAGGACGGTTCGACGTGGATCACGCGGCTGCTGCGGACGCAGAAGCCAGCGTCGTCGAGGCGTTGCTTCAGCCCGGCAGGCACGTTGCGGCATCCTGCCCAGTCGGCGGCGCCGTGGCGGAACACCCAGTGGGCCAGCTGCCGGGCCTGGAACGCCTTGCCGCCGTGCTCGGCGACGAGCGACGACAGGGCCTCGTCGGAGAGCTCGGTGAGGGCCGCCCCCGCAGGACGCGGCGCCTCCGTCATGCGGTCTCGCGCTTCGGTTCGGAATCGTCGTCGGCGCGACCGAGGCGCGGGGCGCCTCCCTCGGCGTCGCCGAGGTGGTCGTGGACGAAGTCGAGATCGACCGTCAGTCGGCGGGTTCCGTCGGTCTTGTCCGGGAGCTCGTAGCGCACGTCGAGCAGGAGCTGCTCGAACAGCGAGCGGAGCGCGCGGACACCGGTCTCCCGGCGCATCGCGATCCGCGCGATCTCCTCGAGCGCGGGCGGCTCGAACTCGAGCTTGCAGTCCTCCATCTCGAAGAAGGAGCAGTACTGCTTCACGAGCGCGTTCTTCGGCTCGGTCATCACCTGCACGATCTCGTCGAGCTTCAGCGAACGCATCGGCGCGAGGACCGGAAGGCGCCCGACGAACTCCGGGATCATGCCGAAGTCGACGAGGTCCTTCTGCTCGAGGAAGGGGATCAGCGAGTCCCGGTTGCGGGTGTTCTCGTCGATGGTGCCCGCGCGCAGCGCGGACGGGCGACGCCGCTCGTCCTTGCCGGTGTGGAATCCCATCGCCTGCTGGCCGAGGCGACGCCCGATGAACTGCTCGATACCGCTGAAGGTCCCGCCACAGATGAACAGGATGTTGTCGGTGTTGACCTGGATGTAGCTCTGCTCCGGATGCTTGCGTCCGCCCTGCGGGGGGACGTTCGCGACCGTGCCTTCCAGGATCTTCAGCAGCGCCTGCTGGACGCCCTCGCCCGACACGTCGCGGGTGATCGAGACGTTCTGGGTGGTGCGGCCGATCTTGTCGATCTCGTCGATGTAGACGATGCCCTGCTGGGCGCGCTCGACGTCGAAGTTCGCGTTCTGCAGCAGCTTCAGCAGGATGTTCTCGACGTCCTCGCCGACGTAGCCCGCTTCGGTCAGCGTGGTCGCGTCCGCGATCGCGAACGGCACGTCGAGCATCCTCGCGAGCGTCTTGGCGAGCAGCGTCTTCCCCGAACCGGTGGGGCCGACGAGCAGGATGTTGCTCTTCTCGAGTTCGAGGTCGGGGTTCTGGAAGCGTGCGTGCAGGCGGCGGTAGTGGCTGTACACCGCCACGGAGAGCACGCGCTTGGCCTCTTCCTGGCCGATCACATACTCACTGAGCCGCTTGTGGATCTCGCTCGGGCTCGGGACCTTGTCCTTCAGGACCATGTCCCGCACGAAGGTCGGCCCAGCGTCACCGCGCGTCCGCCGATCCTCTTCCTTGAGGATCGTGTTGCAGATCTCGATGCACTCGTTGCAGATGTAGACCCCCGGAGGGCCCGCGATCAGCGACTTGACGTGGTGGCGCGACTTCTCGCAGAAGGTGCAGCGCTCCACGGAGCGCCCCTTGTTGCTGCCGGTGGTCCTGGGCATGTCTTCGGTCCGAGGCGCGGGCGGCGGTGTGCGTGCCTCCCGCGGTGCCTCACTATACGGGAACCGTCGGCTCGTGATGCTCGACGGGGGAGAAAGGCAGTGCGGAACGCCTCCCAGGTTCCGGGCTGGGACGTGAGCGGAGCATCACCGTCGCAGTCCTGGCGTCCCGGATCCGTGGGGCGGATCGCGTCAGCGGGGCCGCTCTCGTTCCGGCGCGGCGCGTCCGGGCCGCACGCAGGCTGCAACGAGATCGGTCGGCGACCGCGGACGTGTCGACGCGGTGGTCGCTTCGCGCGAGCGGGAGAGTGCGTGACGACACCCCGTCACACACCCTCACCTTCACTTGCTGGACTCGACGATCTCGTCGACCAGGCCGTACTCGACGGCTTCTCCAGCACTCATGAAGAAGTCACGATCGCTGTCCTTGCTGACCCGTTCGGTCGACTGGCCGGTGTGGCGGCCGAGGATCTCCGTCAGCGTGTCCTTCATCCGCAGGATCTCCTCGGCCTGGATCGAGATGTCCGCCGCGGTGCCCTGCACGCCGCCCCACGGCTGGTGGATCATGATCCGTGCGTGGGGGAGCGCGAAGCGCTTGCCCTTCGAGCCAGCAGCGAGCAGGACCGCGCCCATCGAAGCCGCCTGCCCGATGCAGTAGGTGGCGACCGGGCACTGCACGAACTGCATCGTGTCGTAGATCGCGAGGCCCGCGGTCACGCTTCCGCCCGGCGTGTTCAGGAACATCTGGATGTCCTGGGTCTTGTTCTCCTTCTGGAGGAACAGGAGCTGGGCGATGACCAGGTTCGCGACGTGGTCGTCGATCGGCGTGCCGATGAAGACGATCCGGTCCTCGAGGAGCCGGCTGTAGATGTCGTAGGCGCGTTCGCCGCGCCCGGTCTTCTCGATGACAGTCGGGATGAGGATGCTCATGGCGTCGTCGCGTGGGGGGCGGGTCATGCGTCCCCTGCCGGCTTATCGGTGATCTTCGCGTTCTCTCTGAGGAAATCGCGGACCTTGCGCTCGAGCACGCCGAGCTGCACGTCGCCGAGGAGGTTGTTCTCCTTGTAGTAGTTGAACACTTCCTGCGGGTTCGCGCCGTGCTGCTGCGCGATGCCGACGATCTCGGCCTGCATGTCCTCGTTGGTGATCTGGATCGACTCCTGCTGGGCGATCGCCTGGAAGATGAAGAACATCCGGACGCGTCGTTCGGCGTCGCCCCGCGCTTCGTCCTTCGCGCCCTCCAGCTTCTCCTCGATCTCGGTCTCCGCGACCTTCGCGCTCTCGAGGCGCTGGCGGAACTGGGCGAGACCGACCTTGGTCTGGTCCTCGACCATCGACTCCGGGAGGTCGAAGGAGTGGCTCTCCAGCAGGCGTTCGAGGATCGTGCCTTCCTGGCGGACCTTCTCGGCGCGGGTCTTCTCGTCGCCGATCCGCTGACGCAGTTCGGTCTTCAGAGCTTCCAGGTCGTCGAACTCGAAGCCCTTGGCCAGCTCGTCGTCGATCGCGGCCGCCTGGACGCGCTGGACGTCCTGGAGCGTGGCCTCGACGGTGCCGGTCTGGCCGCGGACGGCCTCGACGTCGAAGGTCTCGGGGAAGGTCAGGTCGAGCTTCATCGACTCGCCCTTCTGCTTGCCGAGCAGCGTCGCCTTGAACGCCTCGGGGTCGGTGCCGGCGATCGGGATGTTGGCGTTGAGCTGCGCGCCCTCGCGGCGGTGGACCTCGTTGCCCTCGGCGTCGGAGTAGACGAGGTCGGCCTTCACGAAGTCGTTCTCCTCGATCGGTTCGTCGATCGAGTCGAGCGTCTTCTTCTGGCCGGCCAGCTGCTTGAGGGCGGCTTCGACGTCGGCATCCGTGACCTCGGTCGGTTCGGCTGCGATCTCGAAGCCCCGGATCTCGCCGAGCTCGAACTCGGGGTGCACGTCGAGGTGGACCGAGAACTCGAGGGTGGTCGTCTCATCGACCGGAGACGCGTCGATGCCGTCGATCTGGGGGCTGCCGACGACCTTCAGCTCGTGGGAGGTGACCGCCTCGCGGAAGCTCGACTGGACGATCGTCTCCTTGGCCTCGGAGCGGATCGCTTCGCCGAACCGCTTCTCGAGGAGCTTCCTCGGCACCTGGCCGGGGCGGAAGCCCTTCATCCGGACCTGCCGGGATGCGCTCTGGAACGCCCGGTCGATGTGACCCTTCAGCGTCTCGGGGGGGACCTTGATCGTCAGAGTGCGGCGACAGGGTCCTACTTGGGTGACCTGGACGTCCATCGGGTCGGAGGGGCTCGCGGGCGTGAGTTGCGGGAAGGGTTCGATCGGGGAAGCCGGGCATCTTCCGGCCAGGCTCCCGGTGGGTCAACAGCAGGCCGGTGACCGTGGAGTCGCTCCCCGGTGCTTTTTCGGCAGGATGGCCCGTTGGTCCCGAGCCTCGGTCTCGATGCGCATCCGGACGGTGTGACGAAGTCCGGTCACACCACCCCCGCGATCGGAGAGCGTTCGCCGAGCGAGCGACCGATCGTGCGTAGGCTCTGCGGCTCGGAGCTGAACAGTCTGTCAGCGGTCGAGGCTGTCGAGGAAGCGCTGCGCGGCCTCCTTCTCGAGCATCTCCAGGAACACCGGATCCTTGGCCGCTTCGGCGCGGATCGTAGCTGCCGAGAGCTCGGCGGACTTCAGCGACCGGAGCATGCGGGGAAGGCTGTCGCGATGCGCTTCGCAGCGAGCGATCTGCAGGTGGTATGCCGAGCGCCTGGTGCCGCTGAAGCTCAGGCGGACGGCGTCCTCGTAGTCGCGGATCGCCTCCTTGTGGCGGCCGAACGCAAAGTAGGCGTCGGCCCGGTCGGCGATCGCACCGGCGTCGCCGCGACGGTCGCGGATCCGCTCCTCGAGGGTCTCGAACAGGATTCGGATGCCCTTCTTCTCGTCGAGGTCCTGGAGCGTCACGGCCGCCGCGATGCCGAGCGGGCCGGTCTCGCCCCGTTCCAGGATGCCGAGGAGTGCGGTCTCCGTCGGCTCGTGGTTCTTCGGCGCGACCTTCGCGAGTCCCTCGACGACCGCGCGCTGGTCGTCGATGCCCAGCCGGGTTCCGGTCAGGATCTCGACCATCGCGGACGCGACGTCGGCGTTCTGCTCGACGGTGGCGAGGAAGTAGGCGATGTAGGCGGGCAGCGTCGCCTTCTCGGTCTCATTCTTCAGCGCCGCGATCGCGGCCGGCACCGCGTCGCCGTAGGCGCAGGTCGTCAGGTACTCGAGGGCGGTGCGGCGGGTCTCCGCGTCGGGAGACTGGAGCAGCGGGGCGGCCTGCCGGGCCATCGACCGCACGCCGAGATCCGAGGCGACGGTGAGCGCGCGGCGCTGGTCGTAGGGTTCGCCGAGGCGTTCGAAGTTGCGGGCGAGTGCCGCGGTGGTGCGGGGGTCGGCACCCGCGGCTCCGAGCAGTAGGAGTCCCGCGCGGCGACCCGTCGACGACCTTCCTTCGAGCAGCTCGATCCAGGTGTCGATGTAGAGGGCAGGTTCGAGCTTCGTCAGGATGCGCGACGCGTTGTCGGCCCGCCAGCGGGCGCGGTTCTCGCCCGACTCGGGCGTGAGGAACTCGATCAGGATCGGGACGATGTCACTGCCGAGCGACGCGACGCGGTCGAGCGTGCCGTCGAGGACCGACGCGTTCCGCAGATATTCGGTGTCGAGGTCGGCGAGGAAGGGCTCGAGCCGCGCGAGTTGGGCCGGACGCTGCCGTTCGGCGCGCGCGCGGGCCAGTTCCGGGAGCTCGCGCAGCGTGATTCCCTGCGCGGGCAGGGCGGTGCGCGACAGCAGCAGCAGCAGCGGCAGCAGCAGGGCGCGGACTCCGACGGATCGCATGTCCGTCAGTCTCCCGGTCCCCGTCGTTGAGCTCAAGTCCGCGGCGTGCTTCAGGCTGCTCGGCTGCGCCGGTAGATTGCCCGGAGCTCCGCGCGGTGTCGGATCAGGTAGTCCCACATCCGGGGAGCCATCGGCCGTGCGCCCCCTCGATCTTCACTCCATGGACGCTCCGACAGTTTCCCGGGACTTCGACGTCGTGGTGATCGGTGGTGGGCATGCGGGCGCCGAGGCGGCCCTCGCGGCCGCGCGCGTCGGCGCTCGCACCGCGTGCGTGGTGATCGATCCGGCTGCGATCGGCCGGATGTCCTGCAATCCCGCGATCGGTGGCATCGCGAAGGGGCAGTTGGTCCGCGAGGTCGATGCCCTCGGCGGAGCGATGGGGCAGGTCACCGACGTCGCCGGCATCCAGTTCCGGATGCTGAACACGCGCAAGGGACCCGCCGTGCGCTCGCCGCGCGCCCAGTGCGATCGCGTGGTCTACAACCGCGAGATGGCCCGGCGGGTGGTCGAGGCGCCGGGTGTCGAAGTGGTGGCGGGCGAAGCCATCGAGCTCCTCGTCGAGCCCGGCGCGAGCGGCGGTTCCCGTGTGCGGGGCGTGCGGCTCGGCGACGGCTCGGAGGTCCTGGCGCCGGCCGTGGTGTTGACCACCGGGACCTTCCTCGGCGGCAGGCTCTTCGCGGGGGAGTGGGAGGAGGCCGGCGGACGCATGGGAGAAGCCGGTGCTGCTCGGCTCTCCAGGTCACTGCTGGCGCTCGGTCTCGAGCTCGGTCGACACAAGACCGGGACTCCGCCTCGCCTGTGTAGGCACTCGATCGACTTCGACCGGCTCGAGGTCCAGCTCGGGGACGATCCGCCGCAGCCGTTCTCGTTCCGCACCGGTCGCCTCGACATCGAGCAGCTGCCCTGCTGGATCACGCGGACGAACGCCGAGACCCATCGGATCATCGCGCGACACGCGGATCGGTCGCCCATGTATCGCGGTCGGATCACGGGGGTAGGGCCGAGGTACTGCCCGAGCGTCGAAGACAAGGTGATGCGGTTCGCGGACCGCGATGCGCACCTGATCTTCCTCGAGCCGGAGGGCCGGGATCTCGACGACATCTACCCGAACGGGATCTCGACGAGTCTGCCGCCCGAGGTGCAGGAGGAATTCGTCCGCACCGTGCCGGGCCTCGAAGGAGCGCGCATCCTGCGGCATGGCTACGCGGTGGAGTACGACTTCCTGAAGACCCATCAGATCCGCGCAGACCTCCAGGTCGCAGGCGTCGACGGTCTCTACGCGGCCGGGCAGATCAACGGGACCAGCGGCTACGAAGAGGCCGCCGCGCAGGGCTTGATGGCCGGGGCCAACGCGGCCCGCGCCGCGCAGGGTCACGGGCCATTCGTGCTCGATCGGGCGAGCTCCTACATCGGCGTGATGATCGACGACCTGTGTCGGGTGAACCCGGATGAGCCGTACCGGATGTTCACGAGTCGCGCCGAATTCCGCCTGCTGCTCCGGTCCGACAACGCAGATCGCCGTCTGACTCCGATCGCTGAGGAGTTGGGGCTCGTCTCCGCCGAGGATGGCGAGCGGACCGGGCGCAAGGAGCGGCGGATCCGGGCCGCTGTCGAGCGTCTGCGTTCGGTCCGGCAGGGTGAGAGGACCCTCGAAGAACTGCTCCGTCGACCGGAGGTCGAGATCGACGATCCTGCGATCGCCGCGGCTCTCGAGGAGCTCGGACTCGCGGCGGACGAAGCGAGCGAGGTCGAGGCGGAGGTCAAGTACGCGGGATACGTCGCGCGGCAGGCGGCCCAGGTGGATCGGATGCGTCGGCTCGAAGCGCGGTCCATTCCGGCGGGGTTCGACGCGGCTTCGATCCGCGGGCTGTCGAACGAGGCACGCGACCGCATCGCGCGGCGAAAGCCGCTCACGGTGGGTGAGGCGTCCCGTCTTCCCGGCGTCACGCCGGCAGACGTGCAGGTCCTGCTGGCGGCGCTGTCCGGAGGCCGCTAGGCGACGGGGAGAGTGCGCCACTGACTCGCGGCGGGCCGATCCCTGCCCCACGTCAGGGGCGCTCCGCTGCGGCCGATCGCCGCGAGTCAGCGGCGATCGGTCGAGCGCAGTCCGGATCAGTCCTGCGCGAGACGGACGCGCAGCGCGGCGGCCTCGGAGGCTGCGTGGGTGCCGGCGAACTTCTCCTCGAAAGCTGCGAGAGCCTCGACGAGCTTCCGGCGCTGCGAGATCTTGTTCGCGTCGAACTTGGCCTGGACCTTCTCGAGCGCGCGGCTGGCCGAGATCTCCTTCTTGATGCCGTCGTCGTCGTCGAAGCGATCGAGCATCGCCTCGGCTTCCGCGGCGACCGTGAGACCCTTGAAGTCCTTCTGGAGCTTCTCGAGGCGCTTCGTCGAGCTCCAGTAATCCGGGCCTTCACCCAGCTTCTGGATCTGTTTGGAGGTGCGCTCGATCAGGCTTTCGAAGTACGCCTTGTGGGCTTCGAGCACCGTGCGCTCATCGTCGTCCAGGTTGTCCTTGGCGAGCGTGCGCGACAGGTGGCTCTCGACCTTGGCGTAGTCGTCCTTCTCCCAGGCCTTGCGCAGCGGATCGTAGCGCGACTCGTCCGGCAGTTCGGGGATCAGGACGACCGACTCCAAAGCCTTCTTGAGCCAGTCCTCCGACGGCATGCGGTCGTCGGGGGTGGTCAGGATCTCGCCGTCGGGCGAGACGGTGAAGTAGCTCGGGTAGAACCGCCCTCCGTATTCGCCCATCGCCCCGGGGGCGCGGACGACCGGATAGCGGATGCCCTTCGCTTCGATGTGGTCGGCCAGTTTCTGCTCGGCTTCATCGGACACGCCGATGATCACCAACCCCGCGTCGCTGAACTTGTCGTGCAAGTCGTTCAGCTTCGGGATCGATGCTGTGCAGGGGCCTCACCAGGTGGCGAAGAAGTCGAGCATGACCAGCTTGCCCTTCAGCTCCGCGAGAGAGACCGGAGCTTCGTTCCAGGTCTTCGCGAAGACGATGTCGGGAGCGGTCGTGCCCTTCTGGAGTTGGGCCGGGACGGCGGCAGCGAAGAACGCTGCGGCGGTGGCGGCCAGGGGGACACGTCGGTTCATGGCGCGTGGATTCTAGCTCCGTCCAGCGCCTTTGCGATCCGCGGCGAGCGATTCCTCGCGTGCCAGCGCCCGCGTTCTCCGGATCAGCCGGTCCGCAGCACAGCCCGGATCAGCACTTCGGTGCCCGCGTCGGGGTCGGCATCCAGCGCCTTGGCGACGCGCGCGCTCGCGTCCTTCTCGACGTAGCCGAGCGTCACCAGCGCGGCGATCGCATCCGAGGCGGCCGGGGTCGCGGCGTCCTGTGCCGGGGTGGGGGCGGCGCCGGGCAGGTCGAGCTGGGCGATCTTGTCGCGGAGTTCGAGGCAGAGTCGCTCGGCGGTCTTGCCGCCGACGCCCTTCACGCGCTTCAGGGCCGCGACGTCCCCGTCGAGGATCGTGCGACCGAAGCTCGCCGGGTCGTAGGTGCTCAGGATGCCGAGAGCGATCGCCGGGCCGACTCCGCTGACCGCGAGGATGCGGCGCGCGAGGTCCCGCTCGGCGGGGCTGCCGAAGCCGATGAGGCTCGGGCTGCCGTCGACCACGTGCAGGATCGTGTGGAGCGTCGCCTGCTGGCCCGGCCGGAGAGCGGTCGCCGTGCCGACCGGGACCTTGAGTTCGTAGCCGACCCCGCCACAGCGGAGCACGACGCGGGTCCCGGAGGTCTCGACGACCTCGCCGAGGAAATGGTCGTACATCGGAGCTCGTCGCGGGCGTGTGCCCGCGACGGATCAGGTGCGGAGCGACAGACCGAGCTCGTCGAGCTTGGTCTTGATCTCGTTGAGCGAGGTCTGACCGAAGTTCGGGCAGGCCAAGAGCTCCGCTTCGGTCTTGCTCGACAGGTCGCCGATCGTCCGGACCTTGAGCAGGTCGACGATGCGGCGGCTGCGGACCGACAGGTCGAGCTCGGAGACCGGGCGCCGGCGCGGGTCCGGGCTCTGGGGATCGGGCTGGTCCTCGGGCGCGGCGACCGGCTCCTCGGCCTCGCCGATCGTCGAGGTCAGGATCTCGTCCTGGCCCATGCCGAGGCGGAGTCCCTTCACGCGCAGGATCTCCTTGATCTCCTGGAGCGAGGTCTCGCCGAAGTTCTTGTAGCTGAGCAGCTCGGCCTCGGTCTTCTTGACGAGGTCGCCGAGCGTGTACACGCCCATCTTCGCGAGGCAGTTGCGGCTACGCACCGAGAGCTCGAAGTCGTTGATCGGGGTGCGCATGACCTTGTTGCGCTTGTCTTCCCGACGCTCCTGGTCCTCGTCGTAGTACATGCTCAGCGCCGCCGACGTGTCGCGTCGGTAGAGCCGTGCCCGGGAGTTGTTCGGGTTGGCCTGCAGCGCGAGGTCGAAGCACTGCATCGCGCGCCGGTAGTTCCCCATGTCCTCGTAGAGGATGCCGAGGTTGATCACGCAGGCCTCGTTGACGGGCGGGTGCATCAGCGCGCGCTCGTAGAGTTCACGGGCCTCCTCGTCCTCGCCGCGGAGGTCGACGTTGATCGCGAGGCGGAACAGCGCCTCGGGGTGCGTCTCGTCGATCGACAGCGCCTCGTCGTAGCTGGCGATGGCGCCCATCGTGTCGCCGTCGAACTCCTTCAGGCGACCCTTGAAGTACATCGCGTCCGCCGCGGACAGCAGCGATGAGACCTCGTCCAGCCCCTTCGCGAAGCGATCACGGTCGAGCGAGCGCTCGAGCGCGTGGAGGTAGGCTGCCGCCTGGATCGGGTCGCTGCTGCGCGACGTCAGCACGGCGACCGCCTCATCGATGCGACCCGTGCTGTGGTAGCAGCGGGCGAGGCAGACGGCGATGCCGGGGTTGGACTTCTCGGGCTCGAGCAGCGCGATCGCGTCGGCGTGACGACCGACCGCCCACATCGCGAGGCCGCGACGCAGCCCGTTCGACATCGGGCTGTCGATCCAATCGCGCAGCCGCTCGATCTCGTCGGTGGAGCTGAACGCGGTCCGGCGGAACCGCTGGATCACTTCGTGGTCGATCGTTCCGTCCAGAACCGACAGCGGGTTCTGGCGCTGGGTGGCGGTGCCACCCTCAAAGCCTTCGCTCATCGTGCCTCCTGCCTGACTCCACCGATCCGCGCAGGCGTGCGCAGAACCGGCGATGCGCCCGCTGGAAAATGGGTTTCCGCGGGTCGGTGCAAGCCCGGCAGGTTAGGGAGGTTCCGGGCATCGTTCAAGGGCGCGCTGGCCCCGGGACTCCGGAGTTCTGCGTGGGAAGGTCCTGGCGGGTGGCCGGGGGACCGGCTGGGGGCGGGTGACGCGGGCGGGTCCCGGCGCGGACCGTCAGCCTGTGCCCACGGCGACCCCGCGGTAGACGTCGACGAGATCCGCAGCCATTTCGGCGAAGCCCCGGACCGGCGCGTCGGCGCGGCAGGCTTCGGCCATCCGGCGGAGGGCATCCCGGTCCGCAGCCATGCCGGCGAGTGCCTCGGCGAGCGCCCCGGCGTCGCCGGGAGGAACGATGCGGCCGTGGACGCCGTCGACGAGTGCGTCCTGGAGCCCCCCGATCCGGGAGACGACGGTCGGGCGGCCAGCCGCGAGCGCTTCCCGGACCGTCAGACCGAACGCCTCGTGCCAGAGGGCCGGTGCGACCAGCACGTCGATCCCGGTCAGGATCCTGGGCAGGTCCCCGGTGCGGTAGGGGCCGAGGTAGGCGATCCGGTCGCTCGGGGACAGGGACTGGAAAGCCCGGGTCAGGAAGCCTGCGTCCCCGTGGTAGGGGACCACGTTGCCGTGGATCCGGAGCTCGGCCTGCCCGGCGGGCAGCTGCTGCATCGCCCGGACCAGGACGTCGAGCCCCTTCGACGGGATCAGCGTGCCGAGGTAGCCGACGCGGAGCGGACGGTCGCCGTCGAAGTCGGGAAGCGGCAGCTGCCGGAGCGCGGCGGTGTCGACTCCGTTCTCGACGACCCGGACGCGGGATTCGTCGACGCCGAATGCTGCGAACGGGGGGATCGCCCTCGCAGACGGGGCGACCAGCGCGTCGGGCACCGACAGCGTGTCCTTCGCCAACTCGTGCAGGTCGGCAACGGCCGCCTCGCCCTCCTCGCCGGCCGGGATCCATCGGCCGAACGTGGGTCGCAGGCAGGCTGCGCACCCGGCGGGCGAGATCGTCTCGGTGACGCGGCCGTGGCGATCCCACATCTGTCCGCGGGGGCAGAGCAGCCAGTAGTCGTGGAGCGTCAGGACGGTCGGGATGCCGGCTTCGCGGAGCACGGCCAGTGCGCCGGTCGACACGCCGGTCAGATGGTGGACGTGGGCGACGTCGAACTTGCGATCCGTGAGGAACCCGCGCAGCGCTTCGTCGAGGGCCGGCACCGCGTAGAGCGAGCGGAGCCCGTCGAGGCCCTCGTAGCGGTAGACGAACCGCGTCACCCGGTAGGGCGCCTGCCCGTCGGTCTCTTCGATGGCCGTGCCCGGATCGGGTCCTGCTCTCCCCGTCTTCGCGTACACGTGGACCTCGTGCCCCGCCTCCGTGAGTGCGCGCGCGAGTCCGTCGACGTGCTGCTCGACGCCGCCGACGCTCTCCGGCGGGAGTCCGTGCGTGATCAACAGCACGCGCATCGGCAGTCCTCGGCTTCGTGTGCGGGACGAATCAATCGCACGCTGGAACGCATCGACATCGCCGCTAGCATACCCGGCGTCCTGCGTCGGGCTTGGGCGGTTCGTCGCGGGTCGACTCTCGAATTCGAGCGGAGCGTTCGCACGGGCGTGCGGCGTCTCCGTCAGTGACGAAGACCCGACTGGGAGGGCTTGGATGGATCGGATCCGCATCCGCGGTGGTCGCGATCTCAGCGGCGACGTGCGCATCTCGGGCAGCAAGAATTCTTCGCTGCCGATCCTCGCGGCGACGCTGCTCGTCGACGGTCCGGTGTTGCTGCGCAACGTTCCGGACCTCAAGGACATCGACAACATGTGCCGGATCCTCCGGCACCTCGGCGTCCGCAACTACCGGAACGACGACGGCTCGCTGTTCCTCGAGGTGGAGGACTCGTCGGCGCGCTGCGCGCCCTACGACCTGGTGCGGACCATGCGGGCGTCGTTCGTCGTGCTCGGCCCGCTCTGGGCGAAGCGCGGCGAGGCGCGGGTCAGCCATCCGGGCGGCTGCGTGCTCGGACACCGACCCGTCGACCTCCACGTGAAGGGTCTCCGCGCGATCGGCGCGCAGATCGTCGTCGATGCGGGATACATCGACATCGGTGGGCCCGTCCGCGGCGGCACGGTGTTCCTCGGCGGCAACTATGGGTCGACGGTCCTCGGCACGGCCAACGTGCTGATGGCGGCTGCGCTCGGTCAGGGGCGCACGATCATCGAGAACGCGGCCATGGAGCCCGAGATCGAGGACCTGTGCAACTTCCTCAACGCCTGCGGCGCGCGGATCTCCGGGATCGGCGGCCACTGCCTGGTGGTCGAGGGCGTCGAGCGGCTCCACGGCTGTGAGCACGAGATCATTCCGGATCGCATCGAGGCCGCGACCTACATGGTGGGTGCGCTGATGACGAACTCCCCGGTGATGATCGAGAGCGTGAAGCCCGGCCACATGTTGGCTGTTCTCGACCGCCTCCAGGCGGCAGGGGCCCAGCTCGAGGTCGGGCGCGACTACGTGCGCAACGTGCCGACCGCGGACGGCCGCATCCGCGCGGTCGACGTGACGACCCTGCCCTACCCCGGCTTCCCGACGGACATCCAAGCCCAGTTCATGGCGCTGATGACGCGCGCGGACGGCGTTTCGGTGATCACCGAGAAGGTCTACCCCGAGCGCTTCATGCACGCGAGCGAGCTGGCGCGCCTCGGCGCGAGCATCCGCCGTGAGGGGCCGAGCGCGATCATCCAGGGTACTCCGAACCTGTCGGGGGCACCGGTGATGGCTTCCGACCTCCGCGCGTCGGCGAGCCTCGTCCTCGCCGGCCTCGTCGCGAACGGTCACACCGACGTGCGCCGCGTCTACCACATCGACCGCGGCTACGAGCGCATCGAGCAGAAGCTCCAGCGTCTCGGAGCGGACATCGAGCGCATCACGGAAGGCTGAAGGTTGCCGGTGAGCCGCCGGAGAGGCGAGCTGCCGGAGAATCGCCCGAAGCTCGACCGTCGCCCGTCCGGCGGGAGTGAGGCTGCCGCATCGGGGCGCGCGACGGCGTGTCGTCGAAGATGGTCTGGCGCTCGACTCCACGGGTGCGCCTCGGGCATCCCGGGTTTTTGCCGAGCGCAGGGCGACGCTACACTCGGCGCCGTCCCTGCTGGAGACGTAGCCCATGCGGATCATCCTCGCCGTCCTTCTCCTCTCGCTCTCGGTGTCTGCACAGCAGCGAGCCCCGCGCGTCGTGGTCGTGACTCCCGGTGCGTCTTCCCGTCCGGCGGCGCCGACCAAGATCGTCCGCGTGCTGCCTGCACCGGCTCCCGCACCGGCGGGCGCCTACGCCGGGACGAGGGGGCAGCGGGACTGGCGCGGAACGTCGCGTGGCGCGGTGATGCAGCGTCGGGCCCAGTACGCGGCGTGGCGCGCGCAGTTCCGTCCGACCCATCCGTTCCGGTCCGTGCCGCTCCGGTTCCGCGCCGGCTGGCGGTGAGTCCCGACGCGGCAGCGCGTTCCCCGTCGCGCGCTTGACGCGGTCTCGGGGGCTGTCGAGACTGGCCCGCCCCACGGTGGGCGGTCTCGCCGTGGTCTGGGACGCTCGGGTCGGTCCCGAGTCACTCGCCGCGCCGCGGCGCGCGACGCTCCCGCGAGCCCCGACCGCAACACGCCCGTCTACGCGCAGATGTTCGATTCCCTGACTGGGGCCCTCGACAAGGCCTACCGCTCGATCGTCGGTCAGAAGGTCCTGACCGAGAAGAACGTCGAGGACGGCATCCAGTCCGTTCGTGAGGCGCTGCTCGAGGCGGACGTCAACTTCGGCGTGGCGCGCGACTTCCTGGCCCGCGTCAAGGAGCGCGCGCTCGGCCAGGAGGTCCTGAAGGCTGTCGATCCCGGCCAGCAGTTCGTCAAGGTCTTCCACGACGCGCTGACCGAGCTTCTCGGCAGCGAGAAGCGGGGCCTGCCGGTGGCGGATCAAGGGCCATTGGTCCTGATGATGGCCGGCCTGCAGGGTGCGGGGAAGACGACCACCTGCGCGAAGCTCGCGCTCTGGCTCAAGGAGAAGCGGAAGAAGAACCCGCTGCTCGTCGCGGCGGACCTCCAGCGCCCGGCTGCGGTCGAGCAGCTCCAGACCCTGGGGCGGCAGCTCGGCATCGCAGTCCACGCCGAGGGGACCGACCAGAGTCCACCGCAGGTGTGTCAGCGAGGGATCGAGCTCGCCAAGCGCAACCGCCACGACGTCGTCATCCTCGACACCGCGGGGCGTCTGCACATCGACGACGCGCTGATGACGGAGCTGCAGATGGTCCACAGCCTCTGCCAGCCCCACGGCGTGCTGCTCGTCTGCGACTCGATGCTCGGCCAGGACGCGGTCCAGTCGGCGAAGGAGTTCGACAGCCGCCTGCCGATCCACGGCGTGATCCTGACCAAGACCGACGGCGACGCCCGCGGAGGTGCGGCCCTCTCGGTCAAGGCGGTCACGGGCAAGCCGATCCTGTTCGTCGGCACCGGCGAGAAGCCCGACGAGCTCGAGGAGTTCGATCCGCCTCGCATGGCGGGCCGCATCCTCGGCATGGGGGACGTGGTCAGCCTCGTCGAGAAGGCCCAGGAGGTCATCGACGAGAAGCAGGCCGAGCGCGAGGCCAAGAAGCTGCTGAAGGGTCAGTTCGACTTCGAGGACTTCCTCAAGCAGCTGAACATGATTCGCAAGCTGGGTCCGCTGAAGAAGGTCCTGGGCATGCTCCCGGGGATGGGGCAGGCGCTGAAGGAGGTCGATCTCGACGATCGGCGCTTCAAGCGGGTCGAAGCGATGATCCAGTCGATGACCGTCGCCGAGCGGCGCAACCCGGACCTGATCGACATCCAGCGTCGCCGACGCATCGCGGCCGGCAGCGGCAACCCGCTCCAGGGGGTCCACGACCTCGTCAAGCAGTTCAAGACGATGCAGAAGATGATGTCGAAGCTCGGCAAGGGCGGGCTCGGCGACCTGCAGGGACTGATGGGCGGCGGGGGTGCTGGCGGTTTCCCGGGCATGCCGGGCGGGATGGGGCAGATGCCCGGCGGCATGCCCTCCCCGCGTGGGGGTGGGCGTCGCGGCGGCGGGAACAGCGCGTTCCAGGATTTCCTCCGGGGCCGCGGGCGCTGAAGCCCGGGGGGCTACCGCCTTCGGCGCGGGCAGCCAGCACCTCGTCCAGATTTGCGCCCTGGCGAAACCTCACTGGCGGGCCTCCGCCTCGCCGCCCCGAAAAATTGCTCCGGAGGGGCGTGGCGCCTCCCTGGGGGCGCCGCTACCATCCCCCTCCCATTTTCGAGACCCATGCCTCCGCGACTGGCGGAGGAGATCGACGAATTCCGCTCAGGAGCCCACCTTGGCAGTCAAGCTGCGACTCACCCGTTTCGGACGCCTGAATCACCCGACCTACCGGGTCTGTGCGACCGAGGCCAGCTTCAAGCGCGACGGTCGCGTGATCGAGACCCTGGGCTACTACCTGCCGAAGGCCCCGAACGCCCAGGACCAGAGCAGCCTCAACGCGGAGCGCGTCCGCTACTGGCTGTCGGTCGGCGCTCAGCCGTCGGAGACGGTGGCGAGCCTGATCCGCAACGCGGGCATCGAGCTGCCGAAGCGCAAGCCGTGCCGGGTGCGCAAGAACAAGCCGACCCCTTCCGCGTTCCAGCCGCCCCGCCGTCTCGGCAAGGGCCGCCTGGCGAAGCGGAAGTGGCGCGCGAAGCACGGTGGCGAGACCGCCGCGCCCGCGGCCGAGTCCTGAGGGTGGCCAGCGGGTGGAGGCCCGCCGCGGCCTCGTGCGCGGGACGCCTCGTCCGCGTGGCACGGCGCGCCTGACTCCTGCCCGAAAGCTCGCCCGCGATGCGGGCGACCCCGGCGCTCCGCGGTGCACTGGCTCTTCACCGTGCCCCGGAGCGATGGGATCCCTGTCCTAGTCCGCGAACAAGGCCTGAGCGTTGGCAACCACCAAGAAGAAGACCAGCGGCAGCAAGTCGACTTCGAAGAAGTCGACGGGCAAGAAGGCCGCCAAGAAGTCGGGCAACAAGGCCGACGCAGCGAAGGCCGCCGAGGCGTCTGCCGAACCGGTCGATCCGCGTGAGCCGATCCCGATCAGCGTGAAGACGCTCGACGAGGCCGTGACCGCGATCGAGGCGTTGGTCTCGGGGCTGACTCCGCCTGCCGAGCCGGTGCAGTTGGACCTCGTCGATGCGTTCCTGCACCTCGAGCTCGTCGCAGGTCTGACCTGCGGCGTCGGGCAGGAGGCACTCCGGCGCATCTGGGACGAATACGTCGACCGGAACGAGTTCCGGATCACCGAAGCGTTCGAGGTCGAGATCCTGCTCGGAGGGCTCGGCATCCCCGACCTGTTCGAGCGCTCGCGGACCGTGCAGCAGGCGATCAACCAGATCTACGCGGACCAGAACAAGGTCTCCCTCGATCACCTCCGCGAGGCGGCGATCTCGGAGCGGAAGAACTTCTTCCAGCGGGTCCCCGCGATCACCAACGACGCAGCGCGGCGCCTCGCCGACGTGCTGTCCTGGGAGGAGATCGTGTTCTCGCAGCGGTCGACCCAGCGCGTGCAGCAGCGCGTCGGTCTCGAGGGCAACGCCGCCGAAGAGGCGGTCCTGAACCGCCTGCGGGCCGTGCTTGCGCCGTTCGGGCACATCCCGCTCGCCGTCGGCCCAGAGCGTCCCGATGGGAGCGGTCCCCGGGCCCCTGCGGCCGATCCGGCGCTCTGCCCGCTCTGTCTGCTGCTTCGTCTGGCTCCCGCGGGCAAGAAGTGATCCACTCCCGGTGAGTCGCCCCGGCCGTCGCCGGGACGGGTGCCCACCGCGATGACCCTCTACCTCGCGTCGACCTCTCCCAGGCGCAGCGCGCTCCTCGGCGACGCGGGGATCGTCTTCGTGCCGGTCGAGCCGGGGGTCGAGCCTTCGGAGCCTGGTCTGCCCACGGACGTTGCGCTCCAGCGCGCGGTGGCGAAGGCGAGCGCGGCGAGCATCCCTGCGGGTTCGACGTCCGGGCTCGTGCTCGGCGTCGACACGGTCGTCGACCTGGATGGCGTGGAGTTGGGCAAGCCGCGCGACGCCGATCACGCGCGCGCGATGTTGGCGGCGCTCGCCGGCCGGAGGCATCGCGTGCACACCGGGCTCGCGCTCGTGTCGTGGCCGGAGCGGGAGCTGGTCGCGGCCGAGGTCGCGACTGCCGTGGTCGAGTTCGAAGCGCTCGATGAGGTTGCGCTCTCGGCCCACGTCGCGACCGGTCTGCACGAGGGCAAGGCGGGTGCCTATGGCATCCAGGACGCGGCCACCGCGAGATTCGCACGCGTCCTCGAGGGCGAGGTGGAGACCGTGATCGGCCTGCCGATCCTGCGGCTGCGCGAGCTGCTCGCGGAGATAGGGCGGGACGAGGGTCCTCGTTGATCCCTTCAGGCGTGGTGGGCCGCGGGCTGCTCGCGCTCGCGGTCTCAGCTGTCCTCGCGACGGGGCTGCGCTACGGGCTCGCCTGGGAGGGGGCAGCGCAGGTCGCCCCGGTCCGTGATCCTGGCCCCGCTCCTGACCCATACCGACTCCCGGGATCGATTCCCGATGGCTGGTGCCACGTGCTCTACGTGCTGGGCGGCGACGTCCAGCCGCCGTCAGGGCTCGCGCCCGTGGCGACGGTCGACGACCGTGGGGGCGTTCGTCTGCTGAGGGCGCCGCCTCTGCCGAGCGGGCCCGAGGTCGAACCGTGGCTCGCGGCGGGAGTCCAGCTGCCGGGGAGTCGCCTCGATGCGCTCGGTCCCGACTCCCGCGCGGCGGTCCTCGCGCTGTTCCGGTCGTGGCAGGGGCGTCTGGGGCGGACCGCCCGGTGGCGCGCGGTCGCCGTCGGCGTCGAAGACCCGGAGGAGCTCGAGATCCTCGCGCGGTGGGAGCGTTGACGGAGATGTCGGGTGGATGCGCCAGCCCTTGATCGGACCGTGCTCGGCGCTATGGTGTCCGCCCCTCGATTCCCGTCCGCGTACCCGCCGCTGACGCAGCAAGAGAACCATGAAGGCCGACATCCACCCGAACTACGTCACGTCGACGGTCACCTGCGCGTGCGGCAACGTCTTCCTGACGCGCTCGACCCGCTCCGAGATCCGGATCGATATCTGCTCGGCCTGCCACCCGTTCTTCACGGGTTCGCAGAAGTTCGTCGACACCGCGGGCCGCGTCGACAAGTTCCGTCGTCGCTACGCGCGCTCGACGGCACCGGGCACCGGTACTCCGAGCACCGACGACGCGTCGAACTGACCCGCGGTCCCGGAGCCTTGCGCGGGCAGTCGATCTGGCCGCGGATGGTGGCGTCCCGATCGGGACGTGCTGCTCCGCCCATGGGGCAGCGGCCCGTCCTGGGCGATGCTCGATGAACCGCGTCGACGGCGTCTCGTTGGCACCCCGAGCGCGTCGCCGTCGCGCTCCGTGTCCATGCCATGCGTGAGTTCCTGGCTCCGAAGGTCGTCGCCAAGCTGGACGCGCTCGTCGCGCGTGTCCGTGAGTTGACGGCAGCGACCGCGGACCCTGCGGTGCTGGCCCGTCCCGAGAAGATGACGGCGATCCAGCGGGAGCTCGGTTCGCTCCGCCGGGTGTCCGATCGCTACACGTCCTACCGGCAGGGGGCTCGTGACTTGGCCGAGCTGGACGGGCTGCTCGCCGATCCGAGCTCGGACGCGGACCTCCGCAGCCTTGCGGCCGAAGAAGAGCCGGGTCTCGCAGAGCACCTCGAGGCCGAAGCCGACGCGATCCTGGATCTGCTGTTGGCCACCCAGGGCGACGGAGACCGATCAGCCGTCGTCGAGATCCGCGCCGGGACCGGCGGGGAAGAGGCGGCTCTGTTCGCCCGTGACCTGCGGGATCTCTACGCGCGCTTCTGCGAGCGGGCCGGTCTCCAGATCGAGGTGCTGTCCGAGTCCGAGTCGGACCTGGGCGGCTTCCGCGAGGTCGTGCTCCTCGTCCAGGGCGCGGGAGCCTTCCATCGCCTCCGGTTCGAGAGCGGTGGACATCGCGTCCAGCGGGTTCCGGCGACGGAGTCCCAGGGGCGCATCCACACCTCGGCGGCCACGGTCGCGGTGCTCCCGGAGGCCGAGGAGGTCGATCTGGAGATCCGCGAGTCCGACCTCGAGATGCAGGCCGTGCGCGCGTCGGGCCCGGGCGGCCAGAACGTCAACAAGGTCTCGTCGGCTGTCCGGCTCACGCACGTGCCGAGCGGCCTCTCGGTGTTCTGCCAGGAAGAGCGGAGCCAGCACAAGAACCGGGCGAAGGCACTGAAGCTGCTCCGCACCCGGCTGCTCGACATCGAACGGCAGAAGGTGGATGCGGCCCGGGCCGCGGACCGGCGGAGCCAGGTCGGCACGGGTGACCGCAACGCCCGGATCCGCACTTACAACTTTCCGCAGAATCGGTTGACCGACCATCGCCTTGGCCAGAACTTTCCGCTCGAGCCGATTCTCGAGGGCAAGCTCGAACCGGTGGTGGATGCGCTGCTCGCGCTCGACCGGGAGCAGCGCATCGCGGCGCTGTGAGCGTTGCCCACGATCGACGATCCCTCTCGACCTTCTCTCCCACATCGCGCCCGGGTCCGCCCCGGGGTCGCGCAGCCGCTGCCGGGCTCGTCAGGGAACCGGCCGCCCCTCTCTGGACCACATCAGGAGAATCCGATGACCGAAGAACTGCAGGAACTGGAGCCCCTCGAGGAGCCGACCAACGCCGCTGCCGCCGAACCGGCGATGGCGCACGCGCCCGCACCGATCGCCGCCGCGGGCGCCCCTGCTCCGGCCTACAACCCGGCCGCGGACAAGCAGTACTACCGCTTCCTTCTGTCTGGCGTCGTGATGCTCATCGGCTGCCTGATGCCGTTCGGCCCCGAATGGGAGATGGCCGGCTACAAGACGCTAGGCGGTGCGTTCGCGATGTGGGTCGCGATCGGCATGATCTGGAGCTGGTGGGGCGCGATCTCCACCAATGCTTTCCGGGGAGCGAACCTGAAGTGGGTCGGCCTCGCGCTGTTCCCGCTGATCTTCGGCCTGGTCAACATGATGGGAGCGTTCGCACACGAGGGCGACGTCTACATGAACCCGGCGGTCGGCGACTTCGTGAAGATGGGTCGCATCCCGGCTGACTGGGGATGGGGTGACTTCTTCGCCGCGTTCTTCGACTTCAAGAACCCGGTCGCCCAGAACCAGGCCGGCGACTTCGTCCGCGCGTTCGGCGCCGGCAAGTTCGTCGTCTTCATCGGCGCGGTGCTCGCCGAGGTCTTCATGCTGACTGCGATCTTCTCGGGCGCGAAGCACGCGAAGGCCCAGAAGGCTGCCGCGGTCTCGAAGGCCGCCGCGCGCCGTCGCTGAGCCGCGGTCCGCGGTCGGGCCACGAGAACGGCAGTCGATGTCGGACCGACCGGACACAGTGCTCGGTGTGTTGGAGGCGGCTTCGTCCTGGCTCTCTCGCCAGGGCGTCGACGCTCCGCGCCGCTCGGTCGAGCTGCTGATGCAGCACGTGCTGGGCATGACCCGCCTCCAGGTCTACCTCGCGCACGACCGACCGCTGTCTCGCGAGGAGCTGGACGCGCTCCGGCCGCTCGTGGCTCGCCGCGCGCGCCACGAGCCGGTCGCGCACCTGCTCGGCACGTGGGAGTTCCACGGACACGAGCTCGAGGTGGGTCCGGCGGTTCTGATCCCTCGTCCCGAGACCGAGGGCTTGGTGGATCTGGCGCTGTCTCGACTCGCCCCCGACGCAGCGCGGGTCGTCGACCTCGGAACCGGGAGCGGTGCGGTCGCCATCGCGCTCGCGCTGGCTCGCCCCGATCTCCACGTGACCGCGGTGGACCTGAGTCCGGAAGCCCTCGCCGTCGCTGCCCGCAACGTCGCGCGCCACGGGGTCGGTGATCGGGTGCGGCTCGTCCAGGGGACGTGGTGGGAGCCGCTCGCCGACGAGGAGCCGTTCGACGGACTGGTGTCGAACCCGCCCTACGTCGATCCCGCGAGGCCGGACCTCGTGGCCGCCGACGTCGCGGAGTTCGAACCGGGCCTCGCGCTGTGGACGCCGCCCGGCAGCCCGGGAGCCGCGTACGAGGCGATCGCAGCCGGCATCGGCGTGAGGGTCCGGCCGGGCGCTCCGATCCTCTGCGAGACCGGGGCGGGTGCCGAGGATGCCTCGCTCGAGGCGTTCAAGGCCTGTGCCGCCCTGCGCGACGCAGAGATCCTCGACGATCTCGAGGGGCGCCCGCGTTATCTCGTGGCATGGGTCCACGGAGCCGAGTCCGGCTCCGCAGGAACCGACGATCAGACCGGCGCGCTCTCCGCGACGTAGCGCGCGATCGCGGCGCGGCACGCGGGCGACACCTCGGTGAAGAAGATCGCGATCTCGTAGGTCGGCGGGTTCTGTCCGCGGAGCTTCGCACAGCGGACGACCGCACCGCGCACCGTGTGGGTGTCGGTCTGCTCGGGAAGCTGCAGGCCGATCTCGACGAGGGTCATCTCGCGGATCGCTTCGCCGAGGTGACAGCGGAGTCCACCGGTGGACAGGTCCTGGAGCGCGGCCGGTCGCTTCTCGCCGCGCTCGGCGAGGTGGATCGCAAACTCGGCCTGGGCTCGCGGTGCGCGGCGCCGTTCGATCGCGGGTCGCTCCATCGGGGGCTGTCCTCGGTGTCGGGTTTCTGTGGGGTGCGGGTGCGCGGGGTCGAGCCCGTTCGGTTCGCTCTGCGCGGCGCGCAGGATACCTTGGCGCGGAACTGTCCGCTACGATCCCGAGCCTCGTCCTGAGACCGCGAACACTGCACCCAACATGGCCAACTTCAACAAGGTGATCCTCCTCGGCAACCTCACGCGCGACCCGGAGGTCAAGCAAGTCGGGAACGGCCTGACCGTCGCCAAGCTCGGCATGGCGGTCAACCGGAGCTACACCACGAACGGTGAGAAGCGGGAGGAGACCTGCTACGTCGACCTCACCGCGTTCGGGCGGCAGGCCGAGGTGCTCGGGCAGTACGCAGGCAAGGGACGGCCCCTGATGATCGAGGGGCGACTCCAGTACTCCCAGTGGGAGGACAAGACGACCGGTCAGAAGCGGAACAAGCTCGACGTCGTCATCGAGAACTTCCAGTTCGTGGGCGGTCGTGACGCTGGAGAGGACGGCGGCGGCGGCGGCGGCGGCGGCCGCGGAGCCCGCAGCTCGGGCGGCGGCGGAGGCGGCTACGAAGACGCGTCCGGCGGTGCCGCCGACTTCGACGGCATCCCGTTCTGACGAGCTCGGGGCTGGGAGTGGCTGTCGGCCCGGCTTGCCCGTGGGGCGACCTCGGCTCGGCGCCGCCGGGCGTCTGAGGTGCGTATAGCGACCCCCTCCCGCGGAGAGCCCCGAGGGCTCCACCGAGAGAATCCGGCAGCCTCGGATCAAGTCGCGCCCCTGGATCGACCGAAGACCCTTCGGATAGCGGTTCCCCGTTTCGGGGCCGCTTCCGGTGGTGCCGATGGAATCGATCCAAGACGTCAGGGAGGCCCTCAGCGCGCGGGCGGAGACTCGTTCGCTCGACGACCTGGGGCGGGGAGGCCGGCAGCGCGTCCGGGTGATCCGCGCCGAGCACGTCGGGGAGATGATCGACGCGGCCGTGCAGCGAGCGGTGGCGGAGAGCGGACTGATTTCGCGGGAGGAAGCCGACCGCCTCGTCGCGCGGAGCCGCGAGGAGTTCGCTGCGGTCCACGCGGAGCGCCAGAGGGATGCCGATGACCTGACGCGGACCCGGCGTGACCTGCAGGAGGCGGAGAGGCGCCGCGAGGCCCTGACGCGCCAGCTCGAGTCCGTCGAGGAGGACCTCGCGTCGGCCGAGCGCGAGCGCGACGACGCCCGCACGCGCGCGACCCTCGCCGAGGGCGCCCGTTCGGCTGCCGAAGATCGGATCGCAGAGCTCGAGGCGGCGCTCGGCGAAGCCCGCCGGATCGCGGCTTCGCTCGACGTCCAGCCACTGGAGCCTGTCGCGCCAGAGCCGTCGGCCGGTCCGGCCGTCGAGCCTGCGGCGCAGGTGGAGGCCGCCCCGACGCCGAGCCCTGCGGCGCAGGATGCGCTGACCCAGGCTCTCGAACGGCTCACGACTTCGATGAACGACCGGCTCGAGAAGATGGGCCGGAAGATGGGCATCAGCAGCGCGGTCGAGGCCGATCAGTCGAGCCTCGACGGCCTCTTCGCGAACCTCGACGAGCAGCGCGTCGAGTCCAACCTGGACTCCGTCGAGGTGAAGAAGCGTCAGGCCGGCGGGATCGCCGCGAACCTCGCGCGCCTCAAGAAACTCAAGGGTGGTGGCTGAGCCTCTCGGCGCCGCGCCAACGACCAGACACAAGCACAACGATCGGATCGAGGGACATCAGATGACGCACGAAGACATGAGCCAGAACGCAGAGGGTTATCCCACCGTCGACACCCCGGAGACCGAGATCGCGCTCGGCAAGGGCATCGACCTCGGCACGGCGAACATCGCCGCAGCGGTCCAGAACGAGGAGGGCGGCATCACCGTCAACGTCGAGCGGAACGCGTTCCTCGACATCGGGGACGACGTCTACTCGAAGAACATGCTGACCAAGCTGAAGGTCCCGTACGTGGTCCACAACGGGAAGCTCATCGTGATCGGCGAGTCGGCCTTCGAGCTCGCCAACGTGTTCGGCAAGAACACGCGCCGCCCGATGTCGGACGGTCTGATCAGCCCGGCCGAGACCGACGCGCTGCCGATCATGAAGATGATCATCTCGAAGGTCCTCGGCCAGCCGGCCGCGCCGGGCGAGAGCTGCTACTTCTCGGTTCCGGCCGAGTCGCTCGACGTCGACAACAACGTCATCTACCACCAGGGCCTGTTCGCGAGTCTGCTCGGCAAGATGGGCTACTCGGCCAAGCCGATCAACGAAGCCCACGCGGTCGTGTTCTCCGAACTCGCCGAGAGCGACTTCACCGGCATCGGCCTGTCGTTCGGTGGTGGCATGGCCAACGCCTGCGTCGCCTACAAGTCGATCCCCTGCGTCCAGTTCTCGGTGGCGCGCGGCGGTGACTGGATCGACCAGAACGTCTCCAAGGTGCTGGGCGTCAAGCAGAGCAAGGCGACCTACATCAAGGAGCGCGGCATCGACATCCGTGACCCGCAGAACCGCGAGGAAGAAGCGGTCGCGATCTACTACCGCGAGCTGATCAACTACGTGCTGAAGAACGTCAAGGCACGGTTCGAAGGCGGTCAGAACATGCCGACCTTCCAGGACCCGATCGACATCGCCTGCGCCGGCGGCACCAGCATGGTCGGTGGCTTCATCGAGGTGTTCCGCGAGGAGTTCGCGAAGATCGACTTCCCGATCCCGGTCGGTCGCATCTTCCGCGCCGAAGACGCGCTGACGGCGGTGGCCAAGGGCTGCCTCGTCGCCGCGGCGATCGGCGAGTGAGCTGAACTCCGCACGGGTCCAGCGTGGCGTCACCCCAGACTTGTCGGGGGGAGGCGCCGCGGTGCGTTACGGTGCGGCATCCGGGGAGCGTCGCGGAGGGGCGACGCAGACCGTTCAGTAGAGCCGGTCGGGCTCGGTGTCCGACCGCCACCTGGCGGCGTCCACGTGTGCGAGGGCATCCAGATCGCTGCGGCTCGCGCCGGAGTCGATCGCTTCGCGGACGCGCGCGTCGCCGGTCAGGATGTCGATCGGCATCAGGTCCGCCTCGTATTCGTAGGGCGGCGCTCGCCATCCGAAGTCCGCGGGCGCGAGCTTCCTGGCCGCCGCGAGCAGCGCGAGCGTCGTCCGGTAGGATCTCGTCTGGGCCGGGTCGTGGGAGTGGAGGAACAGCGCGCCGCACGACTCGCCGTGGAACTTGTGGAAGGTCGGCTCGAACCGCAGCGGTCGCAGGTGGACGTTCGGATCAGCTCCGAGTTCCCGGGCCGCTTCGGCCCAGGCGGTTCCGTCCAGCCACGGCGCTCCGCAGAGCTCGAAAGGAGTCGTCGAACCGCGCCCCTCGGAGAGGTTCGTCCCCTCGAGAAGGACCTGCCCGGGGTAGACGGCCACGCCCTCGAAGCGCGGCAGATTCGGAGAGGTCGGCACCCACGCTCGTCCGAGGTCGTGCCAGAGCATGTCCCTCGACCAGTGCGCGACGGGGACGATCTCGAGCCGGACGTCGAGGCCCGAGGTGCGCACGAAGTGGCGCGCCAACTCGCCGATGGTCAGCGCGTGGCGCATCGGAATCGGGCGTAGGCCGACGAAGCTCTCGAACCCGGTGGTGAGGAGGGGGCCCTCCACGACCTCTCCACCGATGGGGTTGGGGCGATCCAGGACGAGCACGGTGACCCCGGCGTCGGCCGCCGCTTCGAGCAGGAGCAGCAGCGTCCAGATGTACGTGTAGACGCGCGTTCCGACGTCCTGCAGGTCGACGACGACCACATCCAGCCCATCGAGCATCTCGGGGCTCGGCTTCCGGCGCTCCGAGTACAGGCTGTAGACCGGGACCCCGAGCTTCGCGTCCAGCGCGTGTCCGGTCTCGATCATGTTGTCCTGCTGCTCGGACCAGAGCCCGTGCTGGGGGCCGAACAGCGCGGCGAGGCGGCCCGGGAACCGCGCTGAGAGGAGTTCGTGCGCGTAGCGGAACTCGCGGTCGACGGACGCCTGGTTGACCAGCACGCCGAAGCAGCGCGCGTCCGCGAGGACTGCAGGCGGATCCTCGAGCGCGCGCTCGAGGCCGAATCGAACGGGACTGGGGCTGTTCACGGCGTCAGCGGTAGAGCAGGAACGCGCTGCGGCGGGCGCTGAACGCTTCGAGCTCGTCGAGCCACGTCGCGATCGCCTGCTCGGCGAACGCGCCGTCGCGGATGCGCTCGAACGCCGCCGGTTCCGCGAGCAGGCGCGCGAAGCGGTCGACCTCCCAGGTATCCGGGCACAGGCGGCGGAGCGCCCAGGCCAGGGTCATCCCGGTGCGTACCGCGTCCAACGACTCCTGCTCGGTGATCAGGATCTGCACGCCGGAGCAGAGCTCGCCCTTGAACTTGCTCGCGTCCGGCACGAACTCCACCGGGACGAAGGTCACGCCCGGCAGGTTGCGCGAGCGGAGCAGCGCAGCGAGCGCCTGGCCGTCGATGTACGGAGCGCCGACGATCTCGAACGGGGTGTCGGTGCCGCGGCCGACGGAGACGTTGGTGAACTCGACGAGGCCGATCCCCGGGTACAGCAGCGCCTGGTTCAGGTTGCGCATGTTCGGGGACGGGTTCACCCAGATCAGTCCGGTCTCGTCCCAACGCATCGCGCGCTGCCAGCCCTGGCACTCGATGATGGTGAGCTCGCAGCCGAGCCCGAGCTCCGCGTGCATCATTCCGGCGAGCTCGCCGACGGTCATGCCGTGCTGGAGCGGGATCGTGTGGGCGGCGATGAACGACTCGTCGCCGGGCGCGAGCACCGGGCCCGCGACGATCGTGCCGCCGATCGGGTTCGGCCGGTCCAGGACGACGAAGCGGAGCCCGTGTTCGGTCGCCGCCTCCATCGCCAGCTTCATCGTCGACACGTAGGTGTAGAAGCGGCAGCCGATGTCCTGGATGTCGAAGACCAGCGTGTCGATGCCCGCCAGCATCTCGGCGGTCGGCTTGCGGGTCTCGCCGTAGAGGCTCTTGATCTCGAGCCCCGAGCTGTGCTTCGCGTCGTCGATCTTCGACTGGTCCAGGAGCCCCGCGAAGCCGTGCTCGGGCGAGAACAGGATGCGGAGGCGGCAAGCGTCCTGCTCGAGGAACGCATCGACGATGCCCGCGCCGTTCCTGGTCCTCCCGGTGTGGTTGGTGATGAGCCCGACCGACCGGCCGCGGAGCGGCTCGAAGTCCGCGGCGACGAGGACGTCGAGGCCGGTCGAGACCGCCGCTGACTGCGCCTGTGCGAGCGCCGAGGCGGAGAGGGCGAGGGCGGCCGCGAGAGTGGGCAGGATGCTGGCGGACGGCCGGGCGAAGAAGGGGGTGCGCAAGGTCAGGGGGCCTTGGGGGAGGGCTCGAGGACGAAGGAGGCCAAGAGGCCGGTGACGAAGGTCGTACCCGAGCCGATCAGCGCGAACCAGGGCCAGGCGACGGAGGTCCCGAACGCCACGTAGGAGACCGTCGCCATGCCGACGAGCATGCCGCAGAGCGCGGCCGCCTCGCCGACGCGGCGCGTCAGCACTCCGAGCAGGAAGACCCCCAGCACGATGCCGGTGACGAACCCCGAGATCGCGAGCACGCTGTCGACGACCGTCTGCGACATCGATTGGCCGGCGATGCCGACCGTGACCTGGAGTGCGCCGAAGACGATGGTCCAGGCGCGGACAGTGCGCAGTTTGACCCGGTCGCTCGCGTCGGGCCGGAACAGCGGGAACCAGACGTCGTTGGTCAGCGCGGTCGCGGACGAGTTCAGCGAGCTGGAGAGCGTCGACATCGCGGCCGAGAACACCGCGCCGAGGACGATGCCGAGCGCCGGCGTGGGGAGCTCCTCGACGATGAACGTCGCGAACACGCGATCGGCCTTCGCGAAGGTGCGGTCGCCGTAGTGGACGAAGAGCGCTGCGCCGATCAGCAGGAAGAACGCGAACTGGAAGATCACGACGATGCCGCTCAGCCCGAGCGCCGTTGCGGCTTCACGCTGGGAGCGGGCGCAGAGGTAGCGCTGCACCATCAGCTGGTCCACGCCGTGCGATGCGATCGACAGCACCGCCCCGCCGATCAGTCCTGCCCAGAACTGGTAGGGCGCGCTGATGTCGAAGCCGAAGTCGAACATCCGGAGCTTGCCGGCCTCGTCGGCAGCGGTGAGGAAGCCGTCGAGTCCACCGTCGATGCGATCGAGGAGGACCGTGAACGCGAGCGCTGCCCCGCCCACGTAGACGACGAACTGGACCAGGTCGGTCCAGAGCACGGCGCGCATGCCGCCGAGGAACGTGTACAGCACCGTCACGGCGCCGAGCACGACGATGGCGAGCTCCATGTCCAGGCCCGCGACCTCGCGGAGGACGATGGCCGAGAGGAACAGGCGGAGCCCGTCGGCGAGCGTTCGCGTGACCACGAACAGCAGGCTCGCGACGACCTTGGTCCGTCCTCCGAAGCGTTCGTGGAGGACTTGGTAGGCGGTGAACAGCTCGCCGCGGAAGTATCGGGGCAGGAACAGTCCGAGCACAGCGAGCCGACCGATCGCGAAGCCGATCGGCAGCTGGATCCAGGTCAGGTCGTTCTTCCAGGCGAACCCGGGGATGCTGAGGAACGTGACCGTGCTGGTCTCGGTCGCCACGATCGACGCGAGCACGAGCCACCACGGCACGGAGCGGCTGCCCACCATGAAGTCGGCCGCGTCCTTCTGACGTCGGCCCATCCACAGGCCGAAGGCGAGCATCGCCAGGAGGTAGCCGAGCAGGACGGCGAGGTCGGTGTTCGAGATCTTCACGGGTCTGGTTGGTTCAGGCGGGGCGGATCGCGTCGAGGAGTGCTTCGACGCGCTCGATCGGATGGTCGCCCATGTGGCCGATCCGGAACGTGTCCTGCTTGAGCTTGCCGTAGCCGCGACCGAGGGAGAAACCCGCCGCGCGGGCTCGCTCGATCACGCCGTCGACGGCCGACGAATCCGCCGCGCGGAGCGCGGTCACGGTCGGCGATCGGTGTTCGTGCTCGACGAAGGGTGGGAAGCCGTTCTCGGCGCCGAACCGGAGCGTGAGATCGCGCATCGCAGTGTGGCGGGACCAACGGGCCTCCAGTCCCTCGGTGCGGATGCGCTCCAGCTGCCGGTTCAGAGCGAACACCAGAGGCACGCAGGGGGTCGCCGGGCTCTCGCCGGTCGCGAAGCGCGCGGGCGTCGCCGCGAAGTCGAGGAGGAATCCGCGGCCGGGAACTTCGTGCGAGCGCTGGACCGCTCGTTCCGACAGCGCGTAGGTGACGAGTCCAGGAGGGAGCGCGAGGCACTTCTGCGTGCCCGCGAACGCCAGGTCGAGGCCCCACTCATCGAACGCGAGCTCCGCTCCGGCCACGCTCGTCACCGCGTCCACGAGGATCAGCGTGTCCGGGCTGTGCTCGCGGACGGTCGCTGCGATCTCGCCGATCGGATTCAGCACGCCGGTCGAGGTCTCCGAGTGCGTGAGGCAGATGGCCTCGTAGGGCTCGTCCGCAGCTTCGAGGGCCTCCGCGACGTGCTCCGGAAGGATGGCCTCGCCCCAGGCGCGCGCGACGACGACCGGTTCGCGGCCGCAGGCGGTGGCGATCTTGGCCCAGCGCTCGGAGAAGGCCCCGCAGGTCATGTGCAGCGACCGTTTGTGCACCAGGTTGCGGATGCCGGCCTCCATCAGCGCGGTCGCCGGCGCGTTCTCGAAGAACGCGTGCTGCTCCGTGCGATACAGCTCGCGAAGTCCGCCGCATGCGAGGATGAAAGCGTCCTTCGCCTCGCGCTGGCGGTGTCCGATCGCCGGGGTCGCGAGGATCGCGCGGAGTTCGGCGTCGACCTCGACGGGACCAGGAATGAAGAGGATGGGGTGGGGGACGTCCTGGATGCCGGGGGCGTTCATCGGTGGTGGAGGAGCGCGGAGAACGAAGGGTTGCTGCGTAGGAGGTCGGACTCCTCGTCGGTCAGCAGGAACGGCAGCGTGGTCGCGAGACTGGGGCCGGGCGCGTAGTGCTCGGAGCCGCTCTCGACTGCGGGGCGGCGAGCGACCCCGCCGAAACCGACGAAGCGCTCGACGACCGGCGCGGCTTCCAGGTCGGTCACACCGTCGCCGACGAAGGCGATCGGCCGCTCGTCCGAGGGGCGCGCCGCGAGCACTTCGACCTTGCCGCCGTTGCGGGCGAGTGGGCTCGTCACGTCGAAGTGCAGGTAGCTACCGTCGGGAGCGAAGTGGATGGGGACGGCGAACACCCTGGTGTCGGCCACCCCGAGCTCGGCGGCGAGCGCCGCGACGGGTGGCAGGAGCCCCCCGCTGATGATCCCGACCTTCTTGCCCAGATGGGTCAGGGCGTCGACGACGAGGCGCGCGTCCGGGACGAGGGTCTCGACGTAGCGGGCGCCGAGCGCTTCGCATTCGGCGCGGGTTGGCGCGAGCCGCCCGAGCCGTGCCGCGTAGACGTCGGCGAGCGCGAGTTCCCCGGACATGGCCCGGTTCGTCAGCTCTGCGACGGCGGCCAGCGTCTCTGGATCGCGCGCGTTCCCGAGTTCGTCCACGCCCTCGATCGTGCTCAGCGTCGAGTCGCAGTCGAACCAGACGGAAGCGAACGGCGTAGACGGTGCTCGCACCTGCGGCACTCTAACGGACGGGCGGGTCGTGGCCCCAGCAGGCTCCGGGAGTGAGCGTGACGAATTGTCGTCACGCGCTTCCTCACAGCCGCGTCACGGATCAGCGGCCGCGATACCTGCGGCGCATCCAGGCGCGCCAGCTGGCGTCGAGTTCGTCGGGATCGGCTCCGAAAGCCTCTTCGAGTGCCTCCCGCTGGAGGCGGGCCAGGACCTCGGGCGCCGGCGCAGCCCCCTGGGAGTCGACCTGCCCCTTGAGCCGGTCCAGGAACGTCGCGAACGCGTCGCTCGGATGGGCCTCGAGCAGGTAGCTGACCCGCGACCAACAGGCTGCGTGATCGGCGAGGTCGAAGTCCGTGCAGCGCGTGAGTTCGAGGATCTCGGTCAGGGGGCGGACGAGGCCGTGCTCGTCGCGCTGGCGGACCTTCACGTCCCAGTCGAAGGTCTGGTAGGCCCGCTGGCTGTTCTCGTCGATCTCCGAGTAGTTGTTGTGCTCGACGGAGACCTCGCGCCGCAGCACGTGTGCGAGGCCTTCCTTCCACCAGGCCGGGATCTCGTAGCTGTATCCCTTGAACGCGTCGATCAGGTTGTGCGCGACGTTGAAGACCACGTGCGCGTGCATCGCGCGGTCTTCGCGGAACGCGCCGTCGCCGTAGTCGGGTGCCGTCGCGAACAGGAATGCGTCCGCGTCGTCGAAGTACCAGCGGCTCGGCATCTCGTCGCCGCGGAGAGCCTCCGTGTAGGTCCGGAGGTAGCGCGTGCACGCAGCGCCCGTAGGGCACAGGAGCACGAGGAACTTCCCCTTCATGCCGAGGTAGGGGCCCCGTCCCATCCACTTCTGGTTCTGGGGAGCATCACCTCGGAAGAACGGCGCGTCCGCGGC
>JAQCBR010000193.1 GCA_027621295.1 Planctomycetota bacterium
GAGCACGCGGACCGGACCGTCGTTCTGGGTGATGACGAGGTCGGGCACTCCGTCACCATCGACGTCGTCGGCGAGGAGCGCCTTCGCGTCTCCGCCGATCACGATCCCGGATTCGTGGGCGGGAACCGGGGTCAGCCCGTCCGGCGATCCCCGGAGCCAGAGCGACAGTCCGCCCGCCATGCGTCCGGTCTCCGGCTCGTTGGAGTCGAAGTTCTGTGCCAGCACGACGTCCTGGAAGCCGTCGCCGTCCAGGTCTGCGATGGCGACCCCGAACGCGGGTGAGATCTGCGCGAGCCGCGGCAGCGGTTCGGGGGCAAAGGTGCCGTCGCCCTGGTTCCGCCAAAGCACGTGCGCGAGTTCGGTGGCGACGAGGTGGTCCGCTTCCTCCAGCCCGCGGTCGGCGTAGATCTCGTCGAGAGACGCGCGTGCGAACTGGTCGTAGGTCGGGAACTGTTCGGCCAGGAACGGCATCGCGCGGCTGCTGCAGCTCCGTCCCCGGACCGGCAGCAGCGTGTCGCCCTCGTACTTGGCCTCGATCACGTCGAGCGTCCCGTTGGCGTCGAAGTCCCGCGCGAAGAGCTCGGTCGGATGGTCGGGCGACGCCTTGTACTTGGTGTTGAGGCCCTGGTTCGTCGTCACGATGTCGAGGTCCTGGTCGCCGTCGACATCGCCGATCGCGACGCCGTTCCACCAGCCCGGACGCGCGGCGAAGCCTGCCTCCGCGCCGGCGAGGACGAAGCTCCCACCGTCGTTGCGGAACATCCGGACCGGCTGCCATCGCGCGGTGACGACGAGGTCCTGGTCGCCGTCGTCGTCGAGGTCCGCGAACGCCGCTCCCGTCACCATGCCTGCACGCCGCAGTTCCGGCGCGATCTCCTCGGTCACGTCGGTGAAGCGGCCGCCGTCGTTGCGGTAGAGACGGCTCGGTGGCGTCTCCGGATAGCGACCGGGCACCACGCGGCCTCCGACGAACAGGTCCAGGTCGCCATCCCCGTCGAAGTCCACGGCCGCGGCGGGGCCGCTGGCGTCCGCGTATGGGGGGAGCGCATCCTCGTCGTGGCGGAAGCCGTCGGGACCCTCGTTCCGATACAGCCGATCGCGCAGGCTCGCGTCGCCTGCGGGGACCTCCGAGGTGCCGCTGGCGACGAAGAGGTCGAGATCCCCGTCGCCGTCCGCGTCGAACAGGAGCGCAGCCTGGTCCTCGCGCTCGCCGTGCTCGGCCCAGGGCCCCTCGACGCGGCGCCACGCGTCGCCGCCGCTGACGAACAGCGCGCCGGCCTGGCCGCGGGCTCCGCCGATGTAGAGGTCGTCGCGGCCATCGCCGTCCACGTCGCCCCGAGCGAGGCCGGGGCCGAGCTTCGAGTGGCGATGGGGCAGCAGCGACTGGACCGCGAAGTCGTCGAACGCTCGCTCCTCGTGCGTGAACCCGAGTCCGAGTCGGTACGTGACGTCGCGGAAGCGCGGCAGGGCCTGCGCTCGACTCGTCGGCACGGCGCCGTCTGGGTCAGGCTCGGCGATCGTGTAGCGGAACCCGGCGTCCAGCTGTCCGAACGTCTGCTCGAACCCGCTCGGCCAGCGGACCGCCAGGCTGTCGACGCGTTCGGCGTCTCCCAGCCCGAAGTGCACGATCGCCTCGTCCGTCGACAGGTATCCGCCCTGCAGCGTGACGAGTCTCTCCAGGCGTCGTCCGCCGACGTAGGCGGTCAGACGCGCGCCGATGCCGTGGCGATTCGTGCCCCGGCCCGCGAGTCGGACGACGATCGAGCGCCGCTCGGCACCGGTCCGGTTCTCGTAGAGCGCGGGCGGCTCGTTCAGGTTGGAGACGATGAGGTCGAGGTCACCGTCGCCGTCGAAGTCGGCGAACGATGCGCCCTGGCTGACGCCCTCGAGATCGAGTCCGTACGCGGCCGAGCGATCGCTGAACTTCGGCGGCGAGCCGGGGGTCGGACCGTCGTTGTGGAGGGCGAGGTTGCGCTCGCGGACGGGCGGCAGCGAGCGCGCGAGGTCGATGGCCTCCTTGCGACGCCCGGCGTCCCACAGCGCGCGGAAGCGGATCTGCGCGTCGGGGTCGTTGTCGAAGCGGGGGATCCCGTTGGTGACGAACAGGTCCTCCGCACCGTCGTTGTCGAGGTCGCCGAACTTCAGGGACCAGGTCCAGTTGGTGTTCGACACCTTGGCCATCGGCGCGCACTCCCAGAACCGGCCGGCGCCCGAGTTCAGGAACAGCGCGTTGCGCATGATCTGCGGCGGGTTGCCGTGCTCGAGGAACCAGCCGCGGTCGCCCATGTCGCCCATCAGGACCTTCGCCTTGTAGTGCGTCCTCATCGCCATGTCGGCGACGAGGAAGTCGAAGCGTCCGTCCTGGTCGAGGTCCGCGAAGTCTGCGCCCATCCCGAAGTAGGCGATGTGCGGCAGCGCGGTCGCGGACACGTCCTCGAAGGTGCCGTCGCCGCGGTTGCGGTACAGCTTGTCCGGCGACTCGAGGTCGTTGGCGACGTACAGGTCCAGCCAGCCGTCGTCGTCGTAGTCCCACCAGGTCGCCGAGAGGCCGAGGCCCTGGTCGGAGATCCCGGAAGTGCCGGTCACGTCCGCGAAGCGTCCCCCGTCGTTCCGGAACAGCCGGTCCGCCTGCCCGGCGAAGAACAGCCGGTCGGCGAACGCGAACAGGTGGTCCTCGTAGCCCGGCGGCACCTCGAGCTTGTTGCCGTCGTCGGCGACGAGCCGGCGCGGCATCGGCGGAGCCATCGCGCGGATCGACTTCTGGACCGCGCGGGGCAGGGTCGCCGATTCCAGGAGCTCGGGGAGGAGCGACTGCAGGAAGACCCGGTTCGTCGCGAGGTACAGGTCGAGGTCGCCGTCGTTGTCGTAGTCGGCGAAGGCCGGCATCGTGCTCGCGCCGACGTGCGCGAGGCCGACATCGCGCGCGCAGTCCTCGAACGTCCTGTCTCCACGGTTCCGGTACAGCAGGTTCGGCGACTCGGTGTTGGCGACGTAGATGTCGAGATCGCCGTCGCCGTCGAAGTCGACCATCGTGCAGCCGCTGCCCCAGGCATCGCCGCCGTCGACGCCGGCGCGCTCGGTCACGTCCTCGAAGCGGAACGGTTCGGTCTGACGGTAGAGCCTGTTCGGTCCGTCCTGGCAGACCAGGTAGACGTCCGGCAGGCCGTCGGCATCGACGTCGCCGACCGCGACGCCGGCGCCGTTGTAGACGTAGGGCAGCGTGTTCTCGGGGCGCAGCACGTTGCCGGCGACGATCCCGCAGGTCTCTGGAGCGTGGCGGATGAAGTTCGTGGCGGCACCGCGCTGGCGTGCGCGCAGCGGCTCCCGGGTCAGTCCCTCAGGCATGGTGGAGCCCTCGTTCCGGCAGGCGCCGAGGAACAGGGCCAGGAAGGCCGGAGCGAGTCCGGCCGACGCGGTCAGGCGTCGCTTCATCGAGGGCGATGGTAGGGGAGAGGTGCGGAGCGTCTACGGCGTTCGCGCACGGGGTCGCCGTGGATATGCTCCGCCACGATGGCGGCAACAGGAGGGAGCCCGTCCGATCGCATCTTCGTCGGGGCCGTCGATCCGTGGCCCGAGGCGATCCGGTCGGTCCGCGCGGCGGCGCGCGCATCCGTGGAGGAGCTCGACCTCGGGGCGGTGACCGTGATCGTCCCGGGCGGTCGTGCCCGGCGACACCTGCTGCGGCTCCTCGCCGAGCGGGCCGAGCGGGAAGGGCTGCGGCTCGTTCCACCCAGGGTCGTTCTCCCCGGAACCGTCGAGGAAGAGCTCCGTCAGCCGCTGGTCGCCCCGAAGCCGGTCGCGAGCGACGACGCGGTCGCGCTCGCGTGGACGCGCGCCCTCGACGAGGCGAGCCCCGACGACCGGGGCATGCTGCTTCCCGGCGGCTGGCAGCGGTTCGAACATCGGTTGCGGCACGCAGCCTCGTTGGCCGCGGCCTTCGCCGAGGCCGAAGCGGCGTGCGGCGACATCGAGCAGGTCGCGCGGGAGGCGGCGGAACTCGACGGTGACCCGCTGCGCTACCTCGCGCTGGCGCGGGTCGCGGTGGAGGCGCGGCGCTTCCTCGCCGAAGTGGGGCTCGTCGATCCAGCGGAGCGGAGTCGCGCGCTCGGGGATCAGCCGCCGGCCGACGTGCGCGGGGTCTTCGCGCTCGGCATCTTCGACGCGGGGCCGGGCCTTCGCCGCCTCCTCGTCGATCTCGGGTCGCGGCTGACGGTGCTGGTCGTCGCCGATGTCCACGACGCGGCGCGTTTCGATGGGCTCGGGCTCGCGCGTCCGGGGCGGGCCGACCGCGACCTGCCGCTGGTGCCGCTCGAGCGGGTCCGCGTCGCGGGGGACCCCTCGAACCAGGCAGAGGCGGCCGTCGAACTGCTCGCCGCCGCAGCGGACCACGGGCGGATCGACGCGGACGAGGTCGTGGTCGTGCTCGCCGACGAGGGCGTCACCGATCCGGTTCTGCGGGTGTTCGCCGGCCGAGGCCTCCACGTGCACGTCGGCCGGGGTGCCGCGCTGCGGCGGCGCCCGGAGCTGCGGCTCCTGCGCCGCGTGGTCGAACACCTGCGCGAACCTACGACGCGGACGGTGGCCGCGCTCGTCGCCGAACCGGCTTTCGCGCAGCTGGTCGAACGGAAGGTCGACGAAGCCGGGCTCGACGCGAACGACGCGATCGACGCGGTCGACACGGTCGCGCGCTGGCGGGAGGGGCACCCCGATCTCGCGCTGCCGGACGACGGGACGCAGGCGCCAGCTCCCGACCGCTCGTTCCCTCTGCTCTGCGAGGTCGTCGCCGAGGTCCTGGAACCACTCCGGACCAGCGCCCGGCTCGGCGCGTTCGCGAAGCCGGTGCTCGACCTCCTGCGCTCTGCGTTCGGCGACCGCTCCTCCGACGATCCGATCGGCGACGCAGCACTCGCGGCGCTCCGCGATCAGCTCGCGGCGTGGGAAGCTGTCGATCCGAAGCTCGCTCCGCGCGTTTCCGGGGTCGAGGCCGTGGCCGCTCTGGCCGGGATCGTCGGCAGCCAGTTCGTGCCGGTGGACCCGCGGCAGGACGAGATCGAGGCGATCGGTTGGCTCGAGCTGCCGCTCGATCCGGCGCGTTCCGTGATCGTCGTCGGCTGCAACGATGGTGCGGTGCCGTCGCGGCTCGACGATCCGTTCTTCCCCGACAGCCTGCGCCGCAGGGTCGGGATGACCGACGGTCGGGTCCGAACGGCGCGCGACGCGGCTGTCTTCGCGGTGGCCTCCGCCCGCGGCGCCGCGTTCGTTCTCGGGCGTCGCGGGCCGAACCAGGACCCGCTCCAACCGAGCCGGTTCCTGCTGCAGGGGCAGGGCCGGGAGCTGGCCGAGCGCGTGCTCGCGCTCGTGAAGGAGCCCGAGTCCCGCGCGGAGGCTCGTCCGGAGCAGCAGTCGTTCGCGCGTCCCGAACCGCCCGCGGGTCCGCTCCCGCGAGAGCAGTGGCCGACCAGGATGTCGGTCTCGTCTTTCAAGCTCTACCTGCAGAGCCCCTACCACTACTGGCTCCAGCAGATCCTGGGGCTGCGGTCGTTCGAGCTCGCGGGGGACGAGCTGGATGCCCGCGGCATCGGGACGGTGCTGCACTCCGTGCTCGAGGGGCTGCCGGCGAGCGGCGTCGCCGAGCTCAGCGATCCGCGCTCGATCGGGGACCGGCTGGTGTCACGGCTCGACGAGGTGCTCGCCGCGCGGGCCGGCAGCCAGCGCGCCGCGGTGCTCCGCGTCCAGGAACTGATCCTCGGCCAGCGGCTGCGCGAGTTCGCCTTCGCCCAGGCGGGCTGGGTCCGCGAGGGCTGGAGGCTGCAAGAGGTCGAGTGGAAGCTCGAGCGAGCGCTCGAGATCCCCGGCAGTGAGCCTGTGGTCGTGCGCGGCACGATCGACCGGGTCGATCGACACGCGGACGGGCGGTGGCGGGTCATCGACT
>JAQCBR010000041.1 GCA_027621295.1 Planctomycetota bacterium
GGCGGGGCTTCGGTCGGCTCGGCGATCCCGGTGGTCACCACCGAGCTCCAGCCGAGTCTGTCCATCCTCCGGGACACGCAGCTCTCTTCGCGGCCCTTCGAGGTGACGATCGGCCTCGTCGACCGGAGCGGTGCGGCCGTCGCGCGCGCCGGCGAGCTCTCGCTGCTGCGTCGTGACACGGTTCGCGGCAGCGTGGCCGAGGTCGAGGTGATGAAGGTCCCGTTCCGGACCGAGGGCGAGAAGGGCGAGGCCCGCGTGCGCGTGCAGGCCGAAGAGGGCGGCCGCCACGTCCTCCGCGTGAAGGTCGAGGACCGGACCGGGCAGGTCGTGACGAAGGACCTCGCCGTCGACGTCGTCGGTGAGGAGGACCAGCGGAAGCTCCACATCCTCGCCGAGCGACAGACCTACGAGGTCGGTGAGCGACTGGTCGTCACGGTCGTCAACCGTGGCGCGGGCGAGCACCTCGCGCTCCGGACCTTCCAGGCGGACGGGGTGTTCGCGCACGAGACGTTCCGGCTCCCGGAGGGCGAGAGCCGCTACGAGATCGAGCTGACCGGCGACCATGCGCCGAACTTCGGCCTGGGGCTCGCGATGATCGCGGGCACCCGGCTGCACACCGCCGAGCAGGACTTCGTCGTCTCGCGCGACCTCGACGTGACGCTGCGGCCGTCCGCTTCCCTGGCCGAGCCGGGAGCGGAGATCGACGTCGTCGTCGAGGCGCGGGATGCGGCGGGTCGCCCGGTGGAAGGCGAGTTCGCGCTCGCGCTGGTCGACCGTGCGCTCTACGAGCGCTACGCCGACCCCAACGCGTCGATCGGCGCGTTCTTCTGGGGAGGTCGTCGGCAGACGGCCCTCCGGACCACGTCGACAGCGTCCTGGTCGTATGCAGGCCCCTCCCGCCCGATGAGCGACGCGCTGGTCGCCGAGGAACGGCAGCTCGAGCTCCTCGAGAGAGCGGCAGCAGCAGAACGCGACGGGAGTCGTGAGTCGGCGTTCGAAACCAACCAATGGAACTCGGCGGTCGGTCTCGGCGGCGGAGCAGGCGGCAGGATCCCCACGCCGGGCGGCGGCGGGGGCGGCGGACTGTTCGCGGGCCGCCCTGCGGGCCCAGCGACGCCGGGACCTGCCGGACCCGGGGCCGCGGGCCCTGCCGGTCCGACCACCGGTGGCGGGGACTTCTTCGGGTTCGCGCGTCGGCAGGCGCAGGGCCAGGGGCAGTCGAACCTGTTCTTCCTCGGCAGCACGGTGACGGAGCCCGACGTGACCGCGAGGAACGCGGCTCGATTCGCCTACACGCTCGATGCGAGCCTGATGGACGCGCTGGCGGCACCGACCGACCGCGCCCGCTCGCTGTTCGCTCCGGATGGGGCATGGATCTCCAGCGTCGTCACGGGCTCCGACGGGAGCGCGTCGGTGCGGATCAAGCTGCCGTCGACCGACGGGGGATTCCGTCTGACCGCGCACGGCGTCACGCGGGCGACCGACGTCGGCGACGCGCGCGTCGAGGTGCGCACCGCGCGCGATCTCGTCGCCTCGATCCAGGCGCCGACCGTGTTGGTCGCCGGGGACCGGACCACGATCCGCACCAGCCTGCACAACCGATCCTCGGACGCGATCGAAGCCGACGTGGTCCGGCGCGTGGGTGCCGAGGAGGTCCGGAACCGTGAGACCCTCACCGCGGGCGAGGAGCGCGTGCTCGAGGTCGAGCACTTCGCGGCGGCTGCAGGGTCTCCCGAGGCCGTCGTCCAGGCCGGCGACGCGCGGGCTGCGATGGACCTCGAGGTGCTGCCGTTCGGGGTCGAGCGCCGGGCCGGCAGGTCGGGCGTCGTTCGCGACGTCGCGCAGTTCGGGCTCGCCCTGCCGGCCGAGCAGACCTACTCGAACCGGGCGATGCGGATCGAGCTCGGCGCGAGCGGTGCGCGGGGTCTGGTCGACGCGGCGCTCGCCTCCGGCACACCGGCCGACAACTGCTTCGTCGGTCCCAACACCCTGTTCGACCTGACGCAGCGCGGCCTCGCTGCAGCGGCGGTCCTCGACCATCTGGACCAGGCAGGCGCAGGCGCCCGCGGCGAGCGCTCCGAGCTCGAGGGGCGACTCGCGGGCATCGTGGCGACGCTCGTGGCCGCCCAGGATGCGGCGGGTGGCCTGCCCTGGGGGATCGGCCGCAAGGGTGCTGGTCCCGGAGCCGGGACGCCCGAGCTGCGCACGACGGCGGCCTCGCTCCGCCTGTTCCGCGCCGCCGCGACCCGCGGGGTCGCCGGCGCCGAGGCCGCTGCCGAAGCGGCGACCCGCTACCTGCTCGACCGACTGCGCGGTCTCCCCGACGAACAGCGGATCGAACCCGAGCACGCGCTCTCGGTGACGGGGCGGGGCCGGTTCGAGAACCTGTTCGCGCTGCACCGGCGCCGCGCTGGGCTCGACCTCGGTTCACTCGGGCGCCTCGCGCTCGCGTGGCGTGCGCTCGATCGTCCCGCGCTCGCGGACGAGGTCGACGAGACTCTCGCGCCGCTGCTCGCCAAGCTCGGTCGCGTCGACGCGCGGCACGTGACCGACGTGGCGATCGCGGTGCAGTCACTGCTGCTGGCAGGTCCCTCCGACCCGCGCATCGCGCCCGTGCTGGAGTGGCTCGAGGCTCGCCGCGTGGGGCTCGCCTGGGCGACGGCGGAGGCGACGGCCGAGGCGGTACGCGCGCTCTGTCTGGCCGGCGGCGACGATCGCTCGGCCGCGGCCGAGGGACAGCTCATCGTCCGGGTCAACGGCCGCGAGATCGCGGTTCGACAGCTGGACCAGGAACTGTCCGAGGTCGATGTCCCTGCCGATCTGCTCGGTGCGGGTGAGAACCGCGTCGAGCTCCGCCTGAGCGGGCGCGGCTCGATCCGCTACGCAGCGATGCTGTCCGGCTTCGCGTCCGGCTTCGACGACTCGCAGCGCAACTTCGGGTTGATCCGCACGGGCCGCAGCTACCGCCAGCCATACCTGAGGCTCGACGGCAAGGTCATCCAGCCCGGCACGTCGATCGTCCAGGAGGTGATGCAGACGGGTGACAACCGCCTGACGCAGCTGGTCGTCGGTGAACCGGGGCGGGTCGACACCCACTTCATGTTCGCCTCGGAGTCCGACACGCTCGGCGTCGGGCCGCTCGTGGTCGAGGAGCCGATCCCGGCGGGCTGCACGGTCCCCGAGTCGTCGATCCAGGGCTCGTTCGCGTCCTACGAACTGCTCCCCGGGCGGCTCCGCTTCTACTACCCGCCGGGATCGCGCGGTGACCTGATCCGCTACGAGCTGGTCGGCCGCTTCGCCGGCAAGTACCGGGCGCTGCCGACCGTCGTCTACGGGAGCGGTCGTCCGGACATGGTCGCCTACGGACCCGTGTCCTCGCTCGAGGTCCTGCCGGCCGGGGCGGTGACCGAGGACATCTACCAGATGTCCCCGGACGAGCGCTGGGCGTTCGGGCGGGCGGCGTACGCTGCGGGCGACCTCGCCCGCGCGGGTGAACTCCTGACGCCCCTGGCCTCCGGCCTGACGCTGCGCCAGTCCGTGGCCCGTGAGCTGGCGGAGATGATGCTGATCGTCGCCATCGACGCGGGGGAGGCACAGCCGATCGTCCGATGGTTCGAGGAGCTCAAGGACCGGGCTCCGGACTTCGTCGTGCCCTTCGACGCGATCCGCGCCGTCGGCAGCGCCTACTCCGAGCTCGGTGAGCACGAGCTCTCGGTGCTCGTCTACCGGGCGACCGCGGAGTCGTCGTTCCTCAAGGAGGCGCAGGTGGCGCGGACGCTCCAGGACCTGGGTGAGGTCCAGTCGTCGGTGCGGTTCCTCCGCCGCCTGCTGTCGACCTACCCAGACCTGAACTCGGTGCGGCAGAGCCTCTACGGCATCGGTCAGCGCCTCGCGCTCCTGGCCGCGTCCCAGAACCCCGGTGCGCGCGTCGATCCCCGCGTCGGGGACCGGATAGGGCTGCGGCGCGCGGCCGTCGACACGTTCCGCGAGTTCCTGATCCAGTATCCGGAGGACCCGCTCGCCGAGGAGGTGTCGTTCGCCTGGGCCACGACGCTGATCGAGGGTGGCCAGCTCGATCGCGCGCTCGCGGTCGCGGAGGGTGCGCTCGTGCGCTACCCGGACTCGCCGCTCGAGGACGAGTTCCTCTACACGGTGGGCTACGCGCGCTTCGTCGGCGGCAAGGCCGACGAGGCCCTCGACATCGTGCGCCGGGTCGCGACGGAGGAGTTCGTCGAGAGTGGTGGTCAGTTGGCGCCGAGCCAGAACCGCCCGCACGCGATCTACCTCGAAGGCCAGATCCTGCACTCGGAAGGTGAGGTCGAGGGCGCGCTCGAGGCCTACGACCGGGTTGCGAAGGACTTCACCGATGCAGCGGAGGCGGCCGCCTACTTCCGGAGGCGCGAACTCAGCATCCCCGAGGTGACGCGCATCGATCCGACGGACGCATCGAAGATCGTCGTCACGTCGCGCAACGTGGAGGCAGTGAAGATCCAGGCCTACCGCGTCGACCTGATGCGGCTCTACCTGCTGCGGAAGTCCCTCGACGACGTGCGCGGAATCCAGCTCCACGGCATCGCTCCGGTCTTCGACACCGAGCTCGAGGTCGATGGTTCCGGCGACCACGCGGAACGCCGACTCGAGGTCGCGCTTCCTTTCGAGGGCGAGGGTGCCTACCTCGTCGTCGCTCGCGCCGACGATCTCCTCGCGACGGGGCTCGTCCTGCGCTCCGGTCTGACGATCGACGCCGAGGAGAGCCTCGGAGCGGGGCGGGTTCGGGTCAACGTCAAGCGCCCGGGCGGTCTCGTCGGCGGTGCCGAGGTCAAGGTCGTCGGCTCGGCCGACGGCCGGATCCGCGGCGGCGAGACCGATCTCCGCGGGATCTTCGTCGCGGACGACGTCGTCGGCCGGGCGACGGTGCTGGTCCGGGTCGGCGACGCGTTCGCGTTCTTCCGCGGTGAGGGTGTCCACCAGCCGTCCCGGATGCCGTCGCCAAGCCCGCAGCGGGGGGCGGTACAGACCCTGCAGGAAGCGGCGCCGGCCCAGAAGGATGTGACCAGGACGTTCAACGCCTGGGAGAACAACCTCAACCTGAACGTCGACAACCGGGCGCGGCAGAGCGTCTGGCTGGAGGAGCAGGTCCTGAAGAACCCGCAGCGCGGCGTCCAGGTCCAGCGGGCGAAGTGAGGCCGCGCGCCGCGGATCGGGGTGGAACCCGGTCCGCGGCCGCGGGAAGCTCCCGGGCATGCGCGAGCGGATCCGAGAGATCATCTTCGGGACGCAGACCCGGGCCGGACGTCTGTTCGACGTCGCGCTGATCGGGCTGATCGTGATCAGCCTGCTGACGATCTCACTCGAGAGCGTGGCTTCGATCGCGGCCGCATGGGGTGGATGGCTGCGCGGGGCCGAGTGGGCGATCACGGTGTTGTTCACCGTCGAATACGCGCTGCGGCTCTGGTGCGTCGACCGGCCGCTCGCCTACGCGCGGAGCTTCTTCGGCATCATCGACCTGCTGTCGATCCTCCCGGGCTACGCGGCGCTGTTCGTCAGCGGTTCCCAGTCGCTGCTCGCGATCCGTGCGCTCCGCGTGCTGCGCATCTTCCGCGTGCTCAAGCTCGTGCGCTTCGTCGGCGAGGCCGACCTGCTGATGCGTGCGCTGTCCGAGAGCCGTCACAAGATCGTCGTCTTCCTGGGTTGCGTGCTCTGCGTGGTCGTGCTGGTGGGCGCGGTGATGCACCTGGTCGAAGGCCCGGAGCACGGCTTCACCAGCATCCCGCGCTCGATGTATTGGGCGATCGTCACGATGACGACCGTCGGATACGGCGACATCGCGCCCGAGACGCCGCTCGGGCAGGCGCTCGCAGCGCTGGTGATGATCCTCGGCTACGGCGTGCTCGCCGTGCCGACGGGCATCGTCTCCGCCGAACTCGTGCACGTCGGGCGGCAACGCCAGCCGGCGGCACGGCCGTGCGTGGGCTGCGGTCTCGAGGAGCACGCTTCGGATGCCGCCTACTGTCGCCGCTGCGGCGCGGCGCTCCCCGGCGCTTGACCCTGGTTCTCGCCCCGGCCCCCGGTCAGAACCGACCGGGCGCGACGACGCGGCGCGGCGCGGGAGGCTGGATCGGAGCGGGGATCGGTGACGGGGCGGTTCCGGGGAAGGGTGCCAGCGTTCCCGGCAGGTAGGTCCCGCCGATCCACCGTCCGCCGTCGTTCGAGGAGCCGCTGCCGGGTCGACCCGGGCGGAGGGGCGGTGGTGCGGCGATCGGACCGACTCCTGCTGGCGGCGCGGGCCGTGCGGCCCGACGGGCCTCGGCCTCCGCCTGGAGGAGCGGCGCGTCGGCGAGTCCGTCTCTCCAGGCATCCCAGGCGACGGGATCCGCGCCGGGGTCCGTGCCGGCGAGCGATGCGAGCGCTCTCCGGAACGCCCCGATCGCTCGTGCGGGCGAGTGCGTGACCGACGCGACGTTCACGTCGAGGACGACGCCGGATTGGACGACGTCGATCTTCGGATCGGCGATGAAAGCACCGGACGCGATCTCAACGTCGAAGTCACGGACGTAGGACTGCTGGTCGATGAAGGCGACGTGCGCGCGGGTCGCTCCAGCAGTGGGGCTGGCCGCCGTGGCGACGGTCCCGGCGGCAACCAGCGGGAGGATGGCGGCGCGGTCGCCGAGGGCCTCGAAGGCCTCGGCCGTGCGCATCCGGAAGTCTGCATGGGGCTGGATCAGACCCGGAGCGAGGTAGTCGACGACCGCGGCGGTGTCGCCGTCCGTGCGCGCCACTTCCATCGAAGCGCGGCGCACGGCCGCATCCGGGTCGATGATCGCCGCGCGCCAGACGAACGGCTTCTGTGCGTCGCTGCGCCGCGCCAGAGCGCGCAGAGCGACGATGCGTTGGGGGGCGCGCAGCGCCGTCCGCGCGCGGATCCGCAGCTCCTGGTCGACGCCGTCGTCCTGTAGCCCTGCCAGGACGGCCACCAGGGCTGCGGACTTGGCCAGCGACGATTCGTCCCGGGCGCGGTCGACGAGGGCGCGGACCTTCCTCTCGGCCTCGGCGCGGAGCCGGTGTTCCGGGACGAGGTGAGCGCCGAGCCCACCGAGGAACGCATCGAGCCGGCGGGCGGTCGACGAGCCGGGCTCGGCCTCTGCGACCGCGAGATCCAGGTGCTGCCACATCTCCTGCTCCAGTCCGTAGCGGCGCGCGAGACGAGCGATCTCGAGCTGGGCGTGGGGGGCATTCCCGCTGAGCGCGGCGAGCCGGTCGATCTCGGTGCGCAGTTCGTCGTCGCTGCGGATGCGCAGCACCTCGCTCCTGTCGACGACGAAGTTCTCGCCGTCGAGGGTGCGGATGCGCAGCTTGTCGCCGTCCTCGCGGACGGCCCCGACCAGCACGCGGCCATCCGCGAGGCGCACTTCGTCGGCAGAGGTTCCGGGAGCGAGACAGCCGAGGAGGGCCGCGGTCAGGAGCGTGCGCATGCGTATCATCTGGGTTCGACGCGGCGGTCGACCGAGAATAGCCCCTCCTGGTCCGGAGGTTGCAGTTCTCGGCGCTGCCCTGGATCGTCCGGGGCGAACGACCCGGCCCGATACGAGGTTCCCTGCATGACGCGTGCCATCCTCTGCTGCGCTCTCTCGGCTCTGCTCTCCGCGGCCACGGCCATCTCCCAAGAGGCCGAGCCCAAGCCTGTTCAGGCCTCGGAAGTCCGCTCGCTCGAGGACCTTCTGGCCTTCGTGAAGGCGCGCGAGGGCAAGGCCCAGGCAGTGGTGATGCAGATCCAGAGCGTCGGGAAGTTCCCGGACGGCTCCGAGTTCCGCACCGACGGGACGCTCCGTGTCCTCGGAAGGACACACTTCCACGCGCGGATGGTGGCTCGCCTCGGCGCCGACGTCGAAGCCGAGACGGAGACCGTGCGGACGCCGGAAGGCCTGTGGATGCGGGAGCGGGACCCGGTGCAGCGCGAGATCTTCCTGGCGATGGACCGGGCGACGATGGAGCGCGTCGACTCGGCGACCGAGGCGCTCGGCGCGTCCGCATCGCTCGGCGGGTTCGGCACGCGTGAGGCGGAGAGCCCGCTCGGTCGCCTCGTCCTGGAGGACCTGTCGCAGCAGTTCGACCTGAAGGTCAGCGAGCCGAGGGACGTCGGCGGCGTGCGCTGCTGGACGGTCGGTGGTGGGATCAAGGGCGGGCTCGATCCTGACGAGGAGTCGTTCGGGCTCGGTGCCGACCAGGTCGACGTCGTCGTGCGCGTGAGCGACGGGGCGCTCGTCAAGATGACGCAGTTCCGGGCCGGAGAGCCGCTGCTCGAGGTGACGATCAGCAAGCTCGAGGTCCTCGAGACATTGGACCCCGCCAGCTTCACGCTGCCGCTGCCCGAGCGGTCCCAGTGGGGCAACGTGCTCGAGCATCCGCCAGCCCGAGCCCAGCTCGATCAGCTGTTCGAGGAGGCGCGCGCCAAGGGTTGGACGGATCCGGCGGGAGCTGTCGAGGGCGGGGACAAGGACAAGGGCGAGGGCGACGGGCGGTAGGCTTCGATCCCGCGGCGTTCCCTCGCGGACCAGAACCGCCCCGGGGTTAGCATCGCGCGGGTGACGAGCCCCGTGACCCCCGTTCTCGTGACCGGCGCTGCCGGCTTCATCGGCGCCCGCTTCGTCGAGTCCTGCAACGCCCGCGGCGCGCAGGTCGTCTCCGTCGACGACGTCGACCGGATCGGTGCTGCTCCCGAGCACGCCGAGATCGACTTCGGCACCTGCGTCGACCGGCGCGAAGTGATCGAAGCGCTTCGCGATGGCGCGGTCCGGCCCGGTGCGATCGTGCACATGGGCGCGTGCACGGACACGACCGAGCTGCGCTATGACTACCTGCGGGAGGTCAACCTCGAGAGCTCGCAGGCGCTCTGGAACTACGCGCGGGGCGCGGGCATCCCGTTCGTCTACGCGAGCAGTGCCGCCACCTACGGGGGCGGGGAGAACGGCTACGACGACGACGAGGCGCGCATCCCGGAGCTGCACCCGCTGAACCCCTACGGCGAGAGCAAGCGGCAGTTCGACCTCTGGGCGCTCGCCGAAGAGGCCGCTGGTCGGGCGCCCGCCGCATGGGCGGGCTTCAAGTTCTTCAACGTCTACGGCTTCGGCGAGCGTCACAAGGGACGCATGGCGAGCGTCGTCCTCCAGGCCTTCGACCAGATCCGCGACCACGGCAGCGTGAGGCTGTTCCGCAGCCACCGGGACGGCATCGCCGATGGCCACCAGGAGCGCGACTTCGTCCTCGTCGACGACGTCGTCGACGTGCTGTGGTTCGCGCTCGAGAAGCCACTGCGCCGCGGCGTCTACAACCTCGGCACCGGCAAGGCGCGGACGTTCCTCGACCTGGCGCGCGCGACGTTCCGGGCGCTCGGCGCCGAGGAGCGCATCGACTGGATGGACACGCCCGAGGACATCCGCGACCGCTACCAGTACTTCACCGAGGCGCGGATGGAGCGCCTCCGGGACGCCGGCTACGAGCGGCCTTTCACGAGCCTCGAGGACGGGGTGGCGCGCTACGTCGCCCGCTTGCTCGAGGCGGCCGAGACGGCAGAGTCGGACGCGTCCTAGCCTCTCCGGCTACCGCTTGTCTTCTTCGGCCGGCGGGTGCTCGAGGAGCTCCATCTCCTCGTAGCGCTCGCGCGCGTAGTCGATCTCGAACTGGCTCTGGAACAGCGCGACGGGCCGTGACGACTCGTCGAGGACGACCATCGGCAGCAGGTCGAGCAGTTCGTCGGTCACGCGGCGCATCCACCGGGCGCGGGTGTAGGGGCGTCGGGTCATCACGACCTCGACTCCGTACTCGAGCGACAGCCGGCTCTGGAAGACGTCGAGCTGCAGCTCGCCGATCGCGCCGAGGATCGGTTCGCGCGGGCCGGTCCGGGGCCAGAACACCTGGACCACGCCCTCCTCGCCGAGCTGGTGGAGGCCCTTGTCGAAGCCCTTCTTCATCGACGGCTCCTTCGGGCGGCACTGCGCGAAGATCTCGGGCGCGAAACGCGGGAAGTTGCGCACCTCGACGCGGGGCCCCGCCGACACCACGTCGCCGACCCGGAACAGGCCGGGGTTGATCAACCCGATCACGTCTCCCGGGTAGGCCTCCTCGATCGTCACGCGCTCCTGGCCGAAGAAGCGGTGCGGGTGCGACATACGAACCTCGCGTCCGAGCCGCACGTGGCTCGCGGACATCCCGCGCTCGAACCGCCCCGACGTGACGCGCAGGAACGCGATGCGGTCGCGGTGCTGCTTGTCCATGTTGGCGGCGATCTTGTAGACGAAGCCGGTGAAGAAGGGCGCCGTCGGCTCGATCTCGCCGTCGACGGTCTTCAGCGGACCGGGCGCCGGCGCCATCTTCAGGAAGTGCTGGAGGATGTTCTCCACGCCGAAGTTGGTCAGCGCCGACGCGAAGAACATCGGCGACTGCTCGCCCGCGAGGAACCGCTCGACGTCGAACGGCTCGATCGCTTCCTCGGCGAGCATCAGGTCCTCGACCAGCTGGTCGTGGGCCTCCGCGCCGAGTCGCTCGCGCAGCGCCGGATCGTCGGGACCCGAGAAGCGGACGTTCGAACGGTGGGCGTTGTGGGCGGTGCGATCGTAGAGGTGAACGATGCCCGCGCCGATCTCGTAGACCCCGAGGAAGTCGGGTCCTGAGCCGATCGGCCACGTGCGCGGCACGACGGTGATGCCGAGCGTCTTCTCCACCTCGTCGATCAGTTCGATCGGCGTGCGCGAAGGCCGGTCCATCTTGTTGACGACCGTGATGATCGGGATGCCCCGATCGCGGCAGACCTTGAACAGCTTGATCGTCTGCGGCTCGACGCCCTTCGCTGCGTCGATCAGCATCAGCGCCGAGTCGGCGGCGACCAGCGTGCGGTAGGTGTCCTCGGAGAAGTCCTGGTGACCCGGGGTGTCGAGCAGGTTGACGCAGAAGCCGTCGTACTCGAACTGCAGCGCCGAGCTCGTGATCGAGATCCCGCGCTTCTTCTCGAGCTCCATCCAGTCGGACGTCGCGTGGCGGGTCGCGCCCTTGCCCTTGACCGATCCGGCCTCCTGGATCGCCCCGCCGTAGAGGAGCAGCTTCTCGGTCAGCGTGGTCTTGCCGGCGTCGGGGTGCGAGATGATCGCGAAGGTCCTCCGGCGGTTCACCTCGCGGCCGAGGCTCGGATTCGTGGCGGGGGTCGTCATCGTTCGAGGGCGGAGGATTGTAGGTCCGACCGCCGATCGCCCCAGGTGCGGGAGCGAGGAATTCCCGTGCGCGCGGTCCTTCGGCTCCCCGGCGCCTCGCCAGGCCTCGGTTCAGAACTTGAACCGGAACTGCAGCTGGAAGCGGTAGGCCGCGTCCTGGCCGTCGAACGCGCTGCCCGGGTCGAAGCGGCCGGCCACCAGCTCGCCGGTCATGTCCTGACCCTGGCGGAAGCCGACGATCAGGTCGATCTCGTGGCCCAGGTCGCCCGACCGCCCGTTGGGTCGCGCCCGGAGGTCGTTCGCGTACAGCGAGTCGGTGATCACGTCCTGGCGGTAGGTGTGCAGGACGAGGTCCGCCGACCAGGACGAGACCGGTCGGATGCCGATCCCGAGCGTCGTGATGTCCAGGTTCGACAGGTCGGGTTCGAAGACCTCGCCGTAGTACTTGAAGCTCGTCACGCCGCCGAACTTCGAGTTGTTGTCGTGCAGCCCGCTCTGGCGATAGCCGACCGCGTTCTCGGCGATGTCCCGCCCGGAGCCGTACGCGTAGCCGACGGTCAGCGTGGTGCGGAGTTCGTCCTCGAATCGGTAGAGCAGGCCCACGTCGAGGGCCTCGCCGCGGATGTCCTTCGATCCGTCCCGCCCGCGGGCCAGCGACAGCTCGAGCCAGTGCCCGAGGCCGCGGTAGGGGCGCGAGAAAGACCGTAGCCCGTAGAGCTGCGGCTCGAAGCGCGCGTCCGAGGAGTCCGTCCGGTCGAGGGCGTAGGCCGTCAGCCAGTGGTCCTGGTTGACGTAGTAGCGGGCGACGCCGACGAACGTCCCGGTGTCGGACGTGCTGTTGTCCTCGAGGTCGGCGAAGTTGCGCCCCGCCGCCGCAGCCAGTTCGACCTCGATGTCGCCCCCGGCGAGCTTCTGGATCAGGCGGCCACCGTCGAGCACCTCGTCGTAGAGCCACTCGCGCTCCTCGTCGAAGTCGTGACGGCCGGCCTGGACCGACAGCGTGTCCGTCACTTCGCCGAAGTAGTAGGCGCGCGAGATGCTGTCGCGGGACGAGTGCTGGGCCTGGTCCTTCTGGCCGTCGCGGTGGTCCCACTCCCATTGGTGGGCGGTCCTGACCTCGAACAGCGCCATGCCGCGCCCGTCGGGCTGCGTCCACAGCATGTCGAGGTTGGCGCTCGACTCGAACGTCGACTTGTCGCGGCGCGCACCGAGACCGAGATTGCGGTCCCGGTCCTGGTTGACCTCGAGCGTCACCTGCCCGCCGATGCCGAGGTTCGGCAGCGGGCGGAACGTGAACGGGACGCTGGTCTGCTCGTCGGCCTGGAAGCGGCGGAGCGGGTCCGAGCCCGAGGAGATGTCCTCGGGCTGGAGGCTGATCCGAGCCTCCTGGGGCAGATCGAGGACGACCGGCCCGAGAGTGAGGACACCGCGGCCTGGATCGAGACGCGTGACTTCGCCCTCGATCTCGAATCGCTTCGAGTCGGAGGGCTCCACGGACCGGGCCTTGAGCGCGCCGGTCGAGCGGATGCGGGTCTTCACCCGATACCACTCGCCTTCCGCCAGCTCGTAGGGATCTGCGGTGCCGCCCTGCGCGTCCTCGTACTCGGTGCTGCCGCTGACCTCGACTTCCTGACCGGCGATCCGGATCAGGTCGGGCTTGCCGGTCGGCTTGGACGGGCCGGTGATCTCGATCTTCTCCTGGGTGTCGGCGTCGCCGCGGGCGACGACTTCGACCTCCTCGACGATCGGGGTGTCCCCGTCCATCCGGCCCTGCACCTCGACCCACGAACCGGGGCCGAGCTCGAGAACGGTGCCCGTCGCAGCCTCCGGCGTCGAGCAGCCGCCGGCGATCAGCGCCGCGGAGACCGCGAGCGACAGCCGGATCGAGGATGTGGGTGAGGGCTTCATCGGGATGTGCTTTCGGCCAGGGCCCTGGCCTCTTCGAGCCAGCGGCCGACCTCGGGTGACCGTCGCTCCGACGTCTCGATGCCGCGTCGGCATGCGGTGCGGACCATCGCTGCCGCGAGGAACCAACGACGGGTCGACGCCCCGGGTAGAGGACGCACCGAAGCGTAGCCTTGTTCGAAGCGAGGCATCCAAGCGGCGTCGAACGAGTCCCAATTCGCTTCCGACCAAAGTGAGGCCAGGTCCATCGCCGCGCTGCCGACGATCGCTTGGCCCAGTCCGACCAGACCGGGCTGACCATCGCGCACGCGGAAACGGCTGGGTCGCAGGCTGCCATGGAGCATGGCCGGTGGGCATGGCGGAGGCGGACACATCGCGAGTGCGTCCGCGACGGCGAACGCGCACTTCCCGAGTCCTGCGTCGCTCGCCTTCAGGAGACGTGCGGCGGTCAGCACGCGGTCCAGTTCGTCGACGACGCCCGTGCGCGGCGCGTCGTCCGACGTCTCGGCGCCGTGCAGGCGAGCGATCGCTGCGCCGAGGACTTCTGCATCCTCGGGCTCACCGTGCCAGGATCTCCCGGGAACGGTCGTCTCGAGCACCACGCCCGCGTGTGGTCGGGCGAGCACGGTGGGGACGAGGACGCCGATCGAAGCGAGCGACCTCGCGACGACCTGTGGGTCGAGTGCGGGTGCGCGTCCGTCGACGAGCGCGTGGACCGAGACGGAGCGCCGGACCTCCCCCGTCGCGTCGTCGATGATCGGTAGATCCCACTGCAGGACCGCGCGCTGCTCGGGCACGTAGCGCAGGACCGCGCACGCGCTGCGGCGTTTGGAGAACCGCTCCCCTGGACCTGGGGCATCCACGCCGCTGGTGACCACCAGACGGATCAGGTTCGACGGTCGGTGGAGCCAGCGCAGGTCCCGGAGCCGGTGGTCGGACGGGAACGCGACGACCATCGTCTCGTCGCCCTCGAGCACACATCCGGCGAGCTCCCCGGCCACGGCCCGCTCCGCTCGCCCTTCGAAGTGGCGCTGGTCCCGCTGGATTCTCGACGGCGGACCCTGGTGGATCGTGATCATCGCGTCGGGAACCGGGCCCTCGACTCCGTCGACGAACGACACGCGCCACGCCGACAGCGCGACGTCGGGTGCCGGTCTGTGAACCGCGTGCAGCGCTACGCCGCGGATGTCGAGGCCGCTCGGGTTGGAGAGGCGCCCGGCGAGCGCGCGCGCCGTTTCGGCGTCGAGAAGGCGGCGGCGAGGAGCCGTCTCCTGCATCAGCAGGCTGCCTCCGCCCTCTCGGCGACCGAGTCCAGGTTGTCCAGGAGCCGGAGGACCTCCCTGGCCTTCGCCGTCCAGCAGCAGCCGCTGCGCAGGTTCTCGTGGCGGTCCGACCAGCCGGTCGGTTTCCGGTCGAGAAGGGTGTCGAGAGCCCGCCCGAAGTCGTCGACGTCGTCCGGGCGGAACAGCGCGACGTTGGGCACACCGGCGACGGCCTCGAGCACCGGCGGCACGCGGCTCGCGAGGATCGGCCTTCGCGCGGCGATCGCTTCGACGAGCTTGAGCGGCGAGAAGTACTTCGGCGATGCGCCGGTGTACGGAGCGACCAGGATGTCCGCGCCCAGCAGGAGTCCCGGGACCTGCTCGTGCGGGACGGCCCCGTCCGCGAACACGAGATCGGGCCGACGCCGAGCCTCGGAACGGACCCGCTCGCCGAGCGGCCCGTCGCCGACCACGCGCAGCGTGACCGTGCGCCGCTCCCGGTACGCCTCGAGGGCGTCGAACAGGAACTCGAGACCGTGCCACTCCTTCAGGGAACCCGAGAACAGCAGCATCGGGGCGTCCTTCAGCACGCGCGGGGGGGCGATCGGGGTCGCCTCGTCGAAGGCCTCGAGGTGCACTCCGTTCGTCATCACCCGGACTCGCGACGCGGGGACGCCGATGCCGATGAGCACGCGCGCCAGCTCGGTCGAGACCGCGAGGACGATGTCCGCGGACAGCAGGACCTCGCGACACACCGAGAGCGCATGGTCAGGGTTGTCGAGTCCGCGGAAACGAGCGGCCTCTTCCCACAGCGGGGCGTTGACCTCGACGATGAACGGGATCGAGGCGAGGCGCGCGACCTCGCGACCCGCGGTTCCGAACAGCGAGAGCCGCTCGTAGACCGCGTCGTAGGAACCGGCACCGTCGATCGCCGCGGCCATCGCTTCGGCGTTGTCGAGCAGCGCCTGGGCCTTGTCCGGTCCCTTCGCGGGTGGGAACACGCGGACCCCGGGGAACGCGCTGCTCGGCGACGGGCCTCCGCGTGCGACGAAGGGGTCGACGCGGACGCCGTGGCCCCGGAGCGCGCGGGCCATCTCACGGAAGTGGACCGACGCCCCCTTGCTGCCGTCCGCCGGGATCCCGGGGTCGGAGCAGATGTAGGCCAGGCGTCGGGAGAGGGGTTTCACCGGGCGTCTCCATGGCGGGGCGCTCCCGCGGAGAAGGCAGAACGGAGGACGGCGACGTTGCGCTCGACGGCGAACAGCCGCTCGGCGCGCGAGCGACCGTCGAGAGCGAGGCGGTCGCGACGTGCCGGATCGTCCAGGAGGGTGGCGATGGCCGCTGCGACGGCGTCCGGGTCGCGCTGCGGCACCAGGAGTCCGCCCTCTTCGTCGCCGAGGATCTCGCCGACGCCCACGACGGGCGTGCTGACCGAGGGCAGGCCCGATGCCATCGCCTCGAGCAGAACGGTCGGCAGCGCATCGCGGTTGCCGTCGTCCCCGATGATGCAGGGCAGGACCATCAGCGTCGCGCGGCCCATGTGTGCGCGGGCCTCGTCCTGGGTGCAGGCACCGGCGAACTCCACGTCTGCTCCCAGCTCCTCCGAGAGGGCTTCGAGGCTCGCGCGCTCTTCGCCGTCGCCGACGAGCACGCAGCGAAGCGTGCGTCCCTCGCCGCGGAGCTTGGCGACCGCGCGGATCATGTCATCGAATCCCTTCTTCTCGACGAGCCGGCCGACGCCGAGCAGCGTGGTCTCGGCGGCGGGCTGCCGGATCGACGGGTGGAAGGCTTCGAGGTCGATCCCGTTGTAGAGGACCATCACCTCGTCGGCCGCGTCCGGCGCCAGGTTCTCGACGATGTGGCGCTTGTTCGCCTCGCAGACCGTGACCGCGAATGCAGCTCCGTTGACGAGCCGCTGGAACCGGGCTGGCTCGACGCCGTCGCGGTAGATGTCCTTCGCGTGGCACGTGAAGCTGTAGGGGAGGCCCGAGATCGTCGACGCGATCTTCGACACCTGCGTGGCGATCGTCGCGAAGTGGGCGTGCAGGTGGGTGATGCCGCGCCGCTGCGCTTCGGCCGCGACCTCGAAGCCGCCGCGGAGGATCGTCCAGAGGTCCTTCCGTCGCTCTGCGAGGAGCTCGAGGAAGTCCTCGGCGAGTTCGTCCTTCACGGCGCGCAGCGCGTCGACGTTCCGGCCGAGGCCGTCGAGGAACTCGGGGCCCTTCTGCTGGCCCAGGTAGACGATGTCGCCGCGCAGGTCTGCGAGCCGCCGGTGGAAGCGGGTGTCGTCCGGTCGCATCAGCGACAGCACGGTCACCTGGACCCCCTGGCGTTCGAGCTCGAGGATCTCGTTGAGGATGAAGGTCTCCGACAGGCGCGGGAACTTCTTGAGGACGTAGCCGACGTGCATCTTGGGGTCCGGGATCATCGCTGACCCGCGTGGCTGGTTTCTTGGCGCGCAGGATTGCCCTGCGCTTCGAGGCGAGCGAGGAGGTGTTCGGCAGCCCGTTCCGCTCCATCGAAGCGGAGGCCCGACTGGTTGTCCCGCGGCGCGGGAGCCGCCAGTGCGGCTTCGAGCGCGACCGACAGCGTGTTCGGGTCGGAGGCGTTCTCTTCGGTGACGAGATGGAGCAGGCCGAGCCGCTCCAGGCGCCGACAGCGTTCGAGTTGCTCCAGCCGAGGCCGACAGCGCGGGAGCGCGAGGAATCGGCAGCCGAGGGACAGCGCTTCGTAGACGGTGTTGTAGCCGGCCATTCCGACCAGGAGGTCGGCCGAAGCCATGCGCTCGGGCATGGAGTCGGCGGTCACGCGGACCTCGATCCGAGGATCATGGCCGGCCGCGAGTCGGAGCGCCGCGATGTCATCGGCCGGCATCAGTGGTCCGGTCACGATCGTGACGCGGAGGCTACGTTCACGGAGCGGTCCGCGGACCGCGGCGATGACGCTGCGGAGCGGACGGTAGCCGTCGCCGCCACCGCCAGCGGTCGCGAGGATGCTGGGGGTATCGGTCGTGGCGCTGACGCTGCGCGTGACGCCGCGCAGCGGACGGGACGCGAAGCCGACGTAGCGGACTCGGTCTGACACGTCCTGGGGGAGTGCGTAGTTCTCCGCCACGTCGAGCACGCTTCGTTCCCCGTAGACGAGGATCTCGTCGTACGCCTGACGCAGGACTTCGACGGTGCCCTTGCTGCTCATCTGCGCCCGCACGCGGTGCGGCGCGTCGATGATGTCGCGCATCCCGAGCACGACCTGGACGTTCAGGGTCTCGTGCCGCAGGCGACGCAGCACGGGCAGCAGCTCGTCACCTGCGCCGGTCGGCGCGTGGTCGACCAGCACGAGGTGGGGGCGGAAGGAGCGGACCGACGCGGTGATCAGGTCGCTGCGGAGATCGACGATCTCGTGCAGCGGCATGGCGAGGCTCCGCGAGCAGTAGTCCCCGTCGTCGTCCTTCGTGATGCACGGCAGCTTGACCAGCTCGGTGCGGGGAGGGAGGTCGAAGACGTGGGGCGTGGGCGATCCGGTCACGCAGATCGCCTGGACGCGCGCGTTGCGCCGGACCATCGCCCCGAGCACCGACAGGGATCGGCGCAGGTGTCCGAGCCCGTAGGAGTCGTGGCTGTAGGCCAGCACTCGCAGTGTTTGTCGGTCGCGAGGGGTCATCGGATCACGTAGGTGACGGCGTCGTGGTCCTGTTCGGCGCCGGTGACCGGGTCGTCGAAGCGCAGCTCCATCCGCATGGTCAGGCCGTGCAGCGTCGGCGAGACCGGGGGCGTCGGCAGCAGGATGCCGGTGAACATCCCCGAGCCGACCGGCAGGTTGAGGAGCATCGGACGCAGCAGGTAGTGCTCGTTGCCGAGCGGGTCGACGTTCACGATGCTCGCCATGGTCGGCACCGTTCCGGCCGTCAGGTTCATGTAGGCGAGGAACATCGGCAGGATGCCGCCGGTCGCCGCGACGTCGGGCTCACCCGGCGCGTAGGCCAGCGCGTAGATCGGCGAGTTCGACAGCTGGTGGTTGGCCACCGTGGCGCCCCGGACCGACACGCCGTTGACGCGGTCGACGCGGGACAGGCTGAACTCCTCGGGCTGGAACGCGAGGTCGTAGGTGCCGACCGGGACGGTCACCGAGAAGAAGCCGTTCGCGTCGGTGGCGTCGCCCGGCGTGGGGATCTCGAGGCCGGTCAACGGGTCGATGACGTCGACGTCGCAGCCCGCTTCCGGGGAACCGTTCGCCTTGGTGATGGTGCCGGACAGCGTGACGCCGGCCGCGAGCTGGAACGTCGGCAGCGCGGTGTTCGCCGCGATCTGCAGCGTGCCGGTCCGCGCACTGACCAGCCCCGAAGTGGTCCGGGGTTCGACCGTCAAGTAGCAGCTGCCCGCCGGGACGACGACGGAGAAGCTGCCGTTCGCGTCGGTGTTGTCGTTCGACAGGAACCACGCCGAGTCGCCCGGCACGGTGAGCACGTCGATGTCGGCTCCCTGCACCGGCAGGCCCGCAGCGTCGGTGACCACGCCCGACAGCACGAAGCCCGGCTCGAGGTCGACGAGGCCGAGCGGCGTCGAGGCGCCGATCAGCATGTTGTAGCGACGCTCGCCGCGCAGCGCGCTGCCCGGGGGCGAGTCGATCGTCACCGTGTAGTAGCCGGACGGCACGACGACGACGAAGGCGCCGAGCGGGTCCGAGTTGTCGTTCGGGGTCAGCAGCTTCTCGCCGGTGATCGCGTCCTCGACGTCGATGTCGGCGTCCTCGACGGGCAGCAGCGTGCCGCCGTCCCGGACCGTTCCGGTGATCGCGTAGCCCGTCTCGACGGCCTGGATGCCGAGGTCGACGTTGCCGGCGACGACCACGCCCTCGATGGACCGCGGCGCGAACAGCTGTGCCAGCGGGTTCAGCAGGTCGACCGGCGGGCGGATGTCGAAGCGGTACGTGCCCGGCGGGACGGTCACGACGAAGTTCCCGGTGAGGTCGGTGTTGTCGCGCGGCGTGTAGAGCCGAGCCCCGGTCACCGCGTCGCGGACGTCGGTGTCGACGCCGAGTACAGGAAGGCCGTTCGGGTCGACGATCTGTCCGGAAATCGTGAAGCCCGGCTGCAGGCGGATCGTGCCGAGGTTGGTGAGGCCCGCGACCTGCACGCCGAGCAGCTGCATCGGTGCTATGCCCGCGACGCCCGGGTCGATCGAGATGTCGTAGGTGCCGGGGTTCAGCACGAAGGCGAACACGCCGTTGAGTCCGGTGACCGGGTTCAGCGGCGTGGCGCCGTTGGTGAAGGTCAGCGTGGCCCCGACGATGCCGACCCCGTTCGGGTCGACGATCTGTCCGGTCAGGGTGTCGGCATGTGCGGCGCCTCCGAAGAGCGCTGCCGCAAGGGCGACGGCTGGGAGGTTCCCAAGGGCGGAGAAGGCTTTCATCGAATCGTCAGCGAGAGAACAAGGGGGTTCGAGAGGGGGAGGCCGGCCGTGTCGCGGAGGGCGGCGCCGAGTTCGACGCGCATGCCCGGACGAGGGAAGCCGCCCTGGGGCGGGGCGATCAGGAGGGTGTCCTGGTCGACGGTGAACCTGGCGTTGACCGCCTGTCCGCCGTCGCCCACGAGTTGGATCGAGGTGGAGCCGAGTGACGCGGGGTCGATCGGCGTGGAGAAAGCGAGCTCGAGAACGGCGCTCCGAGCGAGTCCGGAGGCCGGTGCTGGCCGCACGTCGCGGCACGTGAAGCGGTCGACGGTCGGCGCCGAGGCGAAGCCCGGGTCGACGGAGATCGGCGCCCCTTCGAAGCCCGGGTCGACCGGGGCTGCGCCCGGGAGCGCGTAGCCGCGTCCGCGGACCGCGCTCGTGGCAGCCAGTCCGTAGTCCTCGACGACGAACGTCGCGGTCGTCGGGAAGAGCGAGAGCGTGGTGGGCGCGATCGTGATCGCGGGCGCCGCGTCGAGGGTGACCACCGAGCCGTTGATCGCGGCGACCCGGCGCAGCGCGCCGTCGTCGCCGACCTCCACCGCGTCCCCGACCGCGAGGCCCGTCGGCGCAGCGCCGAGCGTCAGCGCAGCGCCGTCGATGGACGCGATCCGGAACCAGCCGAGCGGTGCGTACTGGAACACCGGCACCGCCGGGTCGGTGGCGTCCGGGCATCCGAATCGGAGCGTGTTCGCCGCGGGGTTCGGCTGCAGGTAGGTGACGCACGACGTGGCGGTGGCCTCGACGACTTCGCTGACGATTCCGCCGGAGCCGTTGCCGGCGATCACGCAGTGCGAGGCGGCCAGCGTCTTCTCGGCGCGCGGGGACGTCGGCCCCGCGGCGGCCCGGATGCCGGCGCCGACGTTGCCGGCGAGCACCGAGGACGACACGGTGACGAGACCGGGAACGACTTCGGAGGTGACCAGCACGCCGTCGCCGCCGTTCGCGGTCGCCTGCACGCCTTCGACCGTGATGGTCATCAGGTCGTCGGCGTCGAACGAGATCCCGGCACCGAGGTTCGCGCGGGCCAGGCTGTCCCGGACCGTGACCTCGGCCTTCCAGCCGGGCACCTGCTCGTAGTCCGAGTCGATGAGGAGTCCCGCGAGGACGTTCCGTTCGAAACGGCAGCCCCGCACCAGCACGCGGAATCGTCCGCCGGTGGCACCTGGGACCAGGGGAGTCGCGAGGTCGCAGTCGAGGCCCTCGGCGCCGTTGCCGAAGAACCGCGAACCCTGGACCTCGAGCCGGGCGGTGTCGCCGCCCGGAGCGATCAGGTCATCGAGGTCGAGGCCCTCCTGGACGTTGTTGTCGAACGTGCACGAGTCGACCTGCATCACGTAGGGGCCGGCGACCGACATCCCGTCGCCGCCGTTGCCGTCGAATCGTGACGCGGCGATCACCGCGGTCTCGAGGTCGCTGCCCGACGAGTTGCGGACACGGACGCCACGCCCGGTGAACCCGGAGACCCGGGTCGCCCTGATCTCGACGGGCGTGTTCTCGACGTCGATCCCGATCGGGAAGCTGCCGCGACCGTCGAGGACGAACCCGTCGATCACGGAGACCTGGAGACCGCCCGCCATGGCGAGGATCTGCTGGCCCTGACCCGCAGCGCCGAGCAGTCGCGTCGACGAGAGGTTGCGATCGTCGATGTCGAAGTCGCCGTCGAAGCCGCCGTAGACGAACGTGTTCGGGAACACCGAGGCCGCGCCGATCTCGTACTCGCCGCCGCGGACCCAGACGTTCCCGCCGCCGCGGAACAGCGTCTGGATCAACGCGATACCGAGGTCGGGGAACGCGGTGGCGGGAGTCAGGCCGTCCGCGATCGCCGGGTTGGCGTTCACGTCGACGTAGAGCGGGGCTCCCGGAACTGCGGTCCAGATCGGGCCGGCAGCCTCGTAGGTCGTCGAGCCGTCGGCGCGGAGGCCGAGCGCGACCGACAGGCGCGTGCCGTCCGTCAGCCCCCGGACGGTCCACTCGGTCTCGCGCGCGGCGACGAGGCCCGCGGCCACCGGAGTGCCGTTGAACAGCGTGGCCGGATCGGTGCCGACGAAGAGCGCGGCTTCGTAGCCGTCACCCGGGAGCGCGAACTCGACGTGGAGTCGGCCCGGGCCTGCGACCATCGACTTGAGTCCGGGCAGGAACGGGGGCTCCGTGGCGCGCGGCGGCGGCTCGACCGGCCCGCCTCCGCCTCCGCCTCCGCCACCCCCGCCTCCTCCGCCGCCGCCCCCGCCGCCGTCACCGAGGAGGCTGCCCTGCGTGCCGCGCGCGCATCCGGCCAGCACGACCAGGACGAGACCCAGTCCCACGACCAGCTGGGCCAAGTTGCGTCGGGGCTGCGTCGAACGGGCGGACATCGCGGCCCTCGTCCGGGCAATTCCCGCACCGTGTCCGCGCCGCTGTCTCGAAATCTCCATGACGGGTGCGTCAAGTGGACGTAAAGATCGTTACTGCCGGATCTTTGGGGCAACATCCATATTTCGCGCGGCCTCCCGGGCCCCGGCGCGAGTCCGGAATCCGGCCACGCCCTCGCGTGCGGGATCCAGACACGACGAGGCCGTCCCGGAGCGGGCTCCGTGGTCCCGGCCGTATCGGAAGAACCGCCGGCGGCCGCCGTGCGGAGGCCTTGCGGTGCAGCATGTGGCTGCGGTCTCACCGGCTCTCCTCGGGCTCGGGCCGTCCCCGATCGTCGAGGGCCTGCGTGAAGCGGTCGCGGCAGGAGTCCGCACGTTCGGCGACCTCCGCGGTCACGGTGTCGACGCTCCTCTCGTAGCCGAGCTCTTCGAGGAACGGTCCGATCAGCGTCTCGACCAGCGCGAGACCGTCCTCGTCCATCTGCTCCCGCCAGTTGCGAAGACCGGGAGTCGGGGGCAGCCACGCCTTCTTCGCGTCGAGACTCGGGTCGTCGCGGCGGCGACCCTCGTGGAACGCGAGCATCGAAGCGTCGTAGTCGAGGCCGAGGAAGCTGCAGAGCCGACGGGCCTCGGGCTCGGGATCGCCCGCGAGCGACTCGTAGCGCAGCTCCATGCAGCGGTCCTCACCGACGCTCGCGCGTGCGCTGCGCCCGCTCCGCACCTGCCATTCCCACCACAGAGCTGCGGTCGCCAGCGGTTCCTCCGCCCACGTCGCGAGGCGGCCAGGGCCCTTCGTCGGCGTCGCCCACTGGAGCAGCGACAGGATCACGTCGCGGCCGTCGCGGATGATGTGCACGGTGCGCGTCCCCGGGAAGAGCGCGTGGAGGAGCGGAAGTCGCCGCACGAAGTCGGGCGTCTTCTCGCCGCCGAATCGCTTGCCCTTGGCGAGGGCGAGCTCCTCGTACAGCGCGCCGACGAAGCCCGCGTAGGTCGATGCACGGCCGGCGGCCCGCTCGACGGCGGCGGAGTCGAGGCCGAGGCGGCGGAACCGGTGGTACCCGACCACCGCTGCCAGGACCTCGTCGGTCAGCGGGATCGCCTCCCCGTTCCGGGCGGCGCCCGCAAGCCCGAGCTTCTCGACTGCGCGCGTGACGAAGTGCGTGTCGTTCGCGACGGCGAGTTCGGAGTGCGCATCGAGGATGCGCTGCAGGAGCGTCGTGCCGGAGCGGGGGCATCCGACGACGAAGACGCGGGGGTCGACAGGGTTCTGGTCAGCCATGGGACGGAGGGGGGAGTGAGCTCTGCATCTCGCGCATCGCGCGGTAGCGGCCGGGTCGGGCTAGGAGTTCCGCGGGGGAGCCGATCTCGGCGGCCGCATCGCCGTCGAGGCAGACGATCAGGTCGGCGGCCTCGGTCATCGCGGTCTCGTGCGTGATCAGCAGCGTGGTCCGGCCTCGCGCAAGCTCACGCAGCGACCGGATGACCTCGAGCCTGGTCTTCTCGTCGAGGCCGGTCGTCGGTTCGTCGAGGATCAGGATCGGCGTGTCGCGCATCGCTGCGCGGGCGATCGCGAGCCGCTGCCGTTGACCGTGGCTCAGCGTGGCCCCGCGCTCGCCGACCACGGTGTCGTAGCCGTCGGCCAGCTTGGCGATGAACTTGTCGGCGGACGCGAGCTTCGCGGCCGCAGCAACTTGGGCGTCGGTCGCTTCGGGGAGGCCGTGCGCGATGTTGTCGCGGACGGTTCCGGAGAACAGCACGGTGTCCTGGAGCACCATCGACACCTGGCGGCGCAGCGACTTGATGCGGTAGTCCCGCACGTCCCGGCCGTCGACGAGCACCGTGCCCGCCGTCGGGTCGTAGAGACGCAGCACGAGGTTGGCGAGCGTCGACTTGCCGATGCCGGAGGGACCGAGGATCGCCAGCGTCTGTCCGTGGCGCACGACGAGGTCTACGTCGTGGAGGATCGGGCGATCCGCGTCGTAGCCGAACGTGACGCCGCGGAACTCCAGGTCGCCGCGGAGTGCGGGCGCTTCGACCGCATCGGGGTGGTCCTTCACGTCGGGGGAGCGCTCGAGCACCGCGACCACGCGCTCACCGGCTGCCGTCGCCTTGGCGATCCGACCCGTGTACTTCGCGAAGTCCTTCGCCGGCCGGAAGCTCCGCTTCAGGTAGGTCAGGAAGATCACGAACTCGCCGAGCAACAGGTCGCCGCCCATCACGAAGCGGGCGCCCTGGTAGAGCACGAGAGCGGTCGCGATCGCGAGCAGGACGTCGACGACCCGCCCGAGGTTGGCGGACAGCTTCGCCGCCTTCATGTCCTGCTTCTGGCTGTCGCGGTTCTTGCCGGAGAACCCCTCGGCGAACGCGTCCTCGAGCGACAGCGCCTGGACGACCTTGATCGCGCTGATCGACTCGCTGGCGGTGGACGCCATCGCGCCCTCGCGCTCGCGCTGCTTGCGGGCGGCCCGGTGGATCTTCCGGCCGAGGTTCGACGTCGACCACCAGAACAGCGGCAGCACCGTCATCGCGAGCAGCGTCAGTCGCCACTCGAGCACCAGCATGATCGCGATCATGCCGACGAGTACCAGCGTGCTGGCGATCATCGGCAGCAGCGCCGTCGACATCACGTCGCGCAGCAGGCTGACGTCGCGCGTCGCGCGGATCACGAGGTCCCCGGAGCGGGCCTTCGTGTGGTACGCGAGCGACAGGCTCTGCACGTGCAGGAACAGGTGCTCCCGCACGTCGCGCAGCATGCGGTTGCCGATCTTCGCGAAGGAGACCTTCTGGTAGTACTCGCACGTCGCCACCAGTCCGCTGATGACGACGACGCCGATGCCCAGCAGGACCAGGAATCCGGTCGGGTCCAGGCCGAAGGGCAAAGGCGCGGTGGCCTGTCCCGCGGCAGCCGGTAGCACCGAGTCGATGACGAACTTCAGCGGCCAAGGCTCGGCGAGGCTGAGGATCACGCCGCCGAGCAGCGTGAGGATCGCCATGGACATCGACTTGCGTTCGTTGCGCAGCCACGGCCAGAGCGCGCGGAGCACCTTGGCCAGCGCGGGCAGCGAGCGATCCAGGGAGTCCGGCCGGCTCATCGTCGGACCTCCCGAGTGAGTGCTTCGACCGCGGTCTGGGCCTCGTCGAGCAGTGCGGGAACCAGCTGGTCGAAGCCGGAACGGAATCGGTAGACGCAGGCGAGGCGGATCAACGTCGATGCGAGCTCCTGGTCGATCTCGTGGCGGCGGGGGGCGTTCCCGTCGCGCGAAACCGCTTCGATGAGCCGGGTGGCGAGCTCGTGCCCGGGGGCGGCGTCCCCGCGGCGTTGGAGGGAACGGAGCACGAAGTGGGCGCAGAGGTTGCCCGCATCCGTGGCCGGGTGACCCAGCGCGGCCAGGTCGAGGTCGATCCAAGCGACCTCCTCTCCGTGGACGAACAGATTGCGGTCGTGGAGGTCGCCGTGGCAGAGGGCCGGCTTCGCGTCCGCGAGCGGAGGCAGGCTGTCGGCGAGCTCCACCGCGCGCGCGGCCAGTCCGGGATCGTGGGGCCGCGCGATGCGTGCCCAGGCATGCAGCGAGCGCGGTGGCTCGGCGACGAACAGATCGGCGTCCGGGAGCGGTGCATCCTGGAACGCCCGCAGCGACCGTGCGATCGAGGAGATCGTCGCGTCGTCCAGATCGACGCGATCTCCGAGCATCTCGTGGAGCGGGGTGCCCGGCACGGTGTCCAGCCAGAGAACCCCGGCACCCTCGTCGTGCTGCACGATGTCCGGCACGCGCGGGAAACCCGGGGTGCGGATCGAGCCGAGCGCTGCGTGTCGATCGACGATGCTCGTCGTGCGCCCGGGTCGGAGGACCTTCGCGAAGCGCTCGCCGATCCGGACGGTCGCGCGGCGGCCGGCCCGGTAGGCGACGAGCTGGCCCTGCCCGAGCAGCGATCGGAGTCCGGGCAGCTTGCGGTCGTTCGCCGGGTCCACGGCTGCGACCCGATCGAGATCGGGGTCGTAGGTGCAGTACTCACGCTGTCCGGACGCTCCGCGCCGACGGCCCGGCCAAGGGCCGCGGGGGCGAGGATGGAACGTTCCACAGTCCGGATCCCGGAACGCGGTCGGACCCTGCGCAGGCGCCTCGCCGGCATCGAGGACAGCGGCGGCACGGTCGAGGATCGCGGCGCACCGGGCTTCGAAATCCGGGGCGAGGTGGCGGAACGGCAGGAGCGCCCGCTCCAGCAGACCGACGCCGATGAAGAACGGGAGGTCCTCGCGGTCGGCGCCCTCGGTCCGCTCGAGCAGCTGCTCGAGGATGCGCTGCTGGAACGCGTCGACAGCCGGCCCGGCCTCCGGCGTGCGGTGCCGCGTCAGCATCGTGTGCGCGACGAGGTGCCCGAGGTCCAGGTACGGATGTCCCTTGCCGAGGCGCTCGAAGTCGACGAGGACCACCCGGTCGTCGGCACGCAGGAACTGGTGCAGGTGCAGGTCGCCGTGGACCGTGGCTTCGATCGGACGGCGCGGAGCGCGTCTGCGCATCGCGGTGAGCACACGCTCGATCTGCGGCCCGAGCGAGGGGGCGACGAAACGGAGGTTCTCGCCGATCTCCACAACACGTCGGAGGAGCTCGTCCGTGCCGAGGTCCGGGAGGTCATCGAGATGCGATCGGTGCAGCGCGCTGACGACGAAGGCCACCTCGTCCGCGGGTGCGGTTCCGGCCAGCACGTGGTCCCAGAGTGGGGACGACGCGACGTCTTCCTCGACCATCATCCGGCCGTCGAGCATCGCGCCGACGGGCTCGGGCACAGCGCGGCCCAGAGGCCCCTCGCGCAGTCGGCTCGTCCACGCCGAGAGGCGGCCACCGCGGTCGTCGCTGAAGAACCGGAGGAAGAGTGAGCGCTCCCGACGTTCGTCGCTCGCGTCGTCCTTCAGCGCGAGGTGTGCGCGTTGGATCAGTCGTCTCTCCGGCTTGTAGCGGACGGTCGTCAGCTCGGACTTCCGGCCCCGGACGCGGAACCTCCCCTCGCCGACGGCCGGGAGTGCGCAGACGCTCCGTTTCAGCTTGTCGACGTCGGCGACGAAGCGCATCCCTCGGACCGCCGTGTCGTTCGGGAACAGGAACAGCGCGCTCTGCCCGCCGTCGAGCGCGCGGACGCCCGCCCCGAACGCCGTCGGGATCGCACGGTCCGCGTGCCACTTGCGAAGCAGCTGGGCGGTCCGGTCGCCGCCGTGCGTGCGGATGTAGGCGGGAACCGCATGGATCTCGCCCGAAGCGTCGCGGATCTGTAGCGCGAGTCCGACCAGCGCCCCGGTCCCGGGCTTCAGCCGGATGTAGTTCGCGACAGCGGACTCGGCCGAGAGACCCGCACCGCGGAGCAGCCCGAGCAGGGACTCCGAGTCCAGTAGGGCGTCGAGATCGCCGATCTCGCGCCAGGACGGAGTGTTGGGTTGGCTCATGCGGGGGCGGGGAGGGGCAGGACCGGCCGTTGCCATGGAGGGTTCCGCGCCAAGACCATGGGTTGGCGGTCGCGCGGACATGGGCAACCGGGACCGAAGGCTACCCCGTCGTCCCCCCACAGGCGTCGAGCCGGGTCCTTGGGACCACAACGGTTGTATCCGACCAGGATTCCAGCGGTTTGGCCGTCGCACGCTGCGCTGCGAACGCGCGTCCCTTACGGATCAGCTGGACGTCCGCGAGGCTCGACCGCGGCGGCTGGACATCCGCGCTTCCAACGCGTCGAGGAGGCTCTGGGCCCTCGCGGTCCAGCCAGCGCTGAGGCGGACGCGTTCGGCCGTCGCCGGCCAGGGCGACGCTTCGCGATCGAGCGCTTGCTCGAGAGCCATCGCCAGATCCTCCGCATGGCATGGCCGGAAGAAGTGGATGCCCGGGATGCCAGCGGTCCAGCTCGAGGTCTCGTCGGACCGCCCCACGATCAGTGGCTTCTTCGCGGCGATCCCGCCGAACAGCGCCAGGTCGTCGCTCCGCGACCCCGGCATGGGCGCGCAGTGGGAGATCACCGCGTCGGCCGCGTGGAAGAGCCTGGCCAGGGCGGCCCCGGTCGCCAGCGGTTCGGCGTGGATCAGGTCGGGGCGCTTCCTCGCCCGCGCTCTCGCGAGCGCAGCGGACTCCGGCTCCGAGGTCGCGATCCGTAGCGAGAGGCTGCGGCGCGTCCTGAGCGCCTCGACGGAATCGGCAGCCAGCGCGATCGCGGTCGGCTGACTCCTCTCGAGCGGGAGCAGGACCGACGGGCCGTCGTCGACGGCCGGTGGCGGGGGAGCTGCGGTCGCTCCGTCGAATCGGTCGAGGTCGACGCCCCCGGGCTGGACGATGACCCGGGAGCTGGTCACTCCAAGCCTGCCGAGCGCCCGTGCGAGCCCGTCGTGGGTTACGCTGACGAGGTCCGCGTCGCGGAGGACGTCGATGCACAGCGCGTTCGCGACCCGGAGGCTGCCCGGCGCATCGTTGCCTTCCCAGATCCGGTCGGTGACGCGGAGCACGAAGGGAATGGCCGCGGCGCGCGCGAAGTCGCGTCCCGCGGTGCCGCAGAACGACAGCTGCTCGATGACTGCGTCAAACGGGCCCGCGGCCATCATGGCCGCGACGAAAGCCTGGGCGTTGTCGAGGAGCGCGGTCACGCGCTCGGAGTCCTGGAACCGGCATGGAGGGACGACACGAACGCCCGTCAGGACCCGCTCCGGCGTTCCACGCCTGGAACCGACGAACGGAGCGACCTCGGTGCCCGCAGCGCGAAGGCCGCGGGCCAGGCCGCAGAAGCTGCGTGCGGCCTGGCCACTGCCCCCGAGCTCGAGTTCGGGATCAGAACAGAGGTACGCGATGCGGTGTGTGCTCCGCAGCGACATCGAACTCCAGTCGGTGGTCGGAGGTGTGTGTGCGTCCCGCGCCGGACCGTCCGCGCGCGGGGTGTGGGACGAGGTTGTGTCGAACCGCGCGGCCCGAGGGGCCGGGGTCCAGGTGGCGGCGATGGCCAGGGGCCGGTGTGCCGTCGCGGTCCTGGACAGCAAACCGCGCACCAGATCGGTGCGATTGGCAGGATTCCGACCCTGTCCCCCAGGCTCCGCATCGCCCAACCCCCGATAGGACCGTCGCGTCGGCTGGATGCACGCCCAGCTGGTGATTCGCGCCTCGGCAAGAGTTCGTCCCAGTGGCGTTCGGAATCCGGACGCAGGCTGCACGGGGTCACGGACGTGCAGCCGCGCGCTTTACGAGTGTCCGCGGGTCTGGTCCGATCCGCGCCATGCAGCAGGATCGCCCCCTCGGAATCGGACTCGTCGGCGCAGGCTTCATCGCGGCCACCCGGGCTCGCTGCTACCGCGCCCTGGGCGGTCGCGCGGCGCTCCGGGCGGTCGCGACGCGGAACCCGGCCCGCGCGTCCGATTTCGCGCAGGCCCACGGGGTCGCAGGTGCAGCCGAGTCCTTCGACGCCCTGCTCGCACGGGACGACATCGACCTCGTCGATCTCTGCGTTCCGAACGATCTGCATCGGCCGATGACCGAGGCGGCGGCGCGTGCCGGCAAGCACGTGGTCTGCACGAAGCCGCTGACCGCCTACGTGGGGCAGGACCTCGGAGACGACCCCGAAGCCGAGGTCGCGGCCACGCCGAGGCGGCGGATGCTCGAACTCGCTGTCGCCGACGCGGAGGCGATGGTGGCCGCCTGCGATGCCGCCGGCGTGCAGCTGATGTACGGCGAGAACTGGGTCTACGCGCCCGGGGTCGTACGCGCCGCGGGGCTCCTCGGCCAGGCCGACGGGACGATCCTCGACATGCGTGGTGGCGAGAGTCACAAGGGTTCGCACTCCCCGTACTCGAAGCTGTGGCGCCACACCGGCGGCGGCGCGCTGCTCCGCCTGGGTGCCCACCCGATCGGCGCGATGCTCTGGCTGAAGCGCGAGGAGGCTCGCCGTCGCGGGGCTGCGCCGATCGTCGCGACGGCAGTGACGGCCGACGTCGCGGATCTCTCCAGGATCGCCGCGCTCGACGCGGAGACTGCGGCTTACGTGACGCGTGGTTGGGTGGACGTGGAGAACTGGGGCTTCGTGTCCATCGCTTTCTCCGATGGGTCTCGCGGCCTCGCCTGGGGTGCGGACACGACGCTCGGCGGCATGGAGAGCCGGCTCGACATCCAGGCGAGCAACGCCCGCTACCGCTGCAACCTCAGTCCGAACGATCTGCTGCAGGCCTACGCGCCGGACGCCTCGGTGTTCGGCGACGCCTACATCATGGAGAAGGTCGATTCCGGCGCGGGCTGGACGACGCCGATCCCCGACGAGGACTGGACGTCCGGACACCTCGCGATGTGCGCCGACTTCGTCGACGCGGTTCGCAGCGGACGGCCCGCGCGCTCGGATGGACGTCTCGGCGCCGACGTCGTGCGTGTCGTCTACGCGGCCTACGTCGCGGCTGCCGAAGGTCGTCGCGTGGCGCTCGACGCCTGACGAGCGGGGATCCCGATCCGACCGGGGTCGGCTTGGAGGGGCACCGTTCGGGGACTAACTTCGTCGCCATGCGCTCGCTCCTGCCCCTGTCGCTCCTGCCCTGGCTCGCTGCTCCGCTGATCGCGCAGGCCGGAGACGCGAAGGACCCGAAGGGTCTCCGGCAGGAGGACCCGCCGGCCTGGATGGTGATCCCGGCTTCGCCGGTGCGGACCCCGGCCGAGGAACTCGCGACGTTCGTGGTCGAACCCGGCTACCGGGTCCAGCTCGTCGCCGCCGAGCCGCTGGTCCAGGACCCGGTCGCGATCCGCTTCGACGAGGAGGGGCGGGTGTGGGTCGTCGAGATGCGCGGCTACATGCCGGACGCGGACGGCGCGGGCGAGAAGGAGGCGGTGGGGTCGATCGCTGTCCTCGAGGACAGCGACAGCGACGGCGTGATGGACCGGCGCACGGTCTACGCCGACGGGCTCGCGATGCCGCGCGCGGTGCTGCCGCTCGGCGACGGTGAAGCTCTCGTCCTCGCGCCGCCTCACTTCCTCCACCTGAAGGACCGCGATGGCGATGGCGTCGCCGACGAGCGGACGTCGATCGGCGTCGAGTTCGACAACGGCTTCACCGATCCGGAGCACGCGGCGAACACGCCGACGTTCGGTATCGACAACTGGATCTACCTCGCGCGGTTCGACAAGCGCCTGCGGCTCCGCGACGGCGTGTGGGAGGTCGAGCCCGCCGCGTTCGGCGGCCAGTGGGGGCTCGGCAAGGACGATGCGGGCGGCTTCTGGTTCAACACCAACAGCGACTACCTCCGCGCGCACCTCGCACCACCGTCCTACGTGGCGCTCCACCCCGGTCTCGACCGTCCGGCCTACTACAACCAGCGGATCGGCCACAGCCAGGAAGTCTGGCCGATCCGGATCACGCCCGGCGTGAACCGCGGCTACCAGAAGAACGTGCTCCGCGAGGACGGTCGTCTGCGGACCTTCACGGCGGTGTGCGCGCCGACCGTGTACCGCGGCGACCTGATGCCCGAGCTCCGCGGCGACGTCTTCGCGGTCGAGCCCGCGTGCCATGTCGTGCGCCGCGCGAAGGTCACCGTCGATGGGACAGGCGCCCGCGGCGAGAACGCCTACCCCGACCGCGAGTTCCTCGCGTCCACCGACGAGCGCTTCCGTCCGGTCTTCGCCGAGACCGGGCCGGACGGGGCGCTGTACCTCGTCGACCTGTACCGCGGTCTGATCCAGCACCGGAACTACCTGACCTCCTACCTGCGCCGTCAGGTCGAAGCGCGCGGGCTCGCCGCGCCGATCCACGTCGGCCGCATCTGGCGGGTCGTGCCCGATCCGCAGGTTGCCGCAGCTGGGGCGCCGGTCCTGGCCTCGACAGAACTCGGCGTCGATCCGGAGAAGGTCGCGCGCGCGGACCGGATCGAGATGCCGGACGGCACGTGGCTCCGCGCGCTCAACGGCGCCAAGGATGCACCGGCCCTGCAGTGGCCGGCCGACGTTCCGTACGCCCCGGTGATCGGGAAGACGACGGACGGTGGCGGTCAGGACTGGTACCGCCACGCGGACGGCTCGATGTCGACGACCTCCGTCGTCGAAGGCTCCGGACTCCCGGGGCCGCTGTCGTTGTCGACGGTCGCCAACCCGGCGCCTCGCGCTGGGGCGGCACCGATCCCGGCGCCGCCGGTCGTGCGCGTTCCTGACGCGGCGACCGCGGTCGCGCTCCTCGACCATCCGAACGGTGCGGTCCGTGACCTCGCCCAGCGCCGCCTCGTCCGTCGACCGCACGAGGCGCACGACCACCTCGGCGAGATCGTCCGCGTCGCGCGGACCGGCGACGCGCTGGCGCGCGTCCACGCGCTGTGGA
>JAQCBR010000194.1 GCA_027621295.1 Planctomycetota bacterium
GGCGAGGAGCAGGTCGGGTTCTGACCCGGCCTGCGCCCGACGAGGCGCGGGGCCCGATGGGGGGCACCCATCGGGAAAGTCCGGGTAGAACGATCGCCTGGATCGGTTCCTCCTGCTGGCAGGTGTGGCGCTCGGCCTGCGCAGCCCGTCCAACCGGAGTATCCTTGCCCGGACCGGGAAACGGTCGAGATCCATGCGCCACTTCGTCCTCGCCTCTCTGCTGGCGGTCGCCGCCGCGGCCGCTGCTCCGTCCCAGATCGGGACCGCGATGCAGGACGCTCCGTCCTACCTCCACGATCCCGAGTGGATCGAGGTCAAGCTCGCCGAGGGCTCGGGTGCGGTGCTCGAGGCCGGCGGGAAGCTGACCTCGCGCACAGGAGCGGACCTGTCGCGGATCGCCGCGCTGTTCGCGCGCGCCGACCGGGTCGAGCGCTCGGTCGAGGTGCCGCTCGAGACCCTCGATCGTTGGCATGCCGAGGCCGACGAGCGTCTGCCGAAGGGCGCGGTCCGTCCCGGCCACCTCGGGCTGTGGTTCCGCATCCACGTCGGGGAGGTCGAGCTGGCACGCGCCCTGCGAGCGGCGCTGCGCCGGTCGAGCCTGGTCGAGTACGCCGACCACGAACCGATCCGCGTGCCCTGCGCTCCGGTCGGCACGATGGGCGCGGCGCGGTCGACGCCGGACGACATCCCGCCGTTCACGCCGAGCTTCGAGAGCTACCAGGGCTACCGCGGTGCCGCGCCGGACGGCATGGGCTTCGACCGCGTGCGGTCGGTGCTGGGCGCGCGAGGTGAAGACGTCTCGGTGTTCCACGTCGAGGCCGACTGGGTCTGGGATCACGAGGACCTGGGCCTGACGCCGGCGGAGTTCGTCGGCTCGATGACGACGGGGACCGGCAACGGATCGAACCACGGCACGGGCGTCGTCGGCCTCCTCTACGCGCGCCGCAACGGCTACGGGATGACGGGCGTCGTCGACGCGACGCATCTCCAGCTCGTTCCCGTCGACCAGCACGTGTCGCTGGCGAGCGCGGCGGCGCAGGCGATCCTGCGGTCCCGTCCGGGCGACGTGCTCACGATGATCGGCGGCTACAACCTCCAGCTGACCAAGCCGGACGACATCGTTCCCTACGAGTACTTCCGGGTGAACTTCGACGTGATCCTGACCGCGTCGACCCAGGGGATGATCGTCATCGAGTCGGCGGGCAATGGGGACAACGACCTCGACGACCTGCGGTTCCAGCGGCGCTTCGATCTCTCGGTGCGCGACTCGGGCGCGATCTTCGTCGGCGCGACAGATGGGGCGCAGACCGTGCGCGCGCCGTTCAGCAATTACGGCAGCCGCATCGACACGAACGGCTGGGGTTACGACGTGGCGACGCTCGGCTACGGCACCCTGTTCTCGCCGAACGGCGACCGTCGCCAGAACTACACCGAGCAGTACGCGGGCACGTCGAGCGCGAGTGCGATCCTCACCGGCGTGGCCGCTGCACTATCGAGCGCTGCGCGCATCCAGGAAGGCCGGACGTTGAGTCCGCTGGAAGTCCGTCAACTCCTGCGGTCCCACGGGACGTCGATCCCAGCCGGGCAGATCGGCACTCGTCCGGATCTGCCTGCGATGTTCGACGCTCTCGGTCTGCGCGAAGGTCTCCGCGTGCGTTCGCACGAGGTCGCGTTGGGCGCGGGTCTCACCCTCGATCTGACCGGGCCGGTCGGCAGCGTCGCGGGAATCGCTTGCGCCGTCGGCCAGACTCGGATCGACCTCGGGTTGGGTCGCGCGCTGCACCTCGATCCGGTGTCGACCGCCAACCTCGGACAGGTGGCGCTGCCTGCGGGACAAGGATCGTGGTCTGTCGTGATCCCGAACGACCCGGGCCTCGCGGGCGTCGATCTCTACTTCCAGGCCGTGCTCTTCGACCCCATCGCGCTGCAGCTGGGGCTCAGCTGCAGCGGTCAGACCTGGCTGCGCTGACTCTGTGTCGGGCGCGGTGTCCGGCGCGGCGTCGAGCGCGGCACGCGTCGCGCAGGCGCCTGTCGAGGTCTCGATCTTGCGCTTCCCAGGAACTCCTCGGCGCAGCTCCGCATCCCCGATGTTTTCGGGGGAATCGTGGGACTTGGCGTGGTGGGGTGGCCGCACCCCGCGTTCAGGCGGGCTTTCCTCCCTGGTTGCGTGACGTATGCTTCGTCCGTCGCACCCGAGTATCTGCGGTACCTGCCCGCCTCAGATCGGTGGCCTCACGGCCGCTCGGTGACGGCTCTCCCCAAGCAACGTGTTGACCGCGGAAGTCCGCGCAGCGCCCGCCCCAGAGTTCGTCCCATGCATCGATCTGCAGCTCTGATCAGTTTTTCCCTCCTCGCGGCGACGCTTTCCGCCCAGGAGCCCCTCGAGACCCGCGATCCCGTGTCGGACGCCTGGCTGGCCTTCCGCGCCGAGCAGGGGCCGCTGTGGGAGGCTGCCTGGAACAAGGCGACCGGCACGCCCAAGGCGATCTACGGCCAGGGTCTCCGCGTCGCGCCGCGCGTCGACGGGCTCGCGCACGCGCGCGAACTCGCGGGTGACGTGCTCGCCGGCCACGCAGGCCTTCTAGGCACGGGGCGCTCGACCTTCGCCGAGGACATCGGTCAGAAGGTCAACCAGCTCTACGTCTTCGTCTACCAGCAGCGCTACGCCGGCCTGGAAGTTCTCGGGGGTCGCGCGGATGTGCGGCTGAACGAGAACGGCGTCGTCGCGATGTTCGGCAGCAAGGCCGTGCAGTTCCCCGCAGATTTCGCGGTCAAGCCCTCGGTCCCGGCGGATCTCGCCTGGGCGATCGGCCACGAACACCTTCGCGTCGAGCCGCGCGACATGGCTGCGGCCGCCGACCTTGTCGTGCATGCCGACCCGGACTCCCGTTCCGCGGTCGCGATTCCGCGGCTCGCATGGCGGGTGGCCGTCGACGTGCGGAACGGCAACGACCTCACGGTCGGCAAGGTCTTCGTCGACGCGCGGACCGGCGCCGTCATCGAGTTCCGGAACGAAGTCTACGAGTGCGGTTTCGGCCACACGCACGTCGCCGGTGAAGCCGCTGAGGAGTCGGGCGCCGAGCGGACGCCCGTTGCTCGCGGCCACGTCGGGCTCGAGATCGCGAAGCGGAAGGCCAGCACGCCGCCGGTCGATATCACGGGCAACGTCCGTGCTTGGATGAACAAGGGTGACCCGCTCACCCCGCGCACCAATGAGCCCATGCAGGGGCTGCGCGTGACGGCGGCCGGTGTGGGCACGGCCATCACCGACGTGAACGGAGACTTCACGATTCCCTACAGCGGCACGGCTCCGGTCACGCTGACCGTCACGCTCGGCGCGGGTGGCGGCGAGTTCGTCGGCGGTGGCATCCAGGTCCGGCAGGGCACGCTCGTGACCGGCTCCGCGCTCGCGACGCCCGGCGTGCCGGCGCAGATCCAGCTGCTCGGCCCCAACCCCGGTGAGTTCGACTGGTCGCAGACCACGACGTTCTGGTACGTCGACGACGTCTACCGCTGGGTGTCGGGCCTGACGAACTCCATCCCGACCAACCGGATCAACATCGCTCAGATCCGGCCGGCCGTGAACATCGCGTCGACCTGCAACGCCTACTACACGGGCAACACGATCAACTTCTATGCGACCGGCGGGACCTGCAACATGACCGCCTTCGACTCGGTGATCTACCACGAGTGGGGTCACGGGGTCGACGACGCGTTCGGCGGCATCTCGCAGACCGACGGGTTGAGCGAAGGATGGGGCGACATCATGTCGATCTACCGCCTCGCGGATCCGATCGTCGGCCGCAACTTCACGACCAGCGGTGGCATCGTTCGCAACGCCAACAACACGCTGAACTATCCGGCCGGCGGTGGTGTCCACCAGCAAGGTCAGACCTGGATGGGTTTTGCGTGGGACCTGCGCAACAACCTGATCGCGGCCCTCGGCCAGGCGGCAGGCGCCGCGCGCGCCGAGCAGATCGTCATCGGGACGCTTGCTGCCAATGCGACCAACCAGCCGGACGCGGTCCGCGAGGTCTTCATCATGGATGACGACGACGGCAACCTCGCGAACGGAACGCCGAACTACTCGTCGCTCGAGGCGGCGGCCGTCGGCCGCAACCTGCCCTACCCGCAGGTCCAGGTCGGTTCGATCACGCACACCGCGCTGTCGAGCACGTCCGATCAGCTCGCGCCTCAGGTCGTCCGCGCCAACGTGGTCGCACTGTCGGGATCGTTCACCTCGATCAACCTCGTCTACGACCTCGGCGCCGGCGCGCAGACCGTGTCGATGGTCGCGACCGGCAACGGCTCGGAGCACGTCGCGCTGATCCCCGGCGTCCTGTCGCCGAACTCCGTCGACTACCACATCGAGGCCGCGCACTCGACGGGGCTGCAGATCCGCTACCCGAACGCCGGCGAGATCCGCTACGCGGTCGGTGAGGAGTCGGTCTTCTTCGTCGAGGACTTCGAGTCCGGTGGGAACGGCTGGACGCACGCCCAGGTCCGCACCCAGGACGACTGGCAGATCGGCACTCCGGCGGGTCGCTCGGGCAGCTCCGGCGGCGTCGCCTGGAGTGATCCGAACACCGCGGCGAGCGGGACTGCGGTCTACGCGAACGACCTCGGCGCTCCGGGTTGGAACGGCGCCTACGCGCGGAACGTGACCAACTACCTGCGTTCGCCGGTGCTGAACCTGACCGGCGCCCAGGGAGTCAAGCTCGCGTTCAGGCGTTGGCTGACGGTCGAGAAGGGCATCTACGACCAGGCGACGATCTCGGTCAACGGCCAGCAGATCTGGGTGAACGACGCCAACGTCGACCACCTCGACACCGCTTGGACCGACTTCGAGGTCGCATTGCCCCCGTCGGTCGACAACAACCCGTCGGTGCAGCTCGAGTGGGGGCTCAACTCCGATCAGGGCATCGAGCTTGGCGGCTGGAACATCGACGACGTCCGGGTCCTGAGCTTCCAGGGTCTGCCGGCGCCGGTGATCCAGGCAACGCTCGATCCGGCCCAGGTCCCGCTGGGCGGCTCGACGCAGCTGTCGATCCAGGGTGATCCGCTCGCCCCGGCCGTCGTGCTGATCTCGCTGTCCCAGGGTCCGACCTCGATCCCGGGTCTGCCGGAGCTCGCGGTGGGCCTCGACTTCAACGCGCTGCCGATCGGCCTGGACGCCTCGGGTGGCTACCAGGCGACGCTGCCTGCGTCGAACGATCCGGCGACGCGCGGCGTGCTGATCTACGGACAGGTGGTCTCGATGATCAACAACGCGTTCGACGTGTCGAACAAGATGGTGCTGCTGATCGGCAACTGAGGTCGATCGAAGGACTGTCCGGCCGCATGCCGGGCAGCCGCGCACGGGGCTCAGCTGCAGCGGTCAGACCTGGCTGCGCTGACCCCGCGTCCGGCGCGGCGTAGAGCGCGGCACGCGTCGCGCAGGCGCGCCCCGTCGAGGTCGCGGTCTTGCGCTTCCCCGGAAGTCTCCGGCGCGGCTCCGCATTCCCGATGATTTCGGGGGAATCGTGAGGCTTGGCGGTGGGGTGACCGCACCCAGCGTTCTGGTGGGCTTTCTTCCCTGGTTCCGTGACGTATGTTCAGGCCGCCGTTTCGAATCATCCGCGGTGCCTTCCCGCCTCAGATCGATGGCCTGAATGGCTGCTCGGTGACGGCTCTCTTCCAGCAACGTGTTGACCGCGGAATTCCGCGCAGCGCCCGCCCCAGAGTTCGTCCCATGCATCGATCTGCAGCTCTGATCAGTTTTTCCCTCCTTGCCGCGGCGCTGTCCGCCCAGGAGCCCCTCGAGACCCGCGATCCCGTGTCGGACGCCTGGCTGGCCTTCCGAGCCGAGCAGGGGCCGCTCTGGGAGGCGGTGTGGAACAAGGCCACCGGCACGCCGAAGGCGATCTACGGCCG
>JAQCBR010000195.1 GCA_027621295.1 Planctomycetota bacterium
GCTTGCGCCCGTGGGGCCGGCGCAGCGGTGGCCGCGGTGGGCTGCTGCGGACGAGTCGGCGCAGCGGGGCGGGCCGCCGGAGCGCGCGCCGGCTGACGACGGTTGTCCATCCGATCGATGCTCTCGAGCACCATGCCAGCGAGGACCTTGAGCGTCGGGAACACGCCCTCACCGGTCACGGCCACCGCTTCGAACGTCGGAACGCCGAATCGGTTGAGCTGTCGGTCCATCTCTTCGACCGACAGCGCGTTCGGGCAGTCCCGCTTGTTGTACTGGAGCACGTGCGGGAGCTCTCGGACGTCCTTGCCGTACTCGGCGAGGTTCTCGATCAGGTTCTCGTAGCTCTCGATGTTCTCCGCCATCTTCTCCGGATCGGAGTCGGCGACGAAGATCACGCCGTCCACGCCCTGCAGAACCAGCTTGCGGGTCGAGTTGTAGTAGACCTGCCCCGGCACGGTGTAGAGCTGGAACTTCGTCCGCATCCCGGCCACGGTGCCGAGATCGAGGGGCATGAAGTCGAAGAACAGAGTGCGGTCACCCTCCGTCGAGATCGACGTGAGGTCCCCTTTGTTCTCCTCGGGCGCCTTCTGATGGACGATCTCCAGGTTGGTGGTCTTGCCACTCATCCCCGGGCCGTAATAGACGATCTTGCAGTTCACCTCTTTGAGGGCGAAGTTGATCTGGACCATGGCTGTGTGTCGCTCCCGCTCTGTCGCGATGCGGCCGGCCGCGCCCGGGACAAGGGCGAGCGGTCCGACGTCTCCACCGTCGACGCTTCCGTTCGGGCCCCCTCGGCGCGAGGTGACCTCTCCTGCTTCCTTCGAGCAGGGGGACGGTCCGGCTTGAACGAATCCCGGGGTCGGCTCCGGAGCCGCTCCCGATGCGGGATCAGACGTCCAGCCGCGACGCCGCGCACATCTGCGCAGCGACTGCGTCGACCGTGCGGAGCAGGGAATCGAGCCGCGCGAACTGGTCGGTGATGACGATCAGGAACGCGTCCTCGACCCTCTTGATGACCATCTTCCCGTGGGTCGCGTGGACGACGAAGCGATCGATACCCGAGGCCTCACCAGCCTCGTCGAACGCACGGCGCGTGGTCGAGAGCAGGAACGACGCCAACCCCGAGACGACGTCGTCGCGGAAGCGGCCGTTCAACTCACTGCGGACGATGATCCCGTCGTTGGTCGACAGCGCGCAGCCACGCACACCCTCGACGTCGCGCAGATCGACCAGGAGCTCACCGAGCGTCTTGCCACCCATCACGCGTCCCTCCCCGACCCGACTGCGAGCGATCCCGCGACCAGTTCCTGGAGCTCGTCCAGGATGACATCGGTCGGCGCGTTGGGCGCGCACGCCACCGCCGCGAGGACCTCGCCGTAGCTGCACAGACAGATCCGCTGGCCGTCCGCGTCCACGACTCCCTTGTTGAAGCTGCCGATGTCCATGCGTCGTGCAGCCCGCTGGGCGGCACGGGCGACGACCCGCGAGATGCGAAGGAACCCATCCTTGCTGTCGCGGATGTCACCGCGGACCAGCGCCTTCGATCCCCGGATGTAGGCCGCCTTGCGCACGCCCTCGAGTCTCGTCACCTGGACGAGCGCCGCGCGCGCGCGGTCGAACGAGTCGTTGGAACGCCGTGACGCCGCGACGCCGCGGGTCGACGGGAACAGGGGCGCACGAGTCAGGGCGCCGCGCCGCTCGACGGCGTGGAACAGCGATTCCAGGTCGTCTTCGCCTGCCGGATCGCCGAGCTCGTCGCGCATCGTCTCGACCTCGGCGTCGACGGCCTCGAGACGGTAGAGCTCGTCGACGTGGCGCCGCGCGATGCGGTCGGCCCCGACACGGAACGAGACCTCCGCCAGGAGCCGGTGCCCGACCTCACTCCGAGGCTCTGCGCGAACAAGGTGCCGCAGTTGAGACACAGCCGTCAGCCCGGCCCGTGCGCTGAGATCCCGGTAGAAGGTCGACAGCCACGCCCGCGCCTGGATGAGCAGGACCCCGGTCTCGGACGGGAAGCGCCGCAGGCACTCCTCGCAGACCTGTTGGACGGATTCGAGGTCGCCGATCTCCAGGAAGATCCCGGCCAGCTCTCGGTACTCCTCAGCGCGCGGGCTGCCCGCGAGACTCGCGCGCAGCTCCCGGATCCGCTGGTTGAGGCGCGTCTTGTGCGCGAAGCGACGGAGCTTGCGCAGCTCTGCCGACTGGGGGAACAGGGCCAACCCCTCGTCCGCGAGCACGAGCGTCCGCTCGTGCATGCCGAGGTTGATGTAGACCTGTCCGAGATCGATGAACGTCGACGGCGAGGGCGTCTGGCGCACGCGCGCCTCGAGCCTTCGCAGCTCCTTCCAGATCTTCAGCTTCTGGATCAGGTTCATCGCGCCACCTCACCCTCGCTCCCCGCGGATCGCCCGGACAGCGAGCGGCTCTTCCCAGCGCTATCGACCACATCCGGCTCCGAGTTGAGCAGGCCCGTCATCGGAACCTCACGACTTCGCCGGAGGACCCGGGCAGGAACAGGTCGTGCCCGGCGGCCGTCGGCGCGCCGGCGAACTCACCGCCGTCCTCGAAGAACCACGCGGGCGACAGATCCCTGACCTGATACGCGCGGAGCACGTCGTGGTCCGAACCTTCGTCCCGGGTGACCACGACCGCTTCGAGCTCTCCACCACCGCCGTCTCGGACGACGGGTCCCGCGAGGATGCGGCCGTCGAAGCGCACGGTTGCCTGGATGCTGCCCTCGCGAAGGTCCACGGCGATGATCTTCCGGTCGTGGGTCCGCACGAGCACCGCATGGCCCGCCCGGACGATCTCCTCCACGAGCGCGCCATCGGGCAGCTGGAGCTCCCAGACCGGTCGCGCTGCACCCGGTCGGATCGCAACGAGGCGACCCGCGTCGGTCCCCGCGAGGACCGTGCCGTCCGCCTCCAGGACTCCGCAGGTCAGACCACGGCCGACCCGGACACGCTCGGCGACGCCGCCTTCCAGCGCGTCGATCACCAGCACCTGTCCGTCCTCGAGCGCGACGTAGGCGAATCGGCCTTCCGCGACCGGTCTGCCGACCGTGCGGCCGACGGACGGCACGAACCACAGCGGGTCCCCGCCCTTGGCGGCGTCGTAGGCGACGAATCGCCCACGCTCATCGACGAACAGCACGCGATTCGCGTGGACCAGCACGTCGTGCACCGGACGAGCGGTCAGTCGCTCCGACCAGAGCTGTTCACCGCGCGTCAGGGAGAGCCCGACGAGGCGACCCTCACGGGTCGAGAGCACCGCGACCGCATGCGTCAACGCGACGCGGCCGTCGACCTCGTCGAGTCCGGGCAGCTGATGCACCCGGCTCCGCTCGTCCTCGATCCGCAGCATGCCGACCTGGCCACCACGCAGCCCGGCGACGAGGTGACCTCGATGGACGGTGGTCGCTCCGCGGATCGGCTCCGCGAAACCCAGCACCGAGGCCGGCACGGCCTCCAGCAGCGCGTCGATGGTCTCGTGTTCCCGGACGTCGATCTGGACGCGGGCAGGGACGAAGCCGGCGAGGCGGACCTCGACGTCCTCCCGCTCGACGTGTCCGAGCGCCACGACGCACGGGGTCCGCAGGACCTGACCGGTCTCGTCGAACACCGGCTCACCGCCGACGTAGACCTCGGCACCTGCAGGGCGTGTACGCACCTCGACGGGAACGCGGGCTGCCCGCACCGTCGCGGAGAGTCCGTAGGAGTCGACGGCGCCGAGCAGGATGTTCCTCGCCTCACGCCAGTCCCCTTCCCGGAGCGCCGCACGAGCCTGCCGATCGAGATCGAACGCGGCCGCGACGTAGGTCCGCAGCCCCTGGAGCTCGGCGTCCAGCCCGACCTCTTCCGCCCAGGCGGTGTCCTCGGAGTCCCCTTCGGTGTCGATCGCCGCTCGGACTTCCTCGCACCGGCGGAGCGCGCCGTCGAGATCCTCGGCGGCGATCAGCTTCGGGACCGCCTCCCAGGCAGCGCGGTAGCCGGCGCGCACCCCGGCCAGATGCTCCGCGCGCTTCCGACGTTCGAGCGCGAGCTGCTGCTCGTGACGGAGCTCGAGACTCTCGATCCGCGAGACCTCCGCATCGACGTCACGCAGCGCGGTCGTCAGAGGGAAGCCCGCCGCGAAGGTCCGGTAGTCGGTCAGTGCACCCGCGTAGTCCTCTGCGTCGACCCGCTCCTGGGCCCGCACGTGGACGAGACCGAGCTCGTCGCGCGCATGCTCGTCGTAGAACCACCAGCCGGTGCCGAGCACAGCGACCACGACCGCTGCCACGGCCGTCCACACGAGACTGCGACGCCGGCTACGACGACGCTCGTCGAGCACGTACAGCGACCGGATCCGCTCGGCGATGTCCTTGCGGTTCCGATCCAGCATCAGGATCTTCTGCAGGTACTTGATCGCCTCGATCGGCTTGCGTGCCTGGACCAGGTCCTCGGCGATCGACTCGTAGAGTTCGACCACACGACGGCTGTCGCCCGCCTTGGTGTGGACGTTGATCAGGCTCTTCTTGAGCTCGATGTCGTAGGGGTTGTCCCGGAGGAGACGCTCGAGCACGCCACGCACCCGGTCCACCTCGCCCACCGCGAGATAGAGATCGACGAGCTCCTTGCCGTGCGAGACCGGATCGAAGCCACGGGCTGCGAGATCGGCACGACCGACCGTCAGCTCGACGAGTCGCTCTCGCGCGGCAAGGTCGGTCGGCAGCATGTCGACGACATGACCGAGGATCTCGACCGCTCGACGCACGTCGCCCGACTCGACCGCGATCTCTGCGACCTGCTTGTGGTGCTCGCAGGCCTTCTCGAACTCCTGGAGGCCCTCGTAGAGCGAGGCTGCCTGCTCGTGCGCGCCGGGCAGGCCGACCCCCATCTCGATCGCACGCTCGTGGATGTGGACCGCGTCCTCCATCCGGCCCTCCGCCTCGCACTCGGCGGCGAGCTTGGGGAGGTTCGCCTCGGGAACCGACTCGATCAGCCCCTCGTCCAGCAGCACAGCCAGCCCCTTGTGGACCAGGAACGGCGGCATTCCGGTGAGTTCGATCAGTCGCGTGACGTCACGCTTGCCGTCGACGAGGTCGAACACCGCCAGCGCGACGTCTTCGAGCTCGTCGTCAGGGCGCGCATGCCCGGCGACGCGGAAGATCTCACGAGGGCTGTCGATCCGATCCTCGATGAACGACCACTCATCGATGCGGCGGGCCGCCTCCATGATGAGCGTGTCGGTGCTGAACACGAACCGCTGGTCGATGTGGCCGTCGCGTCCTTCGATCGAGCTCGCACCCTCGAGGAACTCGAACGTCGCCTGTTCCCAGGAGAACAGTTCGTAGATCTCCTCCTCCATCTCGGACCGGAGCATGGAGACCAGTTCTTCCTCGGTGAGGTGCCCGGCGTCGATCAGCGCGTCCGCGAGACCCACGCCGGACGCGACCGCCTGGTGCCGCGCCACGCGCACCACGTCGGCATCGAGCTGGCCGTTGCGGGTCGCGCGCCCCACGACCTTGTCGAGCAGCACGTGCTCGTCGAAGTAGGGGCAGAAGCCGCGAGGCTCGAAGTGGAGCGCGCGCCAACCGCGAGGTGAGGTGATGCAGAGCATCCCGACCTTCTGGTTGAGCGCCAGCATCTGGAAGACCTGTGCGAGGTCGACGCTGGCGAGGTCGCCTTTCAGAGCCATGGAATCCTCGATGGGGCCGTGCCGACGCGGGTCGCCCGGCCGCGACGGCCGACGATCCCACTGCCCTGCTATCGGCCATCGGGATGCACGTGTTGAGCCGGACGGGCCCACTTGCGGACACACCGGCTCCATCGTAGTTTCCGCGCCGTCGTGTCCTCCCCGCGTCCGAGCTCCCCACCGTCGACGACCCGATCCGGGGGACGCTTCG
>JAQCBR010000042.1 GCA_027621295.1 Planctomycetota bacterium
GCTTCCCCGGCGGCGGCGCTGGCCGCCGCGGATCGGCCGGCGGAAATGGAGAGCAGCGTGGCGGCTGATACAGCGAACGACCCCGCCACGACCCGACCCGCGGACGCACGACAGGTCGTCGCCGAGTTCGCGGATGTGCACCGGCACTACCAGATGGGCTCGACGATCGTGCGAGCGCTCAACGGCGTGTCGCTGCGGATCCGGAAGGGCGAGTACGTGTCGATCATGGGGCGGAGCGGCTCGGGCAAGAGCACGATGCTCAACCTGCTCGGCTGCCTCGACCGCCCCACCCAGGGGCGCTACGTGCTCGGCGACCGGAACGTCGCCGACCTCGACGACGCCGCTCTCAGCGAAGTGCGCGGCCGCGAGATCGGCTTCATCTTCCAGTCGTTCAACCTGATCCCCCAGCTGACCGTCCTCGAGAACCTCGAGGTCCCGCTGTTCTACCAGGGCAAGGTCAACGCCCAGTCGCGCAAGAAGGCCGAGGGACTGGCGCTCCGCGTCGGCCTCGAGGGTCGGCTCGATCACAAGCCGATGGAGCTGTCCGGCGGTCAGCAGCAGCGCGTCGCGATCGCGCGCGCGCTGATGAACGACCCGCTGTTCCTGCTCGCGGACGAAGCCACCGGCAACCTCGACAGCAAGACCGAAGAAGAGATCCTCCGCCTGCTCGACGAGCTGCACGGAGAAGGAGTGACCATCGTCATGGTCACCCACAACGAGACCGTCGCGCGCCGCTCCGAGCGCACGGTCTGGCTCAAGGACGGACAGATCGAGACGATCGTGGAGAACCGCGCGTGATCGGCATCGGCGAGACCACCCGCACGTTCAAGCTCGGGGTCAAGAGCCTCCTGCTGCACAAGCTCCGCTCGGCGCTGACGATGCTCGGACTCCTGTTCGGCGTCGCGTCGGTGATCGGGATGCTGGCGATCGGCGAGGGCGCGAGCAAGGAGGCGCTCGAGCGCATCAAGGCGCTCGGCTCCAACAACATCCTGATCCGCAGCAAGAAGCCCCCGCAGACCGCGGAGAGCAGCTCGCAGAGCGTCTGGTCGGCGGCCGCCTACGGCCTGACCTACCGCGACGCGGAGCGGATCCGTCGGACCCTCGATGCCGCCGAGCAGGTCGTCCAGATCCGCGAGACCCCGAAGGAGCTCCGCAACGGCAGCTACTGGACGACGAGCACGGCGATCGGCACGGAGCCGGAGTTCCTGGCCGTTTCCGGCATGCGTCTCGCCGACGGCGGGCGGTGGCTGACCCCGATCGACCTCCAGCGGATGCGGAACGTCTGCGTTCTGGGAGCACAGATCGCGACCGAGCTGTTCCCGCTCGAGGATCCGATCGGCTCGACGATCCGCGTCGACACCGAGCGCTACTCGGTGGTCGGCGTCCTCGAGGAGCTGGGCCGCGCGAGCGGGTCGGTCGGTCCTCCGCTCGACCAGTGCATCTTCATCCCGATCACGACGTCACGGACCCGCTTCGGGGACGAGACGACGATCAGCACCGGCGGCAGCTTCTCCCGTGAGCGCGTGGAGCTCCACGAGATCAAGGTCCGCCTCCGCGACAGCAGCGACGTCCTGCCGGCCGCGAACGTGCTGCGCACCCTGGTCAAGGACTACCACCAGCAGCAGGACGACTACTCGATCACCGTCCCGCTCGAACTCCTCCGTGAGACCGAGGAGAGCAAGCGGAAGTGGAACTTCATGATGGGCTGCATGGCCGGCATCTCGCTGCTCGTCGGCGGGATCGGGATCATGAACGTGATGCTCGCGACGGTGACCGAGCGCACGCGCGAGATCGGCATCCGCCGCGCGCTCGGCGCCAAGCGCCAGCACATCATCTACCAGTTCGTGGTCGAGACCGGCGTGCTGAGCGCGACCGGCGGGCTGCTCGGCGTGCTGGTCGGGCTGGCGTTCCCGAGCCTCGTGATCGAACCGCTGTTCAAGGAGCCGACGATCATCCTGCCGGAACACGTCGTGATGGCGTTCAGCATCTCGGCCGCGGTCGGCGTGCTGTTCGGGATCTACCCGGCCTGGCGCGCGGCGAACATGGACCCGGTCGAAGCGCTGCGGCACGAGTAGCGGCGGCAGCGCGGCGATTCTGCGAGTCGCTGCCCGACCCCTGCGACGGTGTCGCGGCCCTGCGACTCCGTCGTGGCCCTGCGACGGTGTCGCGGCCCTGCGACTCCGTCGCGGATCGGCGATCCGGCCGTACAAAAACGTAGGCCTTCCACCTTGCCCCCGGAGCCTCGGACACCGCGTCCTCGACTCCTCGGTGGAAAGCCTACCGTCTGGTGTCTGTGCTCCGGCCACGCACCATCGCGCAGACGCCGGTTCCTAGTCCGCGGTGCCATCCCGGTTTCGTCGTCGGCGCAAGAAAAGCACCCAGCGGTCCGTTGGGCTCGAAGCCGACCGCTCTGCGAACGTCGGGCGGCGCTCCCACGCTGTGCTTCGAACCCCTAGCCTCTGCGCCATGCAGATCGCCGTCGCCGTTCCGCGGACCGCGCAGGCCCTGGCGCGCGCACTCGTCGCGATCGGCGGAGCCCAGCTCGCGGCGACCGTAGCAGTGGCCCAGCAGGACCCCGAGCTCACCCGCTTCCGGGAACTCGGTTTCCGGCAGAAGGCCGCAATCATCCGCGCGATCGAGCGCAGCCTCGACGGCATCGACAACCCGCTCCTCGCCCGTCTCCGGGACTGGCGCTACGACGTCGAGACCCTCCCCTCCGCATCCGGAGCGCCACCGATCCACGACCCGGCCCGATACGCGAAGGCCGAACACGAAGCGGGCCGAGCGCCCAGCCGGACCGTCATCGCTGCGACCGAAACCGCGCACCAGGCGGTGAACCAACGCTTCGCGCGGCCCGCGTTCCTCCCCGACCTCATCGCCGAGGTCCGCTACGACTGGGGCATCGGACAGGTCGTCCGGGGACCGGCGCTCGGCTATGACGAGCTGTTCGCGAACGCCCTCCACGGCTACGCACCGGGCACGGACCACGTCGTCGCCCGCGTGCTGGCCGCGCTCGACCAGGACGACGAGCAGCGCAAGCTCGCTGCGTGGTTCGGACACGCGTACTGCGATCTCGAGGCGCGCGCGTTCCCGCCGGTGACGTTCTACGACGCGTGGTACAGCGGCCGTACGGTGGACGTGCCCGACGTGGATGCGATCCCGTTCGCCTGGGAGATCCTCGGCTGGAAGCGCTATCGGTCCCCCCTCTCCGGACCTCCCCGGGACCGCCTGTACGACGCGATCCGGGACGCGGCCCTGCGGCAACGCGTGCACCGCACGCAGTGCGAGGCCGCGGCGGCCGCCGCGGTGTGCGCCGAGCCGCGGATGGACCCGATGTACGCGCTGCTCGTGCCGCGCTTCCACTTCCTGTGGCAGGACGTCGACGACGACCTCGACGCGCTCGTCGATCGCCTGCAGAGCAAGGATCGGGGAGCGCTGCTCGAGGAGGTCGACCAGCGCATCCGCGAACCTTCCGGCACCGCCTACGAACGCCGGGAGCTGCGCCGGCGCGAACTCGCGGACCTCGCCGCCCAGGTGCGGGACCTCGCTCGGGCAGCCCTTGCCCGGTTCGGCGGCACCCACTGAATCGGGTAGCCTCGGGGACATGCACCGCATCCCGTCCGCGCTCCTCCTCGGCCTGCTGACCGCGTGCACCGCGGCACCGGTTTCCACCGTGGCACCGGTTTCCACCGTCGACGTCCTGGTGATGATGGAAACGCAGGCAGAGGCGTGGAACCGCGGCGACCTGGTCGCGTTCATGGAGCCCTACTGGGACAGCGAAGAGCTGACCTTCGTCGGGTCCAGCGGGGTGACGCGCGGCTTCGACGAGACGCTCGCCCGCTACCAGGCGTCCTACCCGGACGCGGCGACGAGAGGGAAGCTCCGCTTCGAACTCCTCGAAGTGCGCGACCTCGGGCGCGGGGACGCGGCGCTCGTCCTGGGTCGGTTCTACCTGGACCGCGAATCGCCCGCGTCGGGCACGTTCTCGCTGGTCGTCGAGCGCCGCCCCGAGGGACTCCGGATCATCCACGACCACAGCTCGGCCGACGCCGAGTGATCGGCGCTGAAGATGAAACCCATCCTCGTGCACGGCCTCGAAGCCTGACGCCAACCGCTCCGCCCCCCATGACCAACCGTACCTCGCTGCTCCTCCGGAGCCTCGCCATCCTGGCACTCGCCTCCACGCCGACCGCGTTCGCCCAGGACCAGGCCGAGCTCGCCGCCAAGCGCGACAAGAAGCTCGCGTCCGAGTTCCTGAAGCTCGCCGACTGGATCACCGACTTCGACGAGGCGCGCACCGTCGCCGCCGAGACCGGCAAGCCGATCTTCGCGTACTTCACGCGCTCCTACGCGCCTTGCCCACCGTGCTCGGCGCTGGAGGCGGGGCCGCTGTCGGAGGAGCTGTTCAAGTACTTCGGCCAGGACGTCGTGCTGTTCTGCCACGTCACGTCCCAGGTCGAGGGCGACGCGCACCAGGACCTGCTCCGCCAGAAGGGCGGATCGGCGTTCCCCTACCTCGCGTTCCTCGACGCCGCCGGCAACGTGATCGCGAAGCCCAAGGACCGGACGGTCGACGCGTTCCACGACGCGGTCGAGCAGGACGTCGCGGCGTGGTTCGAGCTGGTGGAGGCCTCGGCGGACGACGCGGACGCAGCCGCTCGCCTGTTCGAGAAGCGGGTCGAGTTCGGCCACTTCGACGACTTCGAGGCCGCCCGCGCCGAGATGGCCCGCCACGAGTCGCTGAGCCCCGCGCGCAGGGCCCGCCTGGAGCAGGCCCTCATAGCCCAGGAGTTCAACCGGATCCTCGGCACCGTCCGCGGCGAAGCCGAGGCCGCGGCGGGCGGCGCGCGCACGCTGCCGATGCTCGAGAAGGGCCGCATCCCGAAGGACCAGGGCCTCGCGTTCTTCTACTGGGCCTTCCTCGCCCAGCACGCCGCGGAGACCGGCAACGCCGAGCTGCTCGGCCGCTGCATCGAGGAGCTCGGCGACCACAGCCGCGCGCGTCCCTTGCTCCCCCGCCTGAAGAAGGCGTATGAAGGCATGCAGAAGAAGGGCTGACGGGGACGCGCTCCGCTCCTCGTCCCTGCCACGAATCGCACCCCGACCGACCCCCAGAATCCGATGAACCTCACCGACCCCATGATCCTCGGAGCGGCCGGCGACGACGCCCAGATCGACGCTCGCGCCCGCTTCCTGCAGAAGACCTACACGTGGCTGTGCGCCGGCGTGGCGGGCTTCGCGGGCATCCTCGCATCGTTCGAGCACGTGCCGGCGTTCCAGTCGCTGGCCATCACGCTGTTCGGCAACCCGATCATCGCGATCGTCACGCTCCTCGCCGCGAGCTTCGCCGCGCACGCGATGGCCGAGCGTTCGCCGATCAACGTCGTCGTCTACGGGCTGTACGTGCTCGTGTTCGGCCTCGCGACCGCGCCGCTCGTCGCGCACGCCAACAGCGTCGCGCCCGGCATCGTCGGCCAGGCGGGCCTGATCACCGGGATCATCTTCGGTGGCCTGACCCTCTACGTGTTCAAGACCGGCCGGGACTTCTCGTTCATGGGCGGCGTCCTCGCCCTCGGCCTGTTCGCGATGATCGCGCTCGGGATCGGCGGATGGCTGTTCGGGTTCCAGCTCGGCGTCTGGTACTCGATCGCCGGCGCGCTGCTGTTCTCCGGCTACATCCTCTACGACACGAGCCGGATCCTGCACCACTACCCGACGACCGCCCACGTCGCCGCGGCCGTCGTCCTGTTCACGGACGTGGTGATCCTGTTCCAGAAGATCCTGATGATCCTTCTGCGCAGCCGCGACTGAGTCCGTCACGGGCGCTCGTGGAGGGCGCCCGGACCGACCGCGGCCGGTCCGGCGCGGCGGCGCGCGACGCGCGCTGCCCCGGACGAGAAATCCTGGAGCCGGCCCTTGCAGTGGCCAAGGCGGCCTGCATAATTATGCGCCCTTTTTCGCATAATCATGCCTCCCGCCACGACCTCGGCCCGCCAACTCCGTCACGAGGCGATCCTCCGCCTGCTGGCGTCGCGGTCGGTGTCCAACCAGACCGAGCTCGCCGAGCTCCTGGCCGAGGAAGGCCTGGGAGCCAACCAGGCGACGCTGTCGAGGGACCTGAGGGAGCTCGGCGTGCTGAAGACGCCCGAGGGCTACGCGCTGCCTGATCCGACCGCGATCGACGATCTGACCCGCGCGTGCCGCGAGTGGCTGATCGGCGCCGAGGCGATCGCGCACCAGCTGGTGCTGCGCACACCGCCCGGTGGAGCGGCCCCGCTGTCCATCGCACTGGACGCGCAGGCCGACCGGGTGGACGGACTCGCCGGGACGATCGCAGGCGACGACACGGTCCTGGTGATCTGCAGAACACCGCGCGCGGCGTCCCGCCTCTGCCGCGACCTGATCGCCCGCCTGCCCCGATGAAGAAGCGCATCGCCGTTCTCGGCGCCTCCGGCTACACCGGCCGCGAGGTGCTCCGCTTGGTCTCCCGCCACCCCCAGATGGAGGTGGCTGCGGCGATGTCCGCACGCGTGGGCGCCGAGCCCGAGCCGCCCGAACTCCCGTTCGACGGCCCGATCGAAGCCCTGGACCACGACCGCCTCGCGGACTGTGACGGCGTGTTCCTGTGCACGCCGCACGGAGCGGCCGCGATGCACGCGCGCGCAGCGCTCGAGCGAGGCTGCAAGGTCGTCGACCTCTCGGCCGACTTCCGCCTCCGCGACCCCGCGGTCCACGCGTCCACCTACGGTGAGGACCACGGTCCGGACCTCCGGGATCGGGCGGTCTACGGCCTGCCCGAGTTCCACCGCGCCGAGGTCGCAGCGGCCGACCTGATCGCCAACCCAGGCTGCTATCCGACCTCCGTCTCGCTGCCACTGCGCCCCCTGATCGAACGTGGCCTCATCGACCTCGGCGCCGACGTCGTCGCCGACTGCAAGAGCGGCGCGTCGGGTGCCGGCAAGACTCCGCAGCCGCGAACCGTCTTCGGATCGGTCCACGAGAACTTCCTGGCCTACGGCGTCGGCACGCACCGCCACCAGCCCGAGATCTGGCAGACGCTCGGCACCGACCGCGTGCTCTTCGTGCCGCATCTGCTGCCGGTGTTCCGGGGCATCCTGGCGACGATCTGGGCCCGGCCGGCGTCGGGCGTCGACGCAGCTTCGATCCGGACGGCGCTCGTCGAGACCTACGCGGACGAGCCGTTCGTCCGCGTCTACGAACGCGGGATGCCGGAGCTGAACCGGGTCCAGATGACGAACTTCTGTGACATCGGCGTGGCCGACGTCCACGGTCGCGTCGTCCTGGTCTCGGTGATCGACAACCTCGTGAAGGGCGCCGCGGGCCAAGCGCTGCAGAACATGAACCTCGTGCTCGGCCTGCCCGAGACGGAAGGGCTGCTGTCGTGAGGCTCTGCGTCAAGATCGGTGGCGCCCAGCTCGAAGAGGCCGGCGCTCGCGCAACGCTCGCCCGCGCTCTGGCTGCGGCCCGCGACGCGGGCCACGAGATCGTGCTCGTCCACGGTGGTGGCAACCAGATCCGCGCGCTCTGCCGGCGGCTCGGCGTCGAGGATCGCTACCACGACGGTCTCCGGATCACCGATGCGGAGACCGCAACCGTCGCGACGCAGGTGCTCTGTGGCGAGGTCAACAAGGCCCTCGTGCAGAGCCTGGGCGAGGCGTCCGTCCGCGCAGTCGGCATGTGTGGCGCGGACGGGTCGGTGTTCACCGCGAAGCGTCACCAGCCCGGCGGCCACGACCTCGGCTACGTCGGTGTCGTCCACCGCGTCGACCGACGCGTCGTCGACGTGCTGCTCTCGGCCGGCTTCACGCCGACGCTGGCGACGCTCGCCCCTCTCGACCCGGACTGCGAAGGTCCGCGCGACCTCCTCTACAACATCAACGCGGACCACGCCGCAGCCCCGATCGCAGCGGCTCTCGGCTGCGACGCGATGCTGTTCCTGACCGACGTCCCGGGGGTCCTCGACGCGGACCGCCAGCGCATCTCCTCGCTGTCCGCCGCGGACTGCGCCCGCCTCCGCGACGAGGGCGTGCTGACCGGCGGGATGATCCCCAAGGTCGACGCCGCGCTCGGCGCGCTCGAAGCCCTGCCGACAGGCCTCGTGAAGATCGCACCCGCAGCGGGACCAGACGCGGTCCTCGACGCGCTGACCGACGCGGTCGGCACCCGCTTCGTCACCACCCGCGACTGAGCAGCACGGAACGATGGACGAACATGTAATCCGGACCTACGTCCGCCGCCCCGAGGTCTTCGTGTCCGGCGAAGGCTGCGTCGTGCGGGACGCGGACGGCCACGAGTGGCTCGACTTCCTCGGCGGCATCGCCGTGTCCGCGCTCGGCCACGGGCATGCGGGCCTCGTCGATGCGCTGCGCGACCAGGCCGGCAGGCTGCTGCACGTCAGCAACCTCTATCGCCACCCCTACACCGAGGACGTGGCGGGTCGCATCGCACGGCTGTCGGGCATGGAAGCCGTGTTCTTCACGAACAGCGGCGCCGAGGCCACCGAGTGCGCGCTCAAGCTGGCGCGGAAGGCGCAGCGCATGCGCGGCCACCCCGAGCGCACCGGCTTCGTCGCGCTCGAGGGCGGCTTCCACGGCCGGACGATGGGCGCGCTGTCGGTGACCTCGGGCGCGAAGTACCGCGAGCCGTTCGCTCCGCTGGTTCCCGGCGTGACCTTCGTCAACCGCGGCGACCTCGACGGACTGGCCGCCGCGCTCCGCGCGGAGCCGGCGGCGCTGATCCTCGAACCGATCCAGGGAGAGGGCGGCATCTTCGACCATGGCGCCGACTACCTCCGCGCGGCGCGGGACCTGTGCGCCGAGACCGGAACCCTGCTGATCCACGACGAGGTCCAGTGCGGGTCGGGCCGCACCGGCAAGTTCCTCTGCGGCGCGTGGTCGGGGATCGTTCCGGACATCGCGACGCTCGCCAAGCCGATCGCCGCCGGGCTGCCGATGGGCGCGTGCATCGTCGCCGAAGGCCTCGAAGGGACCCTCGTCCCGGGCGACCACGGCTCGACGTTCGCCGGCGGCCCGCTGGTGCTCCGCGCCGCACAGGTCGTGCTCGAAGCCCTCGAGGGCGGCCTCCTCGACGAGGTCACCGCGCGCGGCGAGCAGTTCCGCGCGGGCCTCGAGGGCCTGCACGCTCGACACGGACTCGTCCAGGAGGTGCGCGGCCGCGGACTCATGCTCGGCCTCCGCACCGAGCGCGGCCCCGACGTCCAGAAGGCGCTGTTCGACCGCGGCCTGATCACCAACTGCACGGCGGGCGACGTCGTGCGGTTCCTCCCTCCCTACATCGTCACCGCGGCCGAGATCGACCGCGCCCTCGAGATCCTCGACCAGACGCTCGGCGCGCTCTGACACCACGCACTGCCATGTCCGACTTCACCTTCGGATCGCTCCCCCACAAGGACCTGACGTCGATCGCCCAGCTGTCGACCGCCGAGGTCGGGCTGATCTTCGACACGGCCGCCGAGCTGAAGAAGAACCGTCGCCAACACGACGCGCTTCTCAAGGGCCGGAAGCTGGCGATGATCTTCGAGAAGGACAGCCTGCGCACGCGCTTCACGTTCGACGTCGGCATGCAGGATCTGGGCGGCCACGCGGTGTTCATGGATCACCGCGACGCCCGGATCGGCGCGCGCGAGTCGATCCGCGACGTCGCGAAGAACCTCGAGCGCTGGGTCGACGTCGTCGTCGCGCGGACGTTCAAGCACCGCGTCGTCACGGACCTCGCCGAGAGCTGCTCGATCCCCGTCATCAACGGGTTGTCGGACTACCTCCACCCGTGCCAGGCGCTGAGCGACTTCTTCACCCTCCACGAGAAGTGGGGCGGGCAGGTCGCCGGGCGGAAGATCGTCTACGTGGGCGACGGCAACAACACATGCCACTCGCTCGTGCACACCGCCGCGAAGCTCGGTGCGCACATCACCGTGTGCACGCCCGAGGGCTACGAGCCCAACTCGAAGGTCGTCAACGAGGCGATGCGTGAGGCGGTCAGCACCGGCTCCGAGGTGGTCATCGTCAGCGACCCGCACAAGGCGGTCGAAGGCGCGGACGCGATCTACACCGACGTCTGGGCGAGCATGGGGCAGGAGGACGAGGTCGAGGAGCGCAACGCGATCTTCCTCGACTACCAGGTCGACGAGGAGCTGATGGCCCTCGCGAACCCGGACGCGTTCTTCATGCACTGCCTGCCCGCGCACCGCGGCGCCGAGGTCACGGCTGGCGTGATGGACGGCCCGCAGAGCGTCGTCTTCGACATCGCCGAGAACCGCCTCCACGTCCAGAAGGCGATCCTGGTCCTGCTGCTCAACAAGTGAACCCCGGGGCCGAGCCCCACCCGCAACCCTCCTCCCCCACGCCTCCCCCGAGCCACTCCGCTCCCGCCCTCCCATGACGGACAAGAACAAGGTCGTCCTCGCCTACTCCGGTGGACTCGACACGTCGATCATCATCCCGTGGCTCAAGGAGAACCACGGACTCGAAGTCCACTGCGTCGCTGGCGACGTCGGCCAGGGCAGCGGAGAGCTCCACGGCCTCGAGGAGAAGGCGCTCGCGACGGGCGCGGCATCCTGCAAGGTCGTCGACCTGCGCACGCCGTTCCTCGAGGACTGCGTGTGGCCGTGCCTCCGCGCGATGGCGGTCTACGAGGGCCGCTACCTGCTGGGCACCAGCATGGCGCGGCCGATCCTCGCGAAGGCGCAGGTCGACTACGCGGCCGAGGTGGGCGCAGGCGTCGTCGCGCACGGCTGCACCGGCAAGGGCAACGACCAGGTCCGGTTCGAGCTCGGCTACCACTACCTGAATCCCGACCTCGAGATCGTCGCTCCGTGGCGCAACTGGGACATCCAGAGCCGCGAGGACGCGATCGACTACGCGCAGAGCCGCGGCATCCAGATCGCCGCAACGAAGGAGAAGATCTACTCCCGTGACCGCAACCTGTGGCACATCAGCCACGAGGGCGGCGCGCTCGAGGATCCGGCGAACTGTCCGCCGGACGACGTGTGGATGCTGACCGTCGACCCTCGCCAGGCACCCGACCAGGAAGAGATCGTCACCGTCGACTACGAGGGCGGCGTGCCGGTCGGCATCGACGGCGAACGCCTCGATGCAGTCACTCTGATCGAGCGTCTGAACGAGATCGGCGGACGCCACGGGGTCGGCCGCGTCGACATCACCGAGAACCGCCTCGTCGGCATGAAGTCGCGCGGCGTCTACGAGACCCCGGGCGGCACGATCGTGCTCGAAGGTCTCCGCACGCTGCGGAGCCTGACGATGGAGCGCGACACGATGCGGATGTGCGAGAAGCTGATGCCGGACTACGCGGACATCGTCTACACGGGTCGGTGGTACCACCCGCTCCGCCGCTCGATGGACGCGCTGTTCCGCGAGGCGACCCGCTACGTGACCGGCAAGGTCCGCGTCCGCCTGTTCAAGGGCACCGCGACCGCGATCGGCGCCGAGTCGCCGTTCACGCTCTACTCCGAGGACCTCGCGACGTTCGGCGCGTCGGCGAGCTTCCAGCAGGCGGACAGCCGCGGCTTCGTCAAGCTCTACGGACTTCCGGGTGCAGTCGCCGCCGCCCGCGCGAAGGCCGCTGGCGAGGACCTCTCCGCATGAGCAAGCTCTGGGGTGGCCGCTTCGCAGGTGGCCTGGATCCGTTCTTCGAGGCGTTCAACCGGAGCCTCCCGTTCGACCGGCGCATGGTCGACGAGGACCTCGTCGGCAGCGCGGCCTGGGCGCGCGCGCTCGGTCGCGCGGGCGTGCTCACGGCGGCCGAGGTCAAGAAGCTCGAGAAGGCGCTGGCGACGCTGCGGAAGCGCGTCGCGGCCGACCCCGGGCTCTGCGAGCGTGCCGCGGACGAGGACGTCCACAGCTTCGTCGAGCGCGAACTCGGCGAGCTGGTCGGCACGCTCGCGAAGAAGCTGCACACCGGCCGCTCGCGCAACGACCAGGTCGCGACCGATCTCCGGCTCTGGATGAAGCGCTGCGTCGGCGACCTGGACCTGGCGATGGCCGGTCTCCAGCGCGCACTCGTCGCGCTGGCGGCGAAGACGAGCGATCTCCCGGTCCCCGGCTACACCCACCTCCAGCGCGCCCAGCCGGTGACCGCCGGCCACCACGCGCTCGCCTACGCCGAGATGCTCGACCGGGACCGCGGCCGGGTCGCAGACGCGCTCCGTCGGATGGACCGGTCCCCGCTCGGCTGCGGCGCGCTCGCCGGGACGGCGTTCCCCGTGGACCGGAAGGCGCTCGCCGAGGACCTCGGTTTCGGCGGCCCGACCCGGAACAGCCTCGACACGGTCAGCGACCGGGACCACGTCGCCGAAGTGCTGTTCGCGTGCTCCCTGACGATGGTCCACCTGTCCCGGCTCGCAGAGGACTGGATCTTCCTCGGCACGTTCGAGTCCCGCCTCGTGCGCTTCGCCGACGCGGTCGCGACCGGGTCGAGCCTGATGCCACAGAAGAAGAACCCGGATGCGCTGGAACTGATCCGCGGCAAGTGCGGCCGGATCGCCGGTCACCTCCAGGCGCTGCTGATGACGATGAAGGGTCTGCCGCTCGCCTACGACAAGGACCTCCAGGAGGACAAGGAGGGCCTGTTCGACGCGCTCGACCAGACGACCGCCTGTGTGCGCGTGATGACCACGGTGGTCGAGACCACCGAGTACGACGTCGAGCGCTGCCGCGCCGCGGCCGCGACCGGCTACCTGAACGCGACCGACCTCGCCGACCTGCTGGTGCTGGCCGGCGTTCCGTTCCGCGACGCACACGAGCGCGTGGGCATCGCGGTCCGCACGGCGATCGAGCACGGCTGCGAGCTCGAGGATCTTCCGACCGACGTCCTGACGGATCTGATGCCCGAGATCCCGGCGGCCAGCCTGCGCCGCGAGCTCTCGGTCGAGCGCGTCCTCGCCCGACGGAAGGTGTTCGGCGGCACTGCGCCCTCCCGCGTCCGCGCGGAGGTCAAGGCGTGGCAGAAGCGGCTTCCCGAGGCAGAGCCGAAGAAGCGGGGCCGCCGATGAACGGCGAACTCTGTATCCGCAGCGCCAAGGTCAGCGACGCGGGCCGCATCATGCGGCTGATCAACGAGCTGGCCGTCCGCCAGGTGATGCTGCCGCGCTCCCCCGCGTCGGTGATCGAGCACATCCGCGACTTCGTCGTCGCGGAACTCGACGGCGAGTTCGTCGGCTGCGCCGCGCTCCACGTGATCTGGTCCGACATGGGCGAGATCCGCTCGATCGCCGTCCACCCCGACGCCCAGAAGGGCGGCATCGGCCGCGCGATGGCCGACCGCTTGATCGAGGTCGCCGTCGAGCTGGGGCTCCCGAAGATCTACTGCTTCACCTACGTGCCGGGCTTCTTCGAGAAGCTCGGCTTCGAGGTGGTCACGCACCGTGAACTCCCCCACAAGATGTTCAACGACTGCAAGAACTGCCCGAAGTTCACCGCCTGTGACGAGATCGCGATGCTGCGCGTCCTCCGGGCGCCCACTCCCGAGGAAGAGGCCGAGGGCCCGACGCTGCCCAGTCGACCCGTCCGCCTGACCTGACGGGCCGTGGCCCACAGCCGCCGCCTCCTCCACACGAGTGCGCGGCGGTCGCTAGACTCGTGGAGCCCCCCCTCGGCCTCATGCTCCGCCTCTCGCTGCTGACCGCGATCCTCAGCCTCGCGGGCCTCCTCCACGGCCAGCGGCCCGGGTCCTTCGTCCCGGCGCCGGCGCTCGCCGCACCCGGAGCGGTCGACCACCTCGGGAAGATGCTGTGGTTCGTCGAGGGCGGGAACCTGCACGCGTTCTCGGCGGCGACGCGACGCTGGGTCACGGTGCCGGTGACACCGTCGACGTCCGTCCGGCAGGCCAACGACTGGCTGCTGGTCACGGATACGTCGTTCGTCGCGGCGATGAGTGCGGCGCGCGGCGTGTTCGACGTGCTGCCAGTCTCTTCGGGCGCAGCCGTGCTGAACGCCCCGAGCGCACGCAACGACGGCATCATCCTGGTCCTGGACGGAGCGAGGCTGTGGTCGTTCTCGGGATTCCAGGGACACTGGACCTCGCTCTCGGTTCGCCCGACGGCGGTGATCTCCGTGCAGCGGAACGTCGCGATCGTCTCGGACGGCAACCAGCTCCTCGGCATGAGCGCGCTGACCGGTGACTGGGTGCCACAGACGACGGCGCACCCGGTCGTGGCCATCGGTTCGGCAGACACCGCTGGCTGGGCGACGGACGGACTCGACGCCTTCGGGTTCTCGGCGATCCGCGGCGACTGGGCCCGCCAGCCCCTCCCGGCTGGCGCCCCGACGGCGCCGATGGCGACGCGGGACGCCGTGCTCTGGATGGGTACCCAGCGGGCGCTGGCGTTCAGCGGGGTCCGCGGCGCGTTCGCCGCCACGCCGATCCAGGGCGGCTCGACCGCGACCCTCGCCGACCACTGGGGCCACGTCGTCGACCCGACCGGCACGATCCATCGGATGTTCTCGGTCCCGAACGCGGCCTGGGTCGCGCTGAGCACGTCGCCGGCTTCGACGCTGCAGATGGCGGAGGCCACCGGCCTCTTCGTCGAACCCGGGCGCGTGATCGGCTACAGCGCGCTGCTGTCGTCGACGGCCGTGCTGGGCGCAACGGCGGCGGCGGCGTCGGTGAACGCGACGGTCGGCGCCGTGCTCGATGCGACGACGATGGTCCCCCACCTGTTCAGCTCGATGTCGGGCACGTGGCTCCGTGCACCGTCGCCGGTCGACCCGGCGCTGCCGATCCTGGCGCGCAACGGGGCGATCCTGCAGGACACGGCTGGCGGCCGCGTGATCGCGTTCACCCCGCGCGAGGATCGCTTCGTGCCCCGGACGGTCGCGAGCAATCCGAGCCTGCACAGCAACAGCGGCAGCTCGGTGATCGCCGTCGAGGACGACGCGCACCTCGCCGTGTTCGAACCATGCCGCGGTGTGTGGCTGGAGAGCCAGCTGTCGTCGACCGACCGACCGCTGGACCTACGCATCTGGCGCACGGTCCTGGTCGCAGCCGGCGACCGGGCGGCGTTCGGCTACAGCGCCGCGAGCGGAGCGCTCGAGCGCGCCACGTTCGCGGGGAACCTGGTCGAACTCCGCGCGAGCTCCGAGGTCGGAGCGGTGATCACCGACGGCGAGATCATCGCCTTCGCGGCCGTGCCCGACCTCCACACGGACGCCCAGTTCCCGGAGTTCCGCCGCATGTTCGGGCGGGGCGCGACCCTCGATCTCCACGCGCACGGCCCGGCGGGCGCGCTGGTCGGCGCCGTGAGCGGAGTTGCACCCGGCCCCGCCGTGCTGATCCCCGGACTGGGTGAATTCCTGCTCGACCCGAACGCAGTGATCCCCGTCCCGATGGGGTCTCTCGATCGGGACGGGACGACCGTGCTGCGCCTGCCGATCCCCGACATGCCGACGCTGCGCGGCGTCGAGCTCGGGTTCCAGGCGGTCGTGCTGCCGACCGGCGCGCCTGCCTACCTGACCCAGGCCACGTCGCTCCGGATCCACTGAACGACCCCCGCGGTGGCGTCGCCGGCTGGTGGCCGATGGCCGGCCCTGGGATGCTTGTGAGCGATGACCCCGGTCCGGATCTTCTGCCTGGCATCGGCGCTCGCGTGCGCCGGCCTCCTTGCCTGGGGACTGGCGTGGACGCCTGCCTTCGCCGGCTTCCTCGTCATCGGGCCGCTCGTCCTGGTCGGCGTCTGGGACATGACCCAGCGTCGGCACGCGGTGCTGCGGAACTTCCCGGTGATCGGGCACTTCCGATACGTGTTCGAGGCGATCCGTCCCGAGATCCAGCAGTACTTCGTCGAGTCGGACACGGACGGGCGCCCGTTCTCGCGCGAGATCCGAGCGGTGATCTACCAGCGCTCGAAGTCGACGCTGGACACTCGGCCGTTCGGCACACTGCACGACGTCTACGCCGAAGGGACGGAGATGATCGCGCACTCGATCGCAGCGAAGCATCCGACCGCCGAGGCTCCGCGCATCCGCATCGGTGAGGGACGCTGCACGCAGCCCTACGACGCGTCGGTGCTCAACGTGTCCGCGATGAGCTACGGCTCGTTGAGCAGCGCCGCCATCCTCGCGCTCAACGGCGGCGCGAAGCTCGGCGGCTTCTGTCACAACACGGGCGAGGGCGGGGTCAGCCCGTACCACCTGGAGCCCGGCGGCGACCTCTGCTGGCAGGTCGGCACCGGCTACTTCGGCTGCCGCACCGAGGACGGCAGGTTCGATCCCGAGCTGTTCGCCGAGCAGGCGCAGCACGCCTCGATCCGGATGATCGAGCTCAAGCTGTCCCAGGGCGCCAAGCCGGGCCACGGCGGCATCCTGCCGGGTCGCAAGGTCACTGCCGAGATCGCTCGCATCCGCCGCGTGCGGATGGGAGAGGACGTGCTCTCGCCGCCGGAGCACACCGCGTTCCGCTCGCCGCTGGAGCTGGTTCGATTCCTCTCCGAACTCCGGAAGCTGTCCGGGGGCAAGCCGGTCGGGTTCAAGCTCTGCCTGGGACGCCCGCGGGAGTTCTTCGGCATCTGCAAGGCGATGCGCGAAACCGGCGAGGTCCCGGACTTCATCACCGTGGACGGAAGCGAGGGGGGCACGGGCGCGGCCCCAATCGAGTTCTCGAACTCGATCGGACTGCCCCTCACCGAAGGACTGCTGCTGGTCCACAACGCGCTCGTCGGCGTCGGACTCCGGGACCAGGTCAGGGTCATTGCGAGCGGCAAGATCGCCACGGGCTTCGACATCGTGCGCCGCATCGCGGTCGGAGCCGACCTCTGCAACGCGGCGCGCCCGATGATGTTCGCTCTCGGCTGCATCCAGGCGCTGCGGTGCAACAGCAACCACTGTCCGGTGGGAGTTGCGACGCAGGATCCGGCGCTGGTCCGCGGACTCGACGTCGCCGACAAGCGCGTCCGCGTCCACCAGTACCATCACCACACGGTGAAGGCCGCGCTCGAGATCCTCGGAGCTGCTGGCCTCGAGTCGTTCGCGGATCTGGAGCCCTCCCACCTCCTGCGCAGACTGACTCCCACCCAGGTCGCGAGCTACGCGGAGATCTACGACTACCTGCGGCCCATGGACCTCATCCAAGGCCGGTTCGGAGCCCGCGAGGACGAGTACGACGTGATGCTCCGGCGAGAATGGAGCGCCGCGCGCAGCGATGCGTTCTGAGGCGCCGCGACCGTCACCCGGCGGCGAGTCATCCGCGCTCCGCCGCTTCGGCATCGCGTTCTGCGGGCTGGAGGCCATGGGCGGACTCGCGTGGTGGGTCGCACTCGTGCTGTGGCCCGAGATGCGGAGCTCGTTCTTCCCGACTCCGGTCGACGGCCGATGGTTCGGCGCGCTCGCGCTCGCCGACGGGGCGCTGTTCGTCGGCAGCGCGGCGGCTGCGGCGATCGCCCTCGCGCGCCGGGCTCCACAGACCCCTGCGTTGCTCTGGCTCCACGCAGGAATCTGCACGTACGCCGGCCTCTTCGCCGTCGGGCTATGGGTCCAGGACACAGGGCTCTGGCTCGGCGCAGTATCGATGCTCCCCTCCCTCCTCGTGCCCCTGGTGCTCGCCTGGAGGATCGAGCGCGCGTGATCCCCTACCGCGAGCGCGTGGCTCGAACCCGGTCCCGAGCCGGACACCTCGCCGCGACCGCGGTCCAGATCGTCGGCTTCTGGGGGCTCTTCCTGGTCGTCCTGCCCCGGGCGATCGCCCATGTGGAGCTCGACGTCCTCGGGTGGCAGCCGCTCGACCTCGGCCCCACCCCACGCGTCGGGGGTTGGACCCTGCTCGGGACGGCGAGCGCGATCGGACTCCACGGTGCGTGGCTGTTCGCCGTGCACGGCCAGGGAACGCCGCTGCCGTTCGACACGACCCGGCGCCTGGTCGTCGCCGGCGTCTACGCGCACCTCCGCAATCCGATGGCCGTCGCAGGCCTCGCCCAGGGACTCGCGGTGTCCTGCCTGCTCGGCTCACGCCTCGGCGTCGCGTACGTCCTCGCGGGTGCCGTCGCATGGAACCAGATCGCACGACCTCTCGAGGAGCGCGCGCTGCTCGAGAGGTTCGGTGCGAGCTACGACGCATACCGGAGCGCGGTCCCCTGCTGGTGGCCGAGGCTTCGCCCCTACCGGCCGGACGAGTCTTCTCGGTCCGACGGGAGACTCGGTTATCGTGCCGGCTCTTCCGGTCCACAGGCCTGACCGGCCGAACCCAGATCCCGCCATGCAGAACCCCGCGATCCACCTCGCCTTCCTCACGTCCTTGATCGTCGTCGGCTGCAAGAACGAGATGCAGAAGACGCCCTCGCCCGAACCGACCCCCGAGGTCACGGAGGTCACGACGCCGGAGCCGACGCCTCCCGTCTCGCTCGCAGCGATCGAGAAGACCGGTGACCCAGCGATCGACGCCCTCGCGGACTTCGTCGCCCAGCGCAAGATCAACACGAGCGGCCCCAGCTGGCGGACCGGCCTGCCGATCCCGCCCAAGGTCGAGTTCGACGCGGCCAAGACCTACACCTGGGTCCTGACGACCAACAAGGGCCCGATCTCGGTGCGCCTGTTGCCTGACGCGGCGCCGATGCACGCCTCGAGCACGATCTACCTGACGAAGCTCGGCTACTACGACGGCCTGAAGTTCCACCGCGTGATCAAGGGCTTCATGGCGCAGGGGGGCTGTCCGTTGGGCAACGGCACCGGCGGGCCGGGCTACCAGTACGGCGGCGAGTTCCCCGTGCACTGCCCGAACACCGAGTGCGGCAAGGACTACTTCGGCGACAAGCAGACGCAGATCGCCGGCCAGAAGTTCTTCGTCTGTCCGGACTGCGAGCGCCCGTCGTCGCCGCGGCTCCGCCACGATCGCCCGGGTCTCCTCAGCATGGCCAACGCCGGCCCCGGCACCGATGGGAGCCAGTTCTTCCTGACGTTCGAGCCCACGCCTTGGCTCGACGGGCTGCACACGATCTTCGGCGAGGTCGTCGACGGGCAGAACGTCGTCGAGACGCTCGAGTTCTTCGGTTCCGAGAGCGGACAGACCAGCCAGGAACTACGCATCGAGTCCGCGAGCATCCGCGTCGACTGAAACCCGCGACACAGCGTCTCCTCGTGCCGCCAACAGGCACACTCCGATGACACACGTTCCCCTTCCGCGCGGCTTCCGCGCCGCAGGCACCTACGCCGGGATCAAGAAGCCCGGACGCGGCTTCGACCTCGGCGTCCTGATCGCCGACGAGGCCTACCCCGCCGCCGCGGTGTTCACGCAGAACGCTCTGCTCGGCGCCCACGTCCATCTGTGCCGCGAGCATCTCGCGAAGAACGGCGGACTCGTCCGCGCGATCGTCGTCAACTCGGGCTGCGCGAACTGCGCGACCGGCCAGCAGGGCATCGACAACGCGCGCCGCACCGCCGAGGCCGTCGCGACGCGTCTGGGCTGCCCACCCGAGCAGGTGCTGCCGATCAGCACCGGCGCGATCGGCGCCCATCTGCCGATGGACAAGATCCTGGCTGCGTTGCCCGACCTCATCGACGAGGCGCTCCAGGACCCGGGCGGATCCGAGGGCGTGATGGACTTCACGCGGGCGATCATGACCACCGACACGTTCCCGAAGCTCGAGTCGGCGACGTTCGAGGCGCGCGGGGGCGAGGGACGCGTCACCGGCATCGCGAAGGGAGCGGGGATGATCCATCCGAACATGGCGACGATGCTCGGCTTCCTGACGACGGACGCCGAACTCCCCGCCAGCGCCGTCGAAGTCCTGCGCCAGACCGTCGACCGGACGTTCCACCGCGTGACCGTCGACGGCGACACCTCGCCGAACGACACGGTCGTGCTCTGGGCCTCCGGCCTGCGCGCTGCAGTCGACGAAGAGCTGGTCGACGGCGCGCTCCTCGACACGGCGTCCCGACTCTGCAAGCAGATCGCGGCCGACGGCGAGGGCGCGACCCGCCTCGTCACCGTCCAAGTCAGAGGAGCAGCCTCCGAGGCCGACGCGAGCCACGTCGGACGGACGATCGCGACGAGCCCGCTGACGAAGACCGCGGTCGCCGGACGCGACCCGAACTGGGGCCGCATCCTCTCCGCCGCCGGGCGCGCCGGCGTGCCGATCGACGTGGCCAAGGCGCGCGTCTGGATCGGCAGCACGACGCTGTACGAGGATGGCCGCCCGTTCCCCGACCGGGAGCCCGAGGCCTCGCGCCATCTCGCCGAAGAGCGCGAGGTGACCCTCGGCGTCGACCTCGGCGTCGGCGAGGAAGGCGCCGACGTCTGGACCTGCGACCTGACCGCGGACTACGTCCGCATCAACGCCGACTACCGGACGTGAACGCCGATCCCGGGTCAGCGCGCGACGCGCGACCCCGGCACCACGTCGAGCCGCCCGTCCTCGAAGCGGACCACGCACTTCGTTCCGCCGTCGTAGTCGCGCGCTTCGCAGAGCAGCGTCGCCGGCTCGCCGAACGCGGTGCAAGCCGCGGCCGCCGGCACATCAGCACCTCGCCAGAATCGGACGAACGGGTTGTCCTCGAGCTCGCGCCCGACGCTCGTCTCGTCCATGTGACCGGGCCGCACCACCGTGTCGCCCGGCAGTGCGAGCAGGACGTCGAGGATAGACGTGACGAGCTCCTCGTAGCCGGCGTGGCCAGGCGCCCGCGTGCCCCCGACGGAACCCCGGAACAACGTGTCCCCGGTGAACAGCTCCCTCTCGTCGACGAGGAACGCGAGCTGCCCGACCGTGTGACCCGGCACGTGCAGCGCGCGGATCGTCAGGTCACCGCTCCGCACTTCGTCGCCGTGCCCGAGCTCGGCGTCGAGCCCCCCCTGGAACCAGTCCCGCTCGGCTCGATGCCCGCAGACCGGACAGCCGAAGCGCGTTCGATAGTCATCGTTGTGCGCGACGTGGTCGTGATGGTGATGCGTGCAGAGCACGTGCGTGACCGTCAGCCTCAGCTCCTCGATCCGCGCGAGGATGCCGTCCATCGGCGCCCCTGTGTCGATCACGACCGCGTGACCGCCAACACGGTCGGCAACCAGCCAGGTGTTGGACAGCCAGCCCGGATGCATGCTCCGGAAGACCAGCGGCCCGCGCGCGGACATCACGCGTCCTTGCGCGCGAAGCGCAGGAAGTAGTTCGCTTCCAGGAGGTCGTGCCGCTGCTCGATGCGCTCGAACCCTGCCGCCTCGATCTCGGCTGTGAACACCTCTTCCCCGGCGCGGACGTGGTTCATCGTCCACTCGCTCGTCTCACCCTCGATGCGATGGAAGTCGATCACCACGACCTGGCCGCCCGGACGCAGCGCTTCATGAATGGAGGCCAGCGTGTTCCGCGGGTACTCGAAGTGGTGGTAGACGTCGCAGATGAAGACGAGGTCGACCGACTCCTTCGGCAGCTCGACCGAGCGATCCGTGCACAGGCGCGCGGACGCGTGCTCGAGGCCGAGACGACGGATCCGGTTGTCGATCAGGCTGACGAAGCCCGGGGATATGTCGACGAGGTAGACGTGACCGTCTGCACCGACCGACTCGGCGAAAGGCGCCAGGAAGAGCCCCGTGCCCGCGCCGATGTCCGCGACTTCCATGCCCGGCTCGAGGCCGAGCGCAGCGACGATCTCCTTGCGACGGGAGAAGATCTCTCGGCTCTCGGTCTCGAAGCGCTGCGTGTATTGCTCGACCGCACCCTCGCGCAGGAAGTTCTCGTTGATACCCGGCTTGACGCTCTCCTCCCGGGCGAGGTCGGCGGTCGAGACGCTGCTCGGCGCGCTGCAGGCGGCGAGGAGGGCGGTGGCGAGGAGGGAGAAGGGGATCGCGTGCATGGGGCTCGGGGGATTCGGGTCGGAGCGAGAGGACTCGAGTCGCAGCTCATTCGGGCGGCAGGCGGACCAGAGCCTTCGAAGGGAGCCTTCGGACCTGTTCTTCGGACCACCCGTTCAGCGTGGCAACTTCCTTCCATCGGCCCGCCGAGCCGAGTTCGGCCGCGCAGAGCTGGCTCAGCGTCTGACCGGGGGCAAGTCGAACTTCCCGCCACTTCCGGGCCGGGCCGTCGCTGAGCAGCTCCGGAGGCGGCACGGGCACCGGAGCGATCGCCTCCGCGGGCCGCGGCGCCTTCGCGAGGATGTCGCCGAGTCGCGGCCCATCGCCGCCGATCTCGAACCGGAGTCGGTTCGGCGCGGTCTCCTGACGGAGCGCGGCGCCGCCGCCGGGATCGCCGCAGGCGCCGAGGAGCGAGCTCGAGAACAGGGCCAGGGCAACGTGCCGCATCGCCCCATGTTGCCAACCGCTCCATCGGGATTCGAGTGGACGCCCCGCTTGGACCGGAGCACCGCTCGGGCATCATGTGCGCCCGTGTCTGCTGCCCGCCGCATCCTGCTGGGCCTCGTGCCCAAAGTCGCGCTCTCCCGCCTCACCGGGCTCGCGACGCGCGCGCCGATCCCCGGCCCCATGCGGCCAGCGTTCTACCGCTGGTTCGCTCGCCGCTACGGCGCAGATCTCGACGAGGTCGCGGGGGATCTGCGTTCCTACCGAAGCCTGTTCATGTTCTTCCAGCGCCCGCTGCGCGACGGCGCGCGACCGGCCGAGGACGGCGCGACGTTCGTCTGGCCGTGCGACGGCAAGGTCGTGACGGCGGGGCCGATCGAGGCAGGGAACATCCCCCAGGTGAAGGGCATCGACTACGAGGTCGAAGACTTCGTCGGCGACCCGGAGCTCGGCGCGAAGCTCGCCAGTGGATCGCAGGTCACGGTGTACCTCGCCCCCGGCGACTACCACCGGGTCCATGCTCCGTTCGACGCGGAGATCGTCGCGGTGCGCCGGATCCCGGGGACGCTGTTCCCGGTCAACCCACCGGCCGTGCGCGCGGTGCCGAGACTCTTCGTCCGGAACGCGCGCGTCGTGTTCGAAGCACGCCTCGACGATGGTCGCCCCGCCGCGATCGTCATGGTCGGCGCGCTCAACGTCGGCCACATCCACGAGTCCGTGACGCCTGGCCAGCGGGTCGACGCCGGCGCAGAGGTCGGACGCTTCGGCTTCGGATCGACGACCGTGGTCCTGGTCGGACCCGGTGGTGAAGGACTGCCGCAGGTCGCCGGCGAGACGGTCGTCCGCACCGGCCGACGCGTGCGGTGACGTGAGCCCTGCGCGGGCGCGCGAGTCAGCCTTCAGGTCGCGCAGGAGCCACACGACGGACGCGTCGAAGCGCCCGCCGGGCTCTCGGGCGCGGTCAGAGGCCCTCGGCGCGGAGGACCGAACGGGCCTCCTCGCCCGCTTTCCGACGCGGGTGCTTCTCGGCGAGGTGGAGGAGCAGGGCGGCCCCGAACCGACGCTCTTCGCCGCCGGCTTCCGCAAAGTGCTCGCCGAGCGCGAACAGATCCTCGGGCGCCAGCATCGTCTCCTTCTTGAGACGCTGGAGCAGCGGGAAGCCCTCGCGGATCAGCAGCGCGAAGTAGCCCATCGTCGCGTCGCAAACACCTCTCGCACGTCCCTCGGCCTGCTCGGCGACATCGAAGAGGAGTCGCGAGACCGCGAGGTGGTACCGCCCCTCGGCGGGGATCACGCCTGCAGCGGCGAGGAACGCGAGGAGGGAGACCGCCTCTGCGAACTTGCGCTGCTTGCGGAACCGGACCGCACGATCGACGACCTCGTTGGCTCCCTTCTCGGGCTGCGCTCGGATCACGAGGCCGAGCACGACTTCGCCGACAGGGTCCTGGGACAGGAGGAGGCGCGCGCCACGCTCGATCAGGGTCCGCAGGTCCTTGGCCGGCAGCGAGCGCGCGAGGCGCGACAGCGGCTCGGAGGTGCGTCGCGCGCGCTCCGGATCCTTCTCCTGCTGGAGGGAGCGGAGCAGGACGCCCAGGGCGTCCGGGTTGGCGCCGAGCGCGCCCGAGGCGGCCGCGCCGAGGTCTGCGTCATCGCCGTGGAGCAGCTGGATCAGCGGCTTCACGTGCTCCGCCCGCGGGACGTTCCGCAGCGCGCGGACCGCGAACAGCCGGATACGCGGGTTGCGGTGGCCGATCAGCTTGCGCAGTTCGGGGACCGACGCGTCCGGCCACGTGTCGTGGTGGTCGAGGAGGGAGAGCACGGGCTCGACGACGTGGACCTGGTCGTCCTCGTGGACGAGATCCAGCAGCGACGCAGCCTGGGTGGGCGTCAGCTTCACGCCCTTCAGCGCGTGCAGCGCTGCCTGCCGGACCATCGCCGGCTGCTCCGCGCCCGCGAACTTGATCAAGGTCGCACGGCTCCCGGCTGCGTCGAGGCGGGCGAGCACGCCGAGCAGCGACGAGGCGACCTGGGGCGACATGTCCTCGGCTCCCAGCGCCTTGGTCAACCGCGTCTTCAGCGGCTTCATGCGGCGGGCGTCGAAGCCCTCCGCCACGTGGACCAACACGTCGGCCGCGCGCTTGCTGAACTCGGGCAGGAGCAGCGCCTGCTCCGCGACCTCGGCCACCTTGGGGCTGTTGGCGCGGGCGAGGATCCCCAGGATCCGGAGCCGGGCTTCGTGGCTCGCGCCCTCGAAGGCAGCCGCGAGCGCGTCCACCGCCGCGTCCCCGAGCTCCGCCAGCAGGTGTGCCGCGAGATCGGGGTGCTTCCCGTCGAGCTGGAGGACCAGGACCCGGGTGGCAGCCGCGCTGCCGATCGCGCCGAGCGCGGCGAGCACGTGGCGGGAGATGAAGTCCTCCCCCACGCTCAGCCGCTGCTCGAGGCCCTTCACGACCGCTGCGTCCTTCGGCGCGAGTTCGCCGAGGATCTGCGCAGCCGCGATCTTCAGCTCGGGTGGTCGATCCTGCTCCAGGATCGCGAGGATCGCTCGGATCGTGTCAGTCATGGTCGCTCCCGGGCTGGGCTTCCGGCCCCGGCGCGGGATTATGGCAGACCTCCCCAGGCAGGGCCAGGGTGGAGATCTGCCCCGGCGGCCTCCGGATACGGCTTTACCAGATCTCAACAACCTGGAAGATCGCGACTTAAGTCCGAGCCCGAAGAAACGCTCCCCGGCCTTGATCTCCACAATTCGCGGTGTGGAATTGTGGAGAACGGGTTCCAAAGCCCTGTCCCCCCTTCTCTTCCGGTGCACATCCTCGTCGCGAGCCCGTTCCTGCCGCACGCGGACGCCGGCCACGGCGGCGGCGTCTACCTCGACGCCCTGGTGAGAGCCCTGGCCACTCGCGCGAGGGTCGACCTCGTCTCGTTCGCGACGCCGGCCGAGCTTGTGTCCCCCCCGAGCCTGGCAGCGGACCTCGCCTCGGTCCGCCTCGTGCCCCGTCCGGAGATCAGGGACCTGCAGGGAGCTGCCCGTTTGCGGCAGAAGGGAATCATGCTCCGCCGCTGGGTGCAGGGCGGCCTCCCGGTCGTCGTGGCCAAGTTCCGATCTCGGGCGATGGCCCGGGCGATCCGCGAGGCGACGCGTTCCGACTCACCGCCCGTCGCCGCTCTGCTCGAGATGGACCTGATGGCCCAGTATCTGCCGTGTCTCGGGCAGACGCCGACGGTGCTGACCGACCACGAGGCAGGCCACCCGGTGCCGGCGGCCATCGGCCCCCGCGGACTCGGTGCAGGGAGGGACGCCCGTCTCTGGGAACGCTACGTCGAGCGCACCTACCGGCGGGCGGACCTCCTCCAGGCGCTGACCGCGGAAGATGCCGCCGAGCTCGAACAGCGATTCTGCAGGACCGTCCACGTGCGCCCCCCGCTGGTCGAACTCCCCCGGCACGCCGTTGCGCCTGCGGAGGCCCCTCCGCGCATCCTCTTCCTCGGCGACTACCGGCATGCGCCCAACCCCGAGGCCGCCCGGGTGGTCGCCCTCGAAGTGCTGCCGAGAATCCGCGAGCTGGTGCCCGACGCCGAACTGTGGCTCGCGGGACCGAACCCGACGCCGCTCATCGCGGCGCTCGCGAACGCGCCCGGAGTGCGCGTGCACGGCTTCGTGCGGAATCTGAGCGAGCTGTTCGGACAGGTCCGGGCCCTCGTGGCCCCGGTTTTCTCCGGCGGTGGAAGCCGCATCAAGGTGCTGACGGCACTCTCCCACGGCCTGCCGGTGATCTCGAACGAGCTCGGATTCCGGGGCATCGAGGCGCCGCCGCCAGCGATCGGGCGCGGCGAGACCCCGCGCCAGCTGAGCGACGCGACGCTTCCGCTCCTGCTCGGCGCGGATGCCGCGGCGGCCGCGGGCGACGCAGCCCGGAGATGGGCGGTCGAATCCCTGTCCGCGGAGCGCGTCGCCGCCGACCAGGTCGCGACGATCGAGGCGCTGCTCGAGGAACGACGGGCCGGACGTCGTTCACGCTAGCCCGGCACCACCGCCCGAGAGCGGGTCGCTCGATCGAACGTCACGCGTCGCGCGCGCCGGCACCGACAGCGGGACGGGCCGCCGGCACGTTGGCTGGGCGCGCGTCCTTCTTGCGCCCCTTGCGGAGCATGAACTTCCGCTTCGTCTCCTGCAGGAACGACTCCATCTTCGAGGTCTCGCGACCGCGCAGGAAGTTCCACAGGATGCGCACGACCTTGCCCGGGTGGAACAGGAAGTTGTTCACGTAGAAGTTCGCGACGATCCAGTACTTCCACCGCGTCATCTGACGCGCGGTCATGTGCGGGTTGTAGTTCCGCTCCGCGGTCATGAACTTGTTGTGGACGTAGATCGGCAGCTTGAGGAAGTCGTCGTCGAGGACGACCTTCCCCTGCTTCTCGAGCTCGCGGAAGATCTCGGTGTTGGGCAGCGGGAAGAAGAAGCCCGCCGACACGTCGTCGACGCCCACACGCGCCAGCTTCCGCACCATGCGCGCGGTGGCTCGCATGTCGACCGGTTCATCGGTCGGGTAGCCGAGGACGAGGAAGATCCCGACGTTGAGGCCGTTGCGCGTCGCGGCACGGGCCGCGCGGAACAGCTTGTCGTCGGTCAGCATCTTCTTCATCGCCTTGCGGGTCCGCTCCGAGCCGGACTCCGGGGCGAGGTTGATCGAGCGGCAGCCTGACTTGACGAGCAGGCTCGCGACCTCGTCATCGATGATCTCCGAGCGCGTCCCCGCGGGGAGCTGCCACGTGATCTTCAGCTTGCGGTCGAGGATCTCCTTGGTGAAGTCGACGACCCAGTCGCGCTTGAGGATCGCAGTCAGATCCTGGAACGGGAAGTTCGCGGCGCCGTAGTCACGGACGTACTTCTCGATCTCGTTCGCCACGTCCTCGGGCGTCCGCGCGAACCATCGCGTCGTCCACATGCCCGGGGAGCTGCAGTAGGTGCACTGGTAAGGGCATCCGCGCGTCGCGAGGATCGGCACCGTGCGCCCGTAGTGGATGCCGGTGACGAGCTTGTTGTCGTCGTAGGCGGCGACGTCGAACAGGTCCCAGGCTGGCCATGGGATCTCGTCGATGTTGCGGATGCGGTCACGCCTCGGCGTGTGCACGACCTTGCCCGACTCGTCGCGGTAGACGATGCCGGGGATGACGGTCACGTCGAGCCCGATCTCGAGCGCCCGGAACAGCGCGACGGCGGTCTCCTCACCCTCACCCGCGACGATGAAATCGATCGGCGCCTGCTCCATGGACAGGTCGGCGGTCGCGGTGAAGTGCTCCCCACCACACACGATGGGCTTGTCGGGGAAGCGGGCGCGGATCTTCTGCAGGAGCTCGCGGATGATCGGCCACGCGTAGCTCCACATGTTCGTGACGCCGATCGCGCCGGCGTCGGGATCGAGACGCTCGACGACTTCGTCGGTCGAGAGCCCGATGCGCCAGATGTCGCCGTCCGGAGTCATCCGGTTCGGCGCTTCGCCGAGAGCGTCGACCACGGAGATCTCGTGGCCGTCCTCGCGCAGGACCGCAGCGATGTAGGCCAAGCCCAGCGGCAGGCTCGGCCGCAGGGCAGTCAGCCCATTCTCGTTGATGTAGGCCGGTGGGTGGACGAGCTGGATCTTCATCGCAGGGGGCGCGGGGTCCGCCGCAGCACCGGAAATGCTAGCACGGGATCTGGACCGGTGTCGGGCCGGATCGCCGAGCCCAAGACCGTGCCACTCCGAGACTTAGAAAAACCGATATACGCTCCGCAGGGTAAACAGCACAGGTTTGGTGCTTCTTGCTGCAAGCCGCGGACCGGTCGGAGACCGACCGGCGGAGACACGGCGCGCCGCACTTCCCTCCCTTATCGGCGCCCGGGCAAGCGCTTGTGAACCCGAGAACCTGGAACCAGCCGCTCGGACTCCGAACCGCGGCCGAACCGATGCGTGCGGGACGGGTGGCCGAGCCGTACCCGCTCGATGGGTCGCCGACCGCTGGGAACCCTGCGCGACGCGCTCACTCGTCCTTCCAGCTGAGCTCGACGCGCTGACCGTCGCGGACGACCACGACGATGCGCGGGCCAGCCTCGTCCCCGGACCGGCGGCGCAGGCCGCGCACGACGTCGAGCAGCCGCTCCACGTCACGCCCCTGGATCGCGACGATGCGGTCGCCCTTCTTCATGCCCATCTTGGCCGCAGCGCCGTCGTCGCGGACGGACTGGACGACCAGATCGCCTTCCCCGCCGAGCGACGCGCCGAGGCGACCTTCGATCTGCGGCTTGAGGTCGGTGCCCTGGGCCCGGGCCACGCCTTCGCGCGGCAGCATCTCGTCGAGGTTCGCGATCCCGAGCGCGGTCATCGCGATCACCGTCGAGGTGTGCTGCATGTAGTCGGGGATCGCGACGTCAAAGGTGTCCCACTGCGTGTGCCAGGTGTGGCGGAAGTAGTCGCTCCGGCCGGTCAGACCCCAAGCGAACGCAGGCACGCCAGCTCGGAGGAACGACGCGTGGTCACTGCCTCCCCCGCCGCGGAGCTCGGCGGTGGCGCGCAGACTGAAGACCGGACCTTCGTGATCCGCGTCGGGTGCAGCAAGCCCCATCACCGGCTGCATCACCTTCTGCATCAGCTCGAACTGGCTCTCGGTGACCGTCAGCGACTGCGCCCAGTTCGTCCCCGTGTCGTGGTTGAGCACGGCGGAGACCTTGTCCATCTCGGTGCGTCGCATCGTCACGTGACGGTTGCTGCCGAGGAGCCCCTGCTCTTCGCCGCCCCACAGGCAGAACCGGATCGTCCGCTTGGGGCGCGCACCGATCGCCATCAGGATGCGCGCGGCCTCGAGCGTGCTCGCAGTGCCGGTGCCGTTGTCGGTGGTGCCGGTCGCCTGGTGCCAGGAGTCGAGGTGGCCGCAGACGACCACGACCTCGTCCGGCTTCTCGGTGCCGGGGATCTCGGCGATCACGTTGTGCAGGTCGATCGACTCGGCGCGCCAGCGGTTCCGGATGTCGAACTCGGCGACGACCTCGGCCTCGCCCGCGAGCATCGCTGCAAGCAGTTCGGCCTGGTCCTTGCGGATCATGATCGACGGCGGGCCCTCCGGGATCTCGTCGGTCCGCGGGAACGAGCCGAAGACACGCATCCGGTTCGGATAGGCGTCATCCCCCGCCGAAGGGTAGAGGAAGCCAGCGATTCCGGCCTCCTCACAGGCTGCTTCGAGCTCGACGCGGAACGGATCACGGCGTGACGGCAGGACCCCGAACACGTAGGCGCCAGCGAGCGCTTCGCCGAGCGCCGCGAGCTCCTCCGCGTTCTGCGGCATCGCGACGACCCGACCGCGGCGGTTGCCGTGCGTGCCGTTCGTCCATGCCTCGGTCGCGACCTGGAGTTCGAGGGCCTCGGGCGCCACGACGCGACCCATCCACTGCCCGCGGTTCCAGACCACCGGCCAGGTCGCCCACTTCTCGAGCTCGACCTTCGGCACTCCCATCGACTCGAACTCGGCGCGCGCCCACTCGCAGGCACGCGTGAAGCTGTCCGAACCCGTCAGGCGATGGCCGACGCCGTTGGTCAGGCGGTCGAGGATGTCCATCACCTGGCTGTTGTCGATGCCCTCCTGCCGGATCGCCGCCGCGGTGACGGCGTCGACCTGGGTGCGGACGGTGGGCGCGAGCGCCAGGACGGCCAGCGCGAGCGGGGACGAGAGCGGGAAACGGAGCATGGAGCCTCTGCCGCAGCGCGCGGCGATGGAGTGAGGGGACGAGGTGTCCGCGCACGAATAAGGACTCCGGCGCGCAGATGCGAGTGCCGGGACTTCACCGGGACATCCCGGCCACCGGCCCGTCAGGCGCTGCCAGCCAACGCGTCGTCGACCGCCCCGACGAGCCCCCGGACCTTCAGTCCGCCGTGGTTGGTCAGGAACGCCGATCGGAGCGGCAGCCCGGTCCGCAGTCCGAGGCGCCGGTCCGCGACGAGGAGCGCAACCGCGGTGCCGGGTCCGAGGTACCTGCAGCGGGCGCCGAAGGTCTGGTAGACGGGCGCCAGTCGTCCGGGGTCCGAGCCGACCCGGAGTCCGAAGGGCGCATTCGACACGACGGTCGCCGCACCCCCACGGAAGATCGGAGCGGCGGAGAGCGGGGCCATCTCGAACTCGATGTGGGCGCCGACACCGGCCCGCACCGCGTTGGCCTGCGCCGCGGCGATCGCACCCGCATCCCGATCGCTGGCAGCGATCCGGAGCGACGCTCCTTCCGCAGGGTGCTCCTGCTCTCCCGATCCGGCGAACCCCACGAGATGCTCGTAGGCGAAGCGTCGCGGCAGCGAGGGAGGTAGCCCGAGCGCGAGCCGCGCCGCGACGATCGGGATGGTGCCGGAGCCGCACATCGGATCGCCGAACGGAGAACTCCGGTCCCAGCCGCTGGCGAGAACGAGCGCGTGGGCGATGTCCTCGCGGAGCGGGGCCTTCGCGGTCGCGAGCCGGTAGCCACGCGCGTGCAGAGGTCGGCCCGTCGTGTCGATCGACACGAAGCACTCGTCCTCGAAGACGCGCACGTGGACGACCACGGCCGCGTCGTCCTCGTCGTCCGGCCCCAGCCAACGCAGTCCCGGCACACCGGCGTCGACCGCATTGCGGAGACGCTCCGCGAGCCCACCGGTGTGGTAGAGCTTCGACCGAGCGCTGCTCGCGCGGACCTGCACGCACGCGCCCGCCTCGATCCACTCGGCGAACGGGGCCGCACGGACGCGCTTGTCGAACTCGGCGAAGTGTCGCGCCCGGAACCGGACCACGCGGAGGAGCACGTGACTCGCACACCCGAGCCACCGATTGAGACGGACGACCCCAGCTCGATCGGCCCGACACGCTACGCCCCCTCCGCCGACGCGCGGCGGTCGACCCACGTGGGCTCCGAGCGCCTCACACTCGGCGGCGACGAGCTCTTCGAGCCCGGGCAGGCACGCAACGAACAGGGGCAGCGCGTCGGAGTCCGGCATGCGGGACGCGAGCGTAGCCTCGTTCGACGACCGCGCACGCGTCCGCTATCGTCCGCCGCCGATGGACGCACGCGCGGAGCTGCTCGGGATGACGCGCGCAGCGCTCGTGGCGTCAGCCCGGGAACGCGTCGGAACAGGGCACGGCGCGGCCGCCTCGATCCAGCGCATGGCGTTCGAACACGGGGTGTTCGCGCCGGAGGACTGCGGCCTCGGCGCCGCCGCGGCACAGGCATGGCGACGCGCGTTCCGCTGTGACCTCCTCGACGTCTCCCGCACGGTGGAGGAACCAGCGCCGCTCGACGGCGCCGTCACCACCGCCAAGGCCGTGCTGCGCACCGAGGACGGCTTCGAGTGTGAGACCG
>JAQCBR010000196.1 GCA_027621295.1 Planctomycetota bacterium
GCCGGGGAAGCCGCCGCCGCTGCCTCCGCCAGGAGCGCCGCCGTTGCCGCGTCCGCCCATGCCACCGGGGCCACCCATGCCACCGGCTCCGCCCGGGCCGCGGCGGTTGCGGAACTGTTCCATCATCTGCGCCTGCATCACCTGGAGCTCGGCGTCCGCCTCGATCGCGGCGCGAAGCTCCTGGTTCATGAACAGTGCGCGGCGTCCGTCGGTCTCGAGCACTTCCTTGAAGGTCGGCAGCTTCTCCATGACCTTCGCCTGGAAAGCCTCGAACGTGACCTCGGCGGCCGGCTCGGCCTGGGCCGCGCGCTTGGGCTCGTCGGTCCCCGACTCGAGCGTGCGCACTTCCTCGATCGTCTCGGGCTGCTCGAACTCGGGCGCGAGCACGCCTGACGGCGGAGCCATGAAGATCTGGTCCCCCGCGTCGATGCCGTCGACGATTTCGACGTGCGAGAGCGTGTTCCGTCCGATCTTGACCGCGACGGCTTCGGGGCCGGACTTGGTCGCGCGCCACACATACTTGACCGCGCCCTGCCGGCGGACGGCCGACACCGGCACGGTCAGCGTGTCCAGCACCTCACCGACGAGGATCTCGACAGTGGAGGACATGTTGGGGCGGAGCTCCTCGTCCGAGTTCTCGCCGTCGAGCTCGACCCAGGTCTTGTAGACCTTGAGGTTGTTGTTGCTCCAGCGCGAGCTCGAGTCGGCGACCGGCGACACGCGGGACACGCGGCCGGTGAAGATCTTGTCCGGGAACGCGTCGACCTGGATCGACGCCGGCTGGCCGACGCGGACCTTGTCGATGTCGGCCTCCTGGATCTTCAGCTCGGCCGACATCCGCGTGACGTCGGGGAGGATGATCAGCGTCTGGCGCTCGCGGACCTCGGTGCCCTCCTGGATCATCTCGCGCCCGCGGCTGTCGAGCTCGGCGTAGACGACGAGGCCTGGCGTCGGCGCGTTGATCACCGCGTTCTCGAGCTGGAAGTCGAAGTTCTCGAGGCGCTCCTTGGCCAGCTCGTACTCGGCTTCGCGGCTGGCCAGTTCGGCCTCTTCGCGGGCACGGCGCGCCATGTTGGCGGCGCGGACGCGTTCGAGCCCGATCACCGCGTTGCTGTAGGTCAGCTCCAGGTCGATCTTCGTCTTGCGGAGCGTGTAGCCGATCAGGATGTCGAGCTGCTGCAGCGACACCGTGACCTTCGAACGCTGCGACTCGGCCTTGAGCTTGTCGCGCTCGAACTCGCTGCGGGTGATGTAGTTCTTGTCGTGCAGCGCGGTGCTGTAGAAAAGCGTGTCCTCGTCGATCGCCAGCTGCTGCTGCGCGAGCTTGATGTCCTGGATCTGCTCGAGGATCTGCTGCCCGAGCTCGCCCATTTCGCGCCCGAGCATCGTCTTCTGCTCGGTCGGGTCGCTCGAGAACAGCGCGAGCACCTTCGTCGAGAGCTCGGCGAACTGCGGGAGGTCGTTCGCCAGCTCGCCGATCCGCTCGATGACGTCCTGGTTGGAGCCGCGATCTTCGCGAGCCGCCCGCTCGGCGGCGGTCGTCGGCCGACCGAAGAACTTCTCGCGGTCGATCTCGGCGATCTCGAGCTTGCTGCGGGCCTCGGCCTCGTCGGCGGCGAGTTCCTTCTCCAGGATCTCCATGTTCTGCCGCGCGTCGACGAGCGTCGCATACGCGCGTTCGACGGTGATCGCCTGGTTCGCGCGGCGTTCGGCGACCTCACTTACGTCGAGCTCCACGACCCGCTCGCCGGCCTCGACGACCGAGCCCTCGGGCACGAGGAAGATGATCGTGGCCTGGCCCTCGACCTCGGAGCGGATGCGCGTCTCGCGGGCAGCCTTCAGCTCGGCGGACTCGCGGATGGAGATCCGCATCGGGCCGCGGGCGACCGTGTACAGGTCGGCCGCCGACGTGCCGGCGGCGCTCGGCGTGTCCCCGCTGGCGTCGCACGCGGCGAGGAGGAGGAGGGAGGTCGCCCAGGCAGCCCGCGGCAGGGGCTTGGCGTTCGGGTCGAAGTTCATCGTCAGGGCTTCTCGGGTGATCGGTTCGGGCGTCCGGGTGCGTGCCGGGGATGGTCACGCAGAAGCACGGCGGCCGCGGAGCGCGGTCGCCGTGCGGTTCTCTCACGGCCTCTGTGCTTGGTTCGGGACGGGCAGTGAGTCCACGTCGCGCGGCGACGTGTCGGGGACGAAGAGTTCGGGGTCGGCGAGACCGCGCGCGGTCTCGGCTGCCTGGTCGGCGTCGCGGGTGTCCTGCGAGCCGGTCGGCAGCGGGAGGCTGAGGTCGATGCGGAGGCCCTTCGGCTCGAGCGCGATGCCCTCGAGGTCGCGCAGCAGCTGGAGGCGGGCGATCGCGTAGTCGACGAGCGCGCCGGTCAGCGAGATCCGGGCCTGGAGCAACGAGTCCTGCGCGTCGAGGACTTCCAGCGCCTGGACGCGGGCCGCCGTGTACAGCTCCTGCGTGCTGTCGACGCGGCGCTCGGCGAGCTCCAGCGCGCGGGTCTGGATGTCGTAGTTGGCGACGCGCGTCGTGATGTTGCGGAGCGAGTTGCGGATCTGCTGCTTGATCCGATCCTCGCTCTCCTCCCGCGATCGGATCGCGTTGTTGAGGTTGATCAGGCTCTGGCGGTAGCTGTTCCGCTGCGGGAGCCGGTTCAGCGCGAGGTCGAGGTCGAAGCCCGCGGACCAGTTGACCTGCGACCAGTCGAAGTCGAGCGGCTGGCCCGATTCGGTCGGGACCGACACGGCCGTCGAGAAGTCGAGCACGCTCATCAGCGTGTTCTCGGTGATCACGACCTGACGGGCGGCGTCCTCGACCTGGTCGAGGGTGTTCCGGTAGTCGAAGCGGCGTGCCAGCGCGAGGTCGATCGCGCGTTCGCCGGTGATGTCCACCGGCAGGATGCCGAGCTCCTCCAGGTTGTCGAACGCCGCCATGTCCAGCTCGATCCCGGCGTCGGTCGGGAGACCGAGCTGGAGCTTGAACGCGTCGAGCGAGTTCTGGAGCCGGTTCTCGGCGTTGACGATGTTGTTCTGCGCGGAGAGCTCGCTCTGCTGCGCGCGGTCGACGTCGTTGATCGCGCGTCGGCCGGCTTCGTAGAACGCCTCGATCTGCTCGCGGTTCTTCCGGAGGCTCTCGTAGTTCCGCTGGACGCTCTCCAGGTTCTGGATGTCCTGCAGCACCGAGAAGTAGGACGAGATGATCTCGACCGCGAACGAGTTGCGGAACCGCTCGAACGAACGGACCGAGTAGACGACGTCGCGCTCGGCCTGGGTCAGCGGCTCGCGCGTCACGATCTCACCGAAGCCCTCGAGCAGCGGCTGGGTCAGGCTCAGGTTCAGCGCCGAGGAGCCGTTCCAACCGTCGCTCGTGATCAGCGAACGGAAGAACCCGCTGGCGAAGCCAGCCAGCACGCGGGCTCCGGACGTGGACCGGACGGAGGCGCTCAGGTCCTCCTGGAACGAGACCTGGGCCGTGTCGTCGGACGTCCCCGAGACCCGCCCAGCGCCGCCTCCGCTCCACTGCACCGAGAACTCGTTCTGCTGGCGCGTCAGGTTCAACGCCGACCGGTAGAGCGACTCCTTCTGCCGCGCGAACTCGCGGCTGTTCTCGGCGGCGACGTCGAGCGCGGTGACGATGTCGAGCCGGACCGGGCTCCCGGGCGACGCCTGGGCCAGGAGCCGTTGGCGGAGGGTGTCCGACTTCCGGCCGATGTCGAAGGTCTTGGCCTCGCCGGTCACGTCGGCCATGGCGGCCTCCAGGATCCGGTAGGTCTCCTCGTCGGCCTCCTCGACGTGTCGTCCGGGCGACATGCATCCGGCCAGGGACACGGCGAGGCCGGCGAAGACAAGGTGTGGGCGCGGGGTAGGCAAGGCGGGTGCGGGCGGGGGAACGGGACTTGGCGCTGCCCTTTCGCGGGAAAACGCCGAGTGGATCGACAGGAATAGACGATGGACGTGCGAGCGGGCAGGCGTCGTTGCGACGTTTGTGTCCCGGGCGTCAGAACTTCGGGCGGATCGGGCGAGGTTCCGGGGTGGCGGTCGATCCGGTGGAACCGTTACCATGCCGCGGCCTTGCCGGGCGTTCCGGCGGGCGGCGGTCCGGATGCCGGGAGGGCTCCTCGCCGTCTTCGGGCTGCGCGTGCGCGGCACAGATTGGGCCCGGAAGTGGGTTTCCGGGCGGTTTCAGGGGCGGATGACCAAGTTCCTGGTCACGGCCGGACCGACGCGCGAGCATCTCGACGCGGTCCGGTTCCTGTCGAACGGCAGCACCGGCCGGATGGGCTACGCCCTGGCCGGCGCGGCGGCTGCGGCAGGCCATCCGGTGGTCCTGGTCTCGGGACCGTCGGAGCTGCCCTGTCCGCCCGGCGTCGAGCGGATCTGCGTGGTCTCCGCCCGGGAGATGCACGATCGGGCTCTGGCCGCGTTCGTCGACTGTGACGTGGCGATCGGGGCGGCAGCGGTCGCCGACCATCGCCCGGCACGCAGGGAGTCCGGCAAGCCCGCGAAGGAAGCCGGCCCCGTCTCGCTCGAGCTGGTCCCCAACCCGGATGTGATCGCGGCGCTGGCCAAGGCCGCCCGCGCCGAGCCCGGGAGCCCCGGATCGGGGCGCGGGAGACGGCTGGTGGTCGGCTTCGCGCTCGAGGCCTTCGGTGACGACGCCCCTTCCAGGGCGGCGGCGCTGGAGCGGGCGCGGGCCAAGCTCGCCCGCAAGCAGCTCGATTGGATCGTCTTGAACCGGCTGGACGCGCTCGGCAGCGCGGCCAACCGGATGGTTCTGCTGGGGGCCGGGGGTGCGGAGTTCGAGCTGCCGGAGCAGCCGAAGTCCGACGCCGCTCGCGCCCTGGTCGAGCACTGCGTGGCCGAACACGGCCGCCCGGAGCCGGTGCAGAACGTGTCCGAGGAGGAATCGTGAGCAGGAAGCGCAGCAAGGGGGCTCGTCCAGCCTCCGTCGAGGACCTGTCGGGTCCCGTTCTCGGTCCGCGGGGGCGCGAGTTGATCGCGCTCTGCCTGATGGGGTTCTGCCTGTTCGGGCTCCTGTCGCTGGCGACGTTCGATCCGTCTGCGCTCGACGCGGAGGGCATCCCGCGAGGCGGATTCCGCAACCTCGGCGGCGTCGTCGGCTACGCGCTGGCGAGCGGTTTCACGTTCGTCTTCGGCCTGTCGGCGTGGCTGCTGTTCCTGTCCGGCGGCGTGGCGGGGGTGCTGTTCTTCCAGGGGCGGACCGTCGACAAGCCCGTGCTCAAGGTGCTCGGGATCGTGGTGTTCGCGGCGATGACCTCGTTGCTGCTCGCCGGCCCCTTCGGCGACGCGGAGGCGACGCGCTGGTTCCCCTACGGCCCCGGTGGGCGCTTCGGTGCCAACCTCTCGCCGAAGCTCTACGCGGCGTTCGGTGGCTCGGGACGCCTGCTCATCCTGATGTTCGGGATGCTCTGTTCGCTGCTGCTCGCGACCGAATGGCTCGTCTCGCAGCTCTTCGTCGCGGGCGTGGATCTCGTCGAGAGGGGCGCGCGCCGCGTGCGCCTGCCGCGTCCGGCGTTCGCCGGCTTCGGCGCGGCTCCCGCAGACGTGGGTGCGACGGTCGTCGATCGTGGTCGCGCTGCCGTCGCCGACGAAGAGGTCGAGGAAGAGGCGGCGCCGCGCAGGCGTCGCCGGAGCCGGAGGGCGGCAGAGGTCGAGGACGCCGCCGCCACGGCCGAGCCGGTGGCGGCGGCCGGGGGCGACGAAGACGAGGTCGCTTTTGGCATCGACCT
>JAQCBR010000197.1 GCA_027621295.1 Planctomycetota bacterium
GGCGCAGGGCGCGAGCCTTGCCGGGTCTCCTCCTGTCGAGCTTGTTCCCGGTCACGGGCTGCGTGACCGAGGTCGTCGACGTCGATCCCTTCGGCGTCGGCGGCTCAGAGCTGCCGGCACTCGCCGTGCCGGTGGCGATCCCGCTGGGAGGGCCCTCGCTGGCGCCGACCGGCGCCGCCGCGGACGCCTACTACCAGAGCGTCGTGCAGCAGCTCCAGGATGCGGTCCTGGAGCGGAACCCGGATCTGCTCGCAGGTCTGCTGGCGACGCACGATCGGGACATCGCTCCCGACTGGGCCAAGCCCGTCATGGAGCGGTTCCGGGCGCTGGTGACGCCGCTCCGCTTCGAGCGGCACGCCGCGGCGACGGCCGAGCTGGAGGTCGTCGGCGGGGTCCCGCCTCTCGGCAGCGTCGTGCCGATGCGGCTCCGCGTTCCCGCGTATCCGGGAGCAGGTCTCGTGCTCCCCGGCGAAGACCGGAGGCGCGTGGCGGCGACCCGTGTCCTCGTCGAGGTGTTGACCGTCGACCTCGACTGCTTCGGCGGCCGCTTCGAGCGTGAGTTCACCGATCTGTTGCCCGTCGCGAAGAGCGTCGAGATGGATCGCGGCGAGGCGCTCGAGGTTCCGTTCGCCCTTCCCGAGCTGCGGCTCGAGGGCTGCGCCCGCCTCGTCGAGGTCCGCTGCTCGCTCGTGCCGGGTTCTGCGCTGCTCGACGGCGAACCGGCGCCGCTGCAGGCGGTCGCGCTCGCGGACGTGTCGTTCGAACTCCTGCCGCGCGGGATCGAAGGGCTGGTGGCACATCCCTACACCCATCTCCGCAACGGTCTCGAGAGCAGCGACGCGCGGCATCTGGACAACGTGTTCCTCGCCGCACGAGCGATGCCGGCGTCGCTGCGCGAGGCCGCGATCGAACGCTGCGTCGAGCAGGTGCGGAACGGCCGGCCGGTGGTCGCGCGCGCGGCGATGGCTGCGCTGCGCGAGCTGACCGGGCGGACGATCCCACTCGAGGATCGCGACGGCTGGTTGGCGTGGGCGCAGGCGCGCTCGCAGCCCGGTCGTTGATACGCGGAGCCTGTGGCGCGCCGCCCCGCGACGACGAGTGTCGCGGCCGCTCCGGCTCCGGTTCTGGAGCCCTTGCCGAGCGTGCGCCCCGTTGGGGCCGATGCTAGGCTCTCGCGCCGAGAACGAGCCGATGACCGAATTCCTGCCCGCAGAAGAACAGCTCCGCGTCCTCGAGAGGGGTGTGGTCGATCTCGTCGAGCGGAAGGAACTGCTCGATCGGCTCGAGAAGAGCCGTCAGGAGGGGCGGCCTCTCCGCATCAAGCTCGGCATCGACCCCTCGTCGCCCGACATCCACCTCGGTCACGCGGTCGTGCTCCGGAAGCTCCGGGACTTCCAGGTCCTCGGGCACCAGGTGATCGTTCTCTGGGGAACGGCGACGGCGATGTTGGGTGACCCGACCGGCAAGAACAAGACGCGCCCGACGCTGACGCGCGAGCAGGTCGAAGCGAACAAGCAGACCTACAAGGCCCAGGTCGGTCGTGTCCTCGACCTCGATCGGATCGAGGAGCGCGAGAACGGCGAGTGGTTCGACGCGATGGGTTTCATGGGCGCGGTGCGGCTCGCCGCCGGCACCACGGTCGCGCGGATGCTCGAGCGTGACTCGTTCGAGAAGCGCTACCGCGCCGGGGAGCCCATCTCGGTCCACGAGCTGCTCTACCCGATCATGCAGGGGTGGGACTCGGTCGAGCTGCGCTGCGACGTCGAGATCGGCGGGACCGACCAGCTGTTCAACCTGCACATGGGGCGTGAGCTCCAGCGCAGGGAGGGACAGCCGGCGCAGATCTGCCTGACGACACCGATCCTCACCGGCCTCGATGGGACCGAGAAGATGTCGAAGTCCCTCGGCAACTACATCGGGGTCACCGAGGCGCCGCGCGACATGTTCGGCAAGTGCATGAGCGTGCCGGACGACCGGATGCGCGAGTGGTTCACGCTCGTGACCGACGTGCCGATGGACGAGGTCGAGGCGCTGCTGGCCGGGCACCCGCGGACCGCGAAGGTCGCGCTGGCCCGGGCGGTCACCGCGCTCTACCACGGAGCTGATGCGGGCGACGCCGCGGTCGCGGAGTTCGACCGGATGTTCCGGGAGGGCGGCACCCCTGACGAGATGCCGGAACACTTCGTGGACCGGCCGGACGGCGCGGAGCAGCTGCTGCTCCCGAACCTGCTCGCGGCGATCGGCTTCTGTGCGAGCACCAGCGAGGCGCGTCGACTGATCCAGGGCGGCGGCGTGAAGGTCGATGGCGAGGTCGCCGCCGATCCGAAGTCGGGCGTGGGCGCCGGCACCTACCACGTCCAGGCCGGCAAGCGGAAGCACGCGCGCGTCACCGTCCTGTGACGGCTGCGCGACGCGCAGCCGTCGCGTTCACTTGTGCTCGATCTGCTTCCAGTGCTCGGCGTAGTCGAAGTCCGGCGACTGTTCGAAGTCGTGGCAGACGAGACAGCTCGCTGCGCCGATCGAGCCGAGCCGGTTGTCGATCGGGTTCGCCGCGTGCTGGCTGCCCGCGCCGTGGCAGCTCTCGCAGCCGACGTCGCGGAGTCCAGGAGTCTTCTCCGGGTTCACGAAGCCGGTGGTCTGGCCGTATCCGACCGTGTGGCAGCGAACGCAGTCTGGGTAGTGGGGGACCGGCCAGCCGTAGCGCTCGCCGACCGCGGCCTCTTCGAGCGTCGCCCAGGCCCGCGCGTGCCGGGTCTTCTCCCAGACGGCCTGGGCCTCGGGGTGGCAGATCGCGCAGCGCGCGTTGCCGACGTAGCTCGCGCCGTTCGCCGTGGGTGAGAGCTCTGCCATCCGCTCCCGCGTGCCGTCGGCCTGGACCTCGTGGCGATGCGCGAGGACCAGGGCCCGCACGTCCGGATCTTCGAGCGCGCCCTTGCGGGTGCGGCTGCCCTCGAGCGGGATCGGCGCGTACTGGGTGATGCGCGGCGCACCGTCCATGCGCGCCAGCGTCACGTCGAGCAGGAACCTGCCGCGCACCCCCGGCTGGACCATCGGCACGCCGCCGTCGAGGAATTCCGGGTCGCGCGGCGGCTCGGCGTGCTCCGCCTGGATCGACACGATCAGGTCCGGCCTGGGGTCGAGAGACGCCGCCTCCCGCGCGCTCGCGCTCGAGCCGTGGTGCAGCAGGACGCGGAACGAGTCGGGGGCGACACCCTCCATCGCGCGGGTCCAAGCGGCCTGCGGGGTCAGCAGCTCGAAGCGCGGTGTGAGTCCGCCGGTCGGCTCCGGGGTCCGGGTCGCGAGGCCGGTCACCCGCGCCTTCGCGGTGCCCTCCTCGAGGTCGACGAACGCGCGGAACGGCCAGGGCATCTCGGCGTCGGTGGGCACCAGGTCAGCGCAGACGAACGGCAGCTGCGGGAACGACTCGACGAAGCCCGCGAGCAGGTCGGGGTCGAGCGCGAGGTCGCCCGGGCCCAGGCCGACCGCGTCATAGCGGGCGCGCTGGTCGTCGAGCACGTTCAGGATCGTGTAGAGCTTGAGCTCGTCGAGCGGAGTGCCGCCCGTGGTCAGGTCGCCACCTTCGATCAGGAAGTCGTACGAGCCCCGGTCCTGGAGCGAGCGGAACGTCCGGCGGGCCATGCCTCCGACCTGGCCGCTCGCGCATCCGCAGGGCTCCAGATGGCCCTCGAGGTGTCCGGTCAGCCGGAGCCTGACCCGCGGTCCAGGGTCCTGCTCCCGGGGGGCGGCGACGACTGGTTCTGCCTCCGGCATGCATCCGGACAGCGCCAACAGCGGGACGGCGAACAGGGCTTGGAGCGTTCTGGGGAGCATGGTCGGGCTCTGTCGACGAGGCAGTGTAGCGGGAGCTCTTCCGGTTCAGCGCCGGTCGAAGCCCGCGAAGTCGACCGTCAGGCAGGCCGGGCCATCCGGCGTGCGTGCGAGCAGGACGCGGCCGCGGAAGGATCGCTCCCCGATGTTGCCGAGGTAGCGCAGGTGGATCGTCCGGCTCCGCACGTTCGACGTGACCGTCTCGACGCGTGCCTCGAAGTGCTTCCGCGCGTCTTCGCCGTCCGCGTCCTCGATGCCGACGACGTGGAAGTCCGCCGGTTGCGCAGGGTCATGGTCGGTGACCATCACCGCGGCCTCGCGCTCGGTGTCGAACGGGAACGCGCCGAAAGCGATCCAGCCCGGCGGTGCGATGCGCAGGCCGGGGACGATCGTTCCGCTCACCGGCACGCGGATCGCGTAGGTCTCGTCCGCGGTCGGAATCAGCACCTCGAACGAGAACGGCCCGTCGGGTCGGTCGGCCTCCGCGCGCAGCGCAACCGACAGCACGTGGCAGTCGGTCTCCTCGTCCAGCCGGACCTCGACGTCTCTCGCGACCTGGATCGTGGCTCCGTCGCGCGTCTCGTAGCACTGCGGCGTGCCGAGGCCCGTAGCGCGCGCTCCGTCCCGCGCGCGGATCTCCAGCGACTGCTCGAAGCGGATCGGTCGGGGCACCTCGCCGAGGTCGAGATGGGCGAACGGGCGTAGCGCGTAGGGGGCCTCGATGCCGAAGCGGAACCGGATGGGAATCGTCGCTCGTGGTGATCCGGGAGCCGCCGACTGGAAGACGACCTGTGCCGGCGTCCAGGTCGGTGCGAGGTCGGTGACCTCTTTCTCCGCCGTCCGGATCGTCAGCCGCAGGAGCAGCCCGCCGTCCACCGGCACGGCCTGCTCGGGGTCGGCGACACCGAGCCGTGGCACGGCGCGCGTGCTGCCGTTCGCCGCGACGAGCAGGAACTCGTGCTGCGCGCAGGTGCACGAACGGATGAAGCCCATCGGGATCCAGGGGCCCGCGCCGTCGGGGACGGGGATCCGGAGGTCCGTCGTCACCTCCGATCCGTGGGCGATCGTTCCGAAGTCGTGCTCGACGCGGAAGCCGGATGGAGCGCCAGCCCCGCCGACGGGCGGAGGGGTGGGGGCCGGCTCCGGGCTGCAGGCGGCGAGGGCCAGGGCCAGGAGGACGAGCTCGGGACGGTGGGCCAGGGCTGGCATCGGGTCAGTGTAGTACCGACCGGGCGACCCGCAACGCTGGCCGCGCGGGTGGCCGGGTCGGGTGCGACTCCTTCGATCCCCCCGACCTCTCGGGTCCAGGACTTGCCGTGGTCAGTCCTCGGGCGTCTGCGTGAGCAGCTGGCTGCTCAGTCGCTTCCGCAGCTCTTCCACGGCCGTCTGCACGTACGGCCCCGGACACGCGGTGTCCTTCAGCTCCTTGTGCGTCAGGATGTCGGCCGGCTCCAGCCTGTGCTCGACGGCGAGCGAGACCAGCAGTGCCTCGAGCGCGGCGAGCTGGGCGGGTGGGGGAGCGCCCTGTTCATCGGGGACGAAGCTGCCGAGCAGGCAGATGCCGACGTTGGACCGGTTGCGGGTCGGGTCGCCCGCGTGGGCACCCTGCCACTCGATGCCGCGTCCGGTCCACACGCGGCCCGCAAGGTCGATCAGGTAGTGGTAGCCGATGTCGCCCCAGCCGTTCTGCTGCTGGTGGTGGCGCTGGATGCCCCGGATCGCGGCGATGCTCGTCGCGGCAGAGGTCCCGCGGACGACGGTCGCCGAGTGGTGGACGGTCACGCGCTGGACGCGTCCCATCCGGTTCATGTTGCTGGTCCTCGCCTGCGCAGCCTTCCAGCTCGAGCGGGGCAGCACCGTCGGCGTCCCGACCGCGAGGCGGTCGCGCGTCGGCGGCGCGCCCGCGCGGCTGCCCG
>JAQCBR010000198.1 GCA_027621295.1 Planctomycetota bacterium
CGGACGACGCGCTGCTCGCCGCCGACCCGGCGCGGCTCGCCTCGCTGCCGATCGACCACGGAGTCGCGCCGTCCGCCGTGGTCCTGGGCGGCCCGGTCGCCGGCAGGGCAGTCCTCGACGCGTTCCTCGCCGAGCGCCTCCCGAAGTACGGGACCTCCCGTAACCACCCGGACGACGACGCGGCCTCGGGTCTTTCCCCCTACCTCCACTACGGGCACGTCGGCACCCACGAGGTGTTCGCGGCGCTCGTGCGTCAGGAGGGCTGGGCCAGGGACGCGATCTCACCTGTCGTCAACGGCAAGGCCGGCGCCTGGTGGGGCATGTCGCCTGCGGCCGAGAGCTTCCTCGACGAGCTGGTCACGTGGAGGGAGCTCGGCTTCAACTTCTCGTCGAAGCGCCCCGCCGACTACGACCGCTTCGAGTCCCTGCCCGACTGGGTCCAGAAGACGCTCGGCGAACATCGGTCCGACGTGCGCCCGTTCCTCTACTCGCACGACGAGCTGGACGAGGCGCGGACCCACGACGAGATCTGGAACGCCGCCCAGAACCAGCTGCGCACCGAGGGCAGGATGCACAACTACCTGCGGATGCTCTGGGGCAAGAAGATCCTCGAGTGGACGCCGAGCCCCGAGCACGCGCTCGCGGTGATGATCGAGCTCAACAACCGCTACGCGCTCGATGGCCGCGACCCGAACTCCTACAGCGGCATCTTCTGGGTGCTCGGCCGCTACGACCGGCCTTGGGCGCCAGCCCGCCCGGTGTTCGGAATGATCCGCTTCATGAGCAGCGACAGCACCCGGAAGAAGCTGAAGCTCAAGGGCTACCTGGCGCGGTACGCGGCAGCCGCCGATCGCACGCCGACCCAGGGCGCTCTGTTCGGCGGCGAGCCGGACTCCTGACCGCGTCGGGCACGCACCCCACACTCTCCTGATGTCGGTGCGAGCTTCGGGCGGAACCGCGAGCTACCATCGCGACCCGCCCCATGGTGCGCCGCGTCCACCCCGGATCCACGAGTTCCAACCGGTCGACCCCGACCGGTCGTGAGACCCGCGTCTGGATCGACGTCGACCACGAGGCGCTGACCGCGAACGTCGAGAAGCTCCGCGCGCGCCTGCCCGAGGGTGCCCGGCTGATCGCGGTCGTGAAGGGCGATGCCTACGGCCACGGGCTCGTCGAGGTCGCTGGGACCGTCGTGGGTTCCGGCGTGGACACGCTCGCCGTCGCCAACGTCGAGGAGGGTGCACGCCTGCGGGCCGCCGGGATCCGTTGCGCGATCCAGCTCATCGGGCCGAGCCTCCCCCACGAGATCTCCGACATCCTCGAGCACCGTCTCGTCCCGGCTCTCGCCGACGAGGGCTTCGCGGTGGACCTGGACCGCGCGGCGCAGCGGCATCCGGGCTGCGGACCGCTCGGGCGCGGGCCGGACGGGAGGTTCCAGGTCCAGGTGGAGGTCGACTCCGGGCTGCGGCGCCACGGCGTCGACGCCGCGGGCGCCCGCAACCTCGTCGCGCGGGTCCGCAGCCTTTCCGCCCTCGAGCTCGCGGGCGTCTACACGCACTTCGCGGCGATCACCCCCGAACACGAGGGGCTCGCCCGCGGCCAGGCCGAGATCTTCGCCGAGGTCCTGCGAGACCTCCGCGCCGACGGCCTCGACGCCGAGGTCCACGCCTGCAACACGCTGAGCTCGACACTCGTCCCCGACGCGTGGTTCGACGCGATGCGGATCGGCGGCGGGCTGCACGGACTCGGCGCGACGGCGCGCCGCCTCGGCCTGGAGCCGACGCTGACGCTGCGGACCCGAATCGCGCTCGTGCGCTCGGTCCAGGCCGGCGACCGCGTCGGCTACGGCGGCACCCACGTCTGCGCGACGGACACGACGCTGGCCGTACTGCCCTGCGGCTACGCGGACGGCCTGAGCCGGACGACGTGGACCGGGCGCGAGGTGCTGATCCAGGGCCGCCGCGCGCGCATCGTCGGCCTGGTCAGCATGAACCAGATGATCGTCGACGCCGGCGGCCTCCCCGAGCCCGTCTGGCCGGGTGACGAGGTCGTGCTGCTCGGCGCACAGGGCTCGGAGCGCGTCCGCGCCGAAGAACAGGTGCCCCCCGGCGGTTCCTCCTACGAGGTCACGACGCTGCTGTCCGCGTCGGTGCCGCGGTTCCACCGCCACCGCACCGCGCCGGAACGCTAGCGGCGGCGCTGCTTCCGCGGGCGCGCGCGCGCGCCGGGATCTGGCCCATCGGGCGGGCCCGGGACGGTGGCGGGGCCATCCTCCTCGACGGCCCCGGTGCCCGCTCCATCCGGGAGGTCGGCGCCATGCGCCTCCAGCAGGCCGAGGAGCGCGGCCCGGAGCTCGGCGGCCCGATCGGGCTCTGCGGCGGCGAGGTCGCGCGCCTCGGCGGTGTCCTTCTCGAGGTCGTAGAGCGCGGCGCGCCCGGACTCGTATTCGAGGACCAGCTTCTGGGAACCCCGGATCAGCGCCGACTGCGGCGTCGCCTTTCCCTGGTAGTGCGGGAAGTGGAACAGCAGGTCCCGCGGCTTCGAGGTCGCGTCCCCGCCGCGCAGCGCGCTGGCGAAGCTCGAACCGTCCAGCCCGTCCGGCACTTCGAGACCCGCAAGCTCGACGAAGGTCGGGAACAGGTCGAAGCCGACGACCGGCTCGCGGATCACGGCGCCGGGCTCGACCCCCGGACCCGTCACGCAGAACGGCACGCGGATCCCGCCCTCGCCCAGCCCACCCTTGCCGCCGGAGAGGACCGCACCGCGACCGCCTCCCCCGCCGCCGCCGTTGTCGGACATGTAGACGACGAAGGTCGATGCGCGGAGCCCCGCCTCGTCGAGAAAGCCGAGGAGCCGACCGTCTCGAAGTCGTTGTCCTGCTCGGTCCCGGTCGTCCACGTGAGAAGGCGAGAAGAGAGGTTCCAGAGCTCCTGGCTGTCGAAGTCCGCGCCCCGTGGGACGGCACGCGCGACGTCTCGCGGCAGCTTGAAGTTGCCGGCCCGGCCCGCGATCGAGCGCTGGCGGAGCTCCGTGAGCTGCGCCCGCTGCGCGTCGTCGAGCGTCACCGCGACGCCGCCGAGCCCCACCGCAAGCACGCGGCCGAGCTCCGCCTCCGCGGCTCCGTATTCCTCACCGGCCGCCAACAGCGCCGCCCGCTCGACATCCTCTCCGGAACGCAGGCGGTCGAGCATCCGGTTCATCTCGAGCCGGGTCGTGACGACCCTCGTGAACGGCTCCTCCTGCGCGTGAAGCAGCGCCAGGATCGCGAACGACTCCTGCCCCGACGCGCTCCGCGTCAGGCTGTGCGCGCTCGATACGCGGAACTTGACGAACCCGAAGAAGTTCGCGAAGCGCCCGACCGAGATGTAGTCGTTCTGCTCGGGCGTCCCGGTCAGCCACGTCAACGTCCGCGACGCGACCGCGTGCAGTTCGAGCCTCGCGTCGATCCGGAAGCGCCCCAGGTCGCGGAGGGGACCGTCCTGCGCGAGCGCGGGAGGAGACGGCAGCGCAGCGCAGAGGAGCCCTGCCAGGAGCAGCGAGCGTTCGAAGACCATGGCGCCGATCCGTGCACCGGCGCCCACCACCCACGACGACCCGACTTGTTTCGGGGCATCAGGTCACGACGCCGAAGCTCACCCCCCGAACCCCGCGATCACCTGCGCGCGGAGTTCGAGCGCGGCGTCGATCTCCTGCAGGTCGGTCGGCGTCAGCGTCAGGTCCGCCGCACCGACGAGTCCGTCGACCTGCTCGGGGCTCCGCACGCCAACGATGGCCGACGTGACCTCGGAGCGACGGAGGACCCAGGCGAGGGCGACGTGGGCTGCGGTGAAGTCTCCGTGGCGCGAGGCGACCGCGGTCAGCGTGTCGACGACGGCGAGGTTGAGCGCGAGGAGCGGCGGCTGGAACTGGGGATCGCGCGAGCGGTGGTCATCGGCCGCGAGGGCGGCGGCGCGCTCGGCCGTGAAGCGGCCGGTGAGAAGGCCCTTGAACATCGGGCTGTAGGCGACGACGCCGATGCCGTGCTCTTCGCAGTACGGGAGCGCGTCCTCGATGCCGCGGCGGAGCATCGAGTAGGGCGGCTGGAGCGACGCGATCGGGTGGATCGCGCGAACCCGCTCCAACTGCGCGACGGAGAAGTTCGACACCCCGGCGTGGCGGACCTTGCCCGCCTGGATCAGCTCGGCGACCGCGGTGTGGCCCTCCTCGATCTCCACCTCGGGATCCGGCCAGTGGATCTGGTACAGGTCGATCACGTCGACGCCGAGGCGCTCGAGGCTCGCCTCGCACTCGGCGACCACCGACGCGCGCGTCAGCCGGCCGTAGGGCATGCCGTCCGGCCCCATGATCCGGCCACACTTCGTGGCGACGATCGGGCGACGCGCGGGGCCGAGCTCGCGGAGCGCCCGGCCGACCAGCACCTCGGCGTGGCCGTCGCCGTAGATCGCCGCGGTGTCGATCCAGTTGAAGCCCCGCTCGACGCCGTGGACGACCGCGCGCACCGCCGCGTCGTCGTCGCTCGCGCCCCAGCCGAACTTCCAGTCGGGGCCGCCGATCGCCCAGGTGCCGAGGCCGAGGACGGTGAGTTCCAGGTCGGTCGAGCCGAGGCGTCGTCGATTCATCGGGTCATCCAGGTGCAGAGGGTTGCCGGCCGGGACGGACCTGGGACGGCTTGCGATCTCTTCGGAAGAGCCGGGGAGTATCCTGCCCGAGCGGGCGTCCTGTCGCCCCCGAACCCGAACCCCGCCCGCGCATCCCCATGTCGATCCTGCCGAGTCCCGTGTCCCTGGTCCCGCTGGCTGCCGCGCTCTGCTCGGTGGTCGCTTCCGCGCAGGACGAGTCGCCCACGACCGCTCGGGCGCTGGTCCTCGAGGGCTCCCACCGCCTCGCGGTCGCGATCGGCGAGGTCAGCGGTGACGGGACCCGGGACCTCGTGTTCTCGCAGAACGGTGCGTTCGAGCTGCGGCGCGGTCAGGCGATCCCGAGAGGACACAGGTTCGTCGGCGGCACGAAGCTCGACGTCTCGGTGCAGCCGTCCTGCGAGCACTCCGGGCCACCGGTCCTCGCGGACGTGGACCGCGACGGCGACCTCGACCTCGTTTCGCTCGACGCGCCGTGGAGCGGTCGCGAGCGCGCGGTCTGGGCTGCGAACGACGGGTTCGGCGCGTTCGGGCCGTTCGAGCCGGTCCTCGACCCCACCGGCACACCTCTCGGCTGGGACGGTCAGGCGAGCGGGATCGCCTGCGCCGACTGGGACGGCGACGGCGAGATCGACCTGCTGATCGCGCAGCCGCAGGTCCTCGTCTTCCGCGGCGCTGGGACCCGCTTCGCGCAGGTGCCGGTCGCGCTGCCGCTCCGATCGCTGGGCGCGATCGCAGTGGGCGACGTGGTCGGCGACGCGGAGACCGAGCTCGTGACCGTGCAGGTCGACGGGGTGTTCGCGCACGCGCGAACCGACCTGGAGAGCAAGACCCGTCTCGCCGACGTCGTCGGCGACCCGGCCCAGGTCCAGGTTTCGATCGGCGATTGGGACGGCGATGGACGCGTGGACCTGCTGCTCGGACACGACGCGACGGAGCCGCCCGCCGCGCGGACCGACGACGCCGACCCGTTGGTCGACGCCGCCCGGCGCGTGCTGGCCTCGATCGAGGCCGAGCAGGCGCGCCTCGACCAGAGCCCCGCGACCGGCCTCGACCAGGCAGCCCTGCGCGCCCGCGCCGAGCGTCGCGAGGCGCTGTCCCGC
>JAQCBR010000043.1 GCA_027621295.1 Planctomycetota bacterium
TGCCTGCCTGGCGGCCGCTCCGCGGCCGCGGGAGAGTGTGTGACGAGATTTCGTCACACACTCTCGGAGGTTGGGTCCTCTCGCCACCGAAGGTCGCGGACCTCTGCGCTGCGTCCGCACGTCAACCCCGCTTGCGGCAGTCCAGGAACGCAATGGGGCAGTCCGCGAGGAAGGTATCCCAGGATCCGGTGGGGCTCTCCGTGGCACCGGATGGATCTGCGTTCGGCACGTGCCATCGGACGTCTTCGAACCCGGCATCCTCGAGGACTCTGCGGTGGGTATCGAAACCCAGGTGGTAGTTCTCGACTTCGATCGACTGCCCGTCGACGTGGAAGGTCCACCAGATGGGTGCACCTTCTCCCCAAGGTGAACCTGCTCGGGTTTCGAAGCCGTAGGGGCGGTAGTCGGGCGCGTTGGGGAAGTCGGACCCTGGGTTGGTGTTGACCGCGACGAACCTCCCGCCGGGTCGAAGGCAGCGCGCGATGCTGCTGCACATCGCTCGGAGCCTCGTCGCGTCTTCGGCGTAGTTCAGGAGGTAGGCCGCCACGACGAGGTCCACGGGTGCGTCGGGTCGGAAGTCGCACGCATCGCGCACGAAGTAGCGGATTCCGAGCGGCTGCCGCAGTTCCTGCTCTTCCGCGAGGTGGACCATCGCCTGCGAGAGATCGACGCCGTCGATCCGACCGGCTCCGCGCTGGCGGAGGAGACGGGTGTAGAAGCCATCTCCGCACGCAAGGTCGATCACGGACAGCCCATCCAACGGGCCGATGAGTTCGAGCAGGGTGTAGAGCTCGACGTGATGGCGCCACGGCTGGCTCTTGGCACGTCGATACTGGGCGGCGATCGGGTCGTAGTCGGTGCTCATGGATGGTCCGGGCCTGCGGGCCCGCCGAAGTGAGCAGGACGCGCACGGCGGACTCTACGCCCGATCGAGCAGGGGCGGATATGACGAAGTGCATCGGGTGCTACTCTCCCTCGATGAACCGCAGGCAGTTCCTGGTCTCTACGACACGGGGAGCCGTGGCCACGGCCATGCTCACACCAGGAGGCCATGCGCTCCGGGTGACGTCGCCGCGGTCCGAGGAGGACCTCGTCGGCTACGTGCTTCGGGTGCGGGGCGAGTGGGACCAGGAGCTGTTCGCACAGCTCCTCGGCGCGGCCAATGCGTTCAAGGAAGGGGATGAGATCCTCGGGTTGGCCGCCGAGAGTGACGCTGCGCGTGCGAGCGCGCGTGCCCTGCTGGCAAGCACGCGTCTGTCCGACATCGACGCGCATCCGCTGCTCGACGATGCGATGCATCGCACGCTCTCGGCGTCGGTGGACGCAGATGTCCGACGGAAGACAGAGGGCTGGACGTTCGACGCGCTGCGCCGTTTTCTGCTCGATGCCGATGAAGACGTGATCCAGGCCGTCATGCCGGGCCTGTCGAGCGACGTGATCGGCTGCGTGGTCAAGATCCTGAGTGACGACGAGCTGATCGCCGTGTCACAGCGGATCTGGAACGCGCTTCCGGGAACACGGATCGGCGCCAAGGGCTACCTCGGGGCGCGCGTCCAGCCCAACTCGCCGACCGATCACCCCGACGACATCCGTTGGCAGGTCTTCGATGCGTTCGCCTATGCGGTCGGCGACGTGCTGCTCGGGACCAATCCGGTGAGCAGCGAGGTCGACAAGGTGGCCGAGGTGGAGTCCGTCCTGCGGGACGTGCTCGAGACGTTCGGCCTGGCCGACACGCTGCCGCACTGCGTTCTCGCGCACATCGACATCCAGGCCGAGGTCGAGAAGCGTCAGCCGGGAAGCACCGCACTGTGGTTCCAGAGCATCGCGGGCAGCGACGCCGCGAATCAGACGTTCGACGTGACGGTCGAGGGCCTGCTCCGGCACGCCGACGCGAGGAAGGGCCGCTACGGCCTCTACTTCGAGACCGGGCAGGGCGCGGACTTCACGAACGGGCACGGCCAGGGCATGGACATGGTCCTGCACGAGTCCCGCAAGTACGGCCTCGCGCGGCTGCTCTCCCAGCGCGTGGCGGTCGCCCGGGGCGATCGGGCCTGGGTCCACGTCAACGATGTCGCAGGCTTCATCGGGCCCGAGGTCTTCCGGACGCGCGACCAGCTGGTGCGCTGCTGCCTCGAAGACCTTGTCATGGGCAAGCTGCACGGCCTGTGCATCGGCCTCGACGTCTGTTCGACGCTGCACATGGACGTGTCGCTCGACGATCTCGAGCACTGCCTGGACGCGGTCGCGCCCGCGAACCCCGCCTACCTGATGGCGCTGCCGACGCCGATCGACCCGATGCTCGGCTACCTGACGACGAGCTACCAGGACCACGTGGGGCTCCGCGAGCGCCATGGCCTGCGTATCGATGAGCGCATGGAGGGCTTCTTCCGGCAGCTCGGAGTCCTGGGTGAGGACGGTCGGCCTGCGCGTCGGTTCGGTGACCCGCTCCACGTCTACCTGGAGTTCAGGCGGAGGAAGGGTGACGAGCGGCCCGAGGATGCGATCCTCGCCGAGGGCAGGCAGAGGATGTCGGAGGTCCGCAGCCGGGGTGTGTTCCTCGCCGAGGGCTACGGCGACCGCCCCAGCGCGATGGAGCCGGGACTCGGCGCTCGCGTCCGTTCGATCTACGCCGACGCGAAGAAGAGCATCTGGGCGGAGTTCACGCCGGAGTTCCTGTCCTCGATTCCGAATCGGATCGTCGTGCGGTCCCAGAGCCGGGACCGGGACGGCTACATCCTCCACCCGTCGACCGGTGAGGTCCTGGACGCGGGCTCGGTCCGGCGCGTGGGGTCGCTGCGCGCCGCGCAGGACGCTCGCGCCGACGTGCAGATCGTCGTCTCGGACGGACTCAACGCGTTCGCTCTGACCGAGGGCGACCAGCTCGCGCCGCACCTGGACGCGCTACGCGAGGGGCTTTCCGCCCGGGGTCTCCAGGTTGCCCCCGAGACGATCCTGGTCCAGCGAGGCCGCGTTCGGGCCGGCTACCAGATCGGCGAGCTGCTCTTCGGGGACCTCCTCGGCGTCCGGACCGTCCTGCACGTCATCGGCGAGCGTCCCGGCACCGGTCACCGCACGTTCTCCGTCTACATCACGAGTGCCGAGGGCGCGGTCTGGGGTGTCCCGGGCCGCGTCGACCACGACATCACGCGCGTGGTGGCCGGCATCGCGCACACCGCACAGGCTCCGGTCGAAGCAGCTGCCACGGTGCTGCGCGTGATGTCGGAGCGGCTCCGCGCTTTCGGCCGGTAGCGGTTCTGGCTCGCCGTCCCCGGCCGCACCCCGCGGCAGCTCTATCGCTCACGCCGGCAGCGGCGCGCGGTCGCAGAGTGCGGCCACGCGCGCGTGCTGCGATGCGGGGTCGTTGCCGCGGATGATCGCGTCGAGGACGTCGGCCAGGGTGTCCATGTCGTCGGGGCCCAGGCCGCGGGTGGTGGCGGCGGCGGTGCCGACGCGGATGCCGCTGGTCTGGCGGGGGGAGCGGGGGTCGCCGGGGACCATGTTCTTGTTGATGGACAGGCCGGCGAGCTTGCAACGCTCCTCGACGTCGGCGCCGGAGAACTCGTGGCCGCGGAGGTCGACGACGACCATGTGCGTGTCGGTCCCGCCGGTGACGATGTTGTGGCCGCGGGCGATGAGCGCGTCAGCGAGGCGGACTGCGTGGGCGCGGACCGCGTGGGCGTAGGCCTTGTAGGCGTCGGTCAGGGCCTCGCCGAACGCCACGGCCTTGGCGGCGACCTGGTGCATCAGCGGGCCGCCCTGGCCGCCGGGGAACACGCCGGAGTCGATCTTCTTGGCGTGCTCCTGGGTCGAGAGGATCAGGCCGCCGCGCGGCCCGCGGAGCGTCTTGTGCGTCGTCATCGTGACGACGTCGGCGTGGCCGATCGGGGAACCGATGACGCCGGCTGCGACGAGGCCGCTCGGGTGCGCGATGTCGGCGAGCAGGATCGCGCCGACTTCCTTCGCGATGTCCGCGAACGCCGCGTAGTCGATCTCGCGCGGGTAGCTGCTCGCGCCGCAGATCAGCACGCGCGGCTGGAACTCCTTCGCGATCTCGCGGATCTCCTCGTAGCGGAGCAGGCCGGTGTCCGGGTCGACCCCGTACTGGCGAGGTTCGAACAGCTTGCCGGTCGCGCTGACCTTGTGTCCGTGGCTCAGGTGGCCGCCCGACGCGAGCGCCATGCCGAGCACCCGGCCGTTCGAACCGGCGAGGGCCTCGAGCACCGCCATGTTCGCCGTGGTGCCGGAGTGGGGCTGGACGTTGGCGTGCTCGGCGGCGAACAGCTGCTTGGCGCGGTCGCGCGCGAGGTCCTCGACCTGGTCTGCGACCTCGCAGCCGCCGTAGTAGCGCGCTCCGGGGTAGCCCTCTGCGTACTTGTCGGTCAGGACCGACGAGCAGGCCTCGCGCACGGCCGGGCTGCAGTGGTTCTCCGATGCGATCAGCGACAGGGTGCTGGCCTGGCGCCTTTCCTCTGCGATCAGCAGGTCGGCGACGGTCGGATCCTGCGAACGGACGATCGGGAAGGACGACGACGGAGCGCTGTGGGTAGTCACGCCCGGGAGTCTACGACTCTGCCCGACTTCGCGCATCGGCGTGCCCCGCGCCGGTGCGGATGCGGGCGCGGGTCAGAATCGAAGCAGCCAGCGCACGCCGAGCACGGTCGCAGGGTCGTCGCGCGTCAGCAGCGGGTCGGCCCACTGGATGTCGAACGTCACGATCGACGCCGGGGAGAGCGTGAGGCCGTAGTAGGCCTCGACCCGCGTCGTCGAGCTGTCGACGCGCCGCCGCCCCAGATTGGCGAGCGGCAGGTCACTCGTCGTGGACTGCGCGATCCCGATCCCCCAGGTGTCCTCCGGACGGCCGAACGCACCGCGGCCGCCGAATCCGCCGCTGGCGACGAACTCGATCGGATTGGTGTCAGGATCGGCGAAGCCGATGCGAATGAATGCCCCGACCCCACGGAGGTCGGCGCGGCCATCGTCGATCCGCAGCGGGCCCGGCGCGTCCTCTTCCACCGACAGGTACTGCCATGCGTTCGCGAAGAAGCACCAGCTGTCGTCGGTGCTCGGGACTGCCACGCCGTTCGGCGTGATCAGCCGCCCGTCGAAGTCCGCGAACCGCCGCCGGAACGCGTGCTGGTAGTTGGCCCGCCACCCGCCAGGCAGATCGCCGGCGCGGTACTGCCCCGCCACCGCCGCAGACCAGACGAGTCCCCCGTCGAGCGTGTCGAAGCCCGTCGTCGTCGACGAGTCCTCGGACGCGTAGACCGAGTTGGTCACGGTCAGCGTCTTGCTCGGCATGTAGATCACGCCGCCGCCGAGGGTCGAGTAGGGATTGAACAGTGAAGTGACCGACGCGCTCGTGAACGCATGGCCGAGGAACTGCTGCGTCCCGTCTCCTCCGGCGAACTCGTTCGCATCGGCGCCGAGCAGCGTGAACTTGCCGACGAACACGCCGAGCTCCGAGGACAGGAACTGCGTGTACAGCGCCTCCGTCACCGTGATCGGGACGTCCTCGTCCTGCGGATCGGTCAGGGGGAAGAACATCAGGTCCCCGACGGGCAGGATCGTTCCCGCGTCGCGGTTGACGCTGTCGCCGTAGCGGGACTCGGCGCGGACCGTGAACAGCGCTCCACGGAGCACTTCCATCCGGTCGAGGTCCAGGTTGACCGTGAGCTTGGCGCGCCCGCCGTAGGCCGAGTCCTCGCGTCGCCCGCCGTCGACGACCGACTGGCCGAGCTGTGCGAACTCGAGTCCGAGCTGGACTCCTTGCTCCGCCAGCGAGGTCCGCTGCCCACCCCAGTCGCCGGTGAGGAACTTCGAACCCGCGGTCGGCCCGGTGCCGGCGTATGGCGGGATCGGCAGGATGCCCTGGGCCGTGAGTCCCGGGAGGAGGGTTGCGAGCGTGAGCGGAACGAGCGCGCTCGTGCGCGAGATCAGGCTGTGCATGGCGAGTCCTCGGCTCACAGCCCGATGTTCTTCGGCGGATAGCGACGGAAGGTGGCTGCGTGGGCCCTGAGCTCGCTGCCCATCGACGCGAGCCACGCGTTCATGCGGTGCCCGACCGTGTACTCCTCCTTCGGATCGATGTAGAGGTTGTACAGCCAGGGCGCGAGGCCGACGTCGTGGACCGTCGTCATGTCGATGTTCAGCCACGCCTCCTGGGTCTTCAGGATTCGGTGGTGGATCTTGTACTCGTACATCCGCATCGCCATCGGGTCCTTGCCCCACCAGATGTAGACCTTCTCGCGGTTCGAGTGGCCATCGTCGGCGAGCAGGAACGACGTCTGGTCGATGGCGTCGTAGTAGCGGTCGGAGGGCAAGTCGTTCGTGCCGTCCGCGAGCGCGACCGAGGTCATGAACAGGTCCATCAGGTCGAACAGCTCATCGCTCTCACGACCCGGCGCGATCATGCCCTTCCAGTAGGCGATGCCCGGCACCCGGACGCCGCCCTCCCAGGAAGTGCCCTTGCCGCCGCGGAACGGGGTGGTGCCGGAGTCCGGCCACGAGTCGCGCTGCGGACCGTTGTCGGACGTGACGAACACGAACGTGTTCTCCAGCACCCCGGCTGCTTCGAGGGCTGCGACGATCTCACCGATGTAGGCGTCGACCTCGACGACGGCGTCCTTGTACGGGTACTTGCCGGCTGACTTTCCCTCGAACGCCTTCGACGCGAAGTTGTCGGCGTGGCACTTCATGAACGCGTGCTCGAGGAAGAACGGCTCGTCGCTCTTCGCGAGCTCGCCGATCTTGCGGACGGTCCACTCCTTGAGCAGGCGGTCCCCTTCGGCCACGTCGTCGGTGCTGGTGATCTTGGCGACCTCCTCCGTCTTCCCGCCCTTCACCCCGTGGATCAGCGCCTCGCTGGCGCCGGTGCGCTCCAGCATCTCCAGGCGCTCGGGGTTGAGCGCGAGGTCGGGGTAGCGGCGCTTGTCGAAGGCCTGGGACAGCTCCTTCTGCGCCGGGTAGTAGCCGTAGTACTCGTCGAAGCCGACGTCGTGGGGGCGCATGCCCTCGGCTTCGCCGATGTGCCACTTCCCGCAGAGCACGGTGTTGTAGCCGCGGTTGCCGAGGAGTGCCGGGAGCGACAGCTCGTCGGTCCAGGGGTTCCGCTTGATCCGGTCGCCGGCCAGGATCGGTCGGGTCAGGCCGGTGCGCACCGGCAGTCGCCCGGTGAGGATCGCCGAGCGCGTCGGCGTGCACGTGTTCTGCGAGTAGCACGAAGTGAGTCGCAGTCCCTCGCGCGCGAGGCGATCCATGTTCGGGGTCGCCGCTCCGACGGTCGCTCCACCGCCGTAGCAGCCCGGATCGCCGTAGCCCATGTCGTCGACCAGGAGCCAGACGATGTTGGGGCGTTTGCCGGTCTTCGCCCGCAGCGCAGCGAGCTTCTCGGAGGCCGCGGCCTGGTCCTCCGCGTGGACGAGCACTGGCTCCAGGTGCTGCGCCGTGCGCTTCGCGCGGCTCAACACCGAGGCCGCTTCCATCGGGATCGACGGGAGCTCCGTCTGCGCGGGTTCCTGGGGCGCGGCGGAGAGGGCGGCCGCCGTGAGGAGCAGTTCAACGAGCATTTGGACGGCCTCCCGGCCGGGCGAGCTTGGAGCAGGAGGCCGGAGGGTACGCTGAGCGGATCAGGGTTCGCAGGCTGCTCGGCCAGAATCACTGGCTCCACAGGGTTTCCGCCCGGCACGGATCGTGCGCTGGCACCGCAGATGCCATGCGTCGGTTCGTTGCGCGAGCCAGCGCCGGGACATCCGCGCTGTGTGCTGTCCGCAGTTCGCCTAGACTCGGCCCCCTACGACGACCTCCAAGACCGCCATGAAGACCTGGATCGCAACGCTCCTGTTCCCCGTCCTCTTCGCCGCCTGCACGGCGAAGGCCCCCGAGCCGACCACGCCGGAGCCGGCGGCGCCTGCCGAGGCCGCCGCCTACACGGTTGCGGAGCCGACCGTGCACGACGCCAAGTGTGGCTGCTCGATCGACGGCATCCGCCGCTGCGGCAACTACATCATGGTCGACGGCAAGTACGTGACGATCCTGTGGCCCGAGCTCGGCAAGATGGAGTGGTGCTCTGCGGGCGATGCTGGCGCCAAGATCGAGGTGACGGGCGGCATGCAGGACGGCAAGTTCGTCGCCAAGAGCTACAAGCTCGTCGAGTGAGTCGCGCCCGGCTCCGCCCGCCCAGCCGATGCGCGCCTCTGCGCACCTGGGCGATGATCCCGTAAGGCACCGCGGCCCCGGCGCGTTGCGACGGAGCGATGCTTCCGATCCGGGTGTGCGCGCACGGACTCATGTCCCTGCCGATCCTGCTGGCCGCCTGCCAGACTCCGACGAGTTCGGCGGTCGGCCCGCATCGGGTGAGTGGCGCGCTCGGCGCCATGTGGACGCACGACCTCCAGGCGCCCCGCACCGCCGTGACGCAAGCGGCGGTCGACCCCTGGGCCTTCGCGTGGCAGCTGGGCTACGAACACGTTCCGGAGGGGCAGGACGGGCCCGTCCTGTGGGGCTACGGACTCGACGTGTCCCAGGCGATCGGAGACGTCGACAGCGAGCGGACGGGCGCCGGTTTCCTGGCGAGCGAGGAAGGCGGCTCGATGTCGCTTCTCCGGATCACGCCGGGGGTGACCGCTCGATTCCCGCTCGACGCCGAGATCCCGGCGCACTCCTTCCTCACGGCGAGCGCCGGCCTCGGCTACTACGGACTCGAGGTCGAGGCAGACCAGTACAGCACGCTGTTCCTGGCCTACGGGAACCGCACGATCCTCGAGGACGAGTGCCTCGGCGCGTTCCTGGGGCTCGGCTACGAGTCGATCGAGCCCGGTCGCGGCGGGTTCTTCGTCGAGGCCGAGGCGCACTTCGTCGACTTCGACCCAGGCTCCGAGTATCCGCCCGGGACCGGGTCGATCCGCGGCCCGCTGGTGTCCCTCTGGATCGGCTTCATCGCGTCGTTCTGACGGCGGGGTCGCCCGCGCCGCGTCAGAAGCGCAACGAACCGCCGAGGAACCACCCGTGGACGATGAGGTCCACGCCGGCCTTGCGGTCATCGGCATCCCCGTTCGCGTCCATCCCGAGCGCGCGGTAGCCGGTGTACACCTCGAACTTGGAGTCGACGAGGTAGCCGATCCGACCCTCGAGATCCCACCAGGTGCCGAGCCCGTCGCCGAGGTCGATGCGCATCGCTCCACCCTGGCCCGCGACGTAGAAGTCGCCGAACCGGGCCTCGGCGTCGAGGAAGGGCATCGGCACCGGAGCGAGCAGGTCGAGGTTCTCGAACCGCTGTGCCGGGCCGGCGGCCGTCACGTCGAGATCGACGTCGAAGACATCGAGCGCGAAGCCCGGCGAGATCCGGACGTTCTCGCTCAGGTATGCGTCGAACGTCCACCAGGTCTTCACGTTCGTGAACGCGAACTCGCTGGTGACCTGCGAGCCTGCGGCGATGTCGCCGTAGGCGCCGCTGCCGAGCGTCCCGTCTGCCGAGTCGTCGAACCAGAAGGCGCTCGCTCCGACGCGGCCCCACTCGGTCGGCGCAGTGAACGTCAGGAGCGGTGCGCTCTCCGAGCTCCCGAGCCCGAGGTCGTCGCGGAGGTCGGTGTTGGTTCCGGCTGCGCCGCTGCTCGGGCCGAGCGCGACGTCGCCGTCCATGCGGACCGCGATGTGGGCGAGCCGGACTTCCGCGCCTTCGGGCGGGATGGAAGAGCACGCGGCGAGGGTGGCGAACAGGGCGACGACGAGGAGACGACTTGTGGACTTCTTCATGACGGGGCGGCGCATTCCCGGAGCCCGCGGAGACTAGGGCGAGCTGGCCTGCCGCGGCAGGGTTTTCGCGGTCGGAACCGAGCCCGGCCCCGTCATGGTTCGCGTAGCCCGAAGCCGCGGCGTGCGGCGGCGACCAGTCCGAGGTGCGCGCGGATCACCGGCAGGACCCTCATCTTGCTTCGCCCGGTCCGGCGTGCCCGGAGGACCGCCGGGATCTCGCGCGCCTGGGCCCCGGCATCCAGCGCGCGGAGGAGCTGCTCCGTGACCCCGAGGAACCCGGGGAGCTGGGGCCACGTGCGGAGTGCGGCCGCGCGCCGCTGGACGCGGACCATGCACGTGAACGTGTGGATGCTCGTTCGCCGCGTGGCGAGGCCGTAGAGGCGGGATGCGCCTCGGGAGAGCAGGCGGCGCAGCGGAGGAACGCCCTCCATGCGGCCTGACGGGTGGTGACAGCTCGCCCACGCGATGTCGGCGCCGTCGTCGACGGCGGCCGCCAGGTCGGCCAGGAGGATGGGGTCGTAGGTGAGGTCCGCGTCGAGCCAGCCGACGAGTTCGTGCGTCGCCGCCTCCGTCCCCGTGCGGAGAGCTTCCGTCAGGCCGCGGTTCTGTGGGTGGCGGATCAGACGCCAGCGCGGGTCGTCCGGGATTCGGGCTTCGAGCGCGGCTGCCGTGCCGTCCGTGGATCCGTCGTCGACCAGGATGATCTCCACGCACCGCCCACGCTCGTGCTGGGCCAGCGCGAGTGCCTCCAGGGACTCGCACAGGGCTGCCACGCCTGCTTCCTCGCAGAACAGCGGGACGACGACGGACAGGGAGAGGGGTTCCAGTGTGGGCAACTCCGCCGATCGGGAGGTTCTGGACAGGGGCGGGCGGAGGCTCGCTTTGCTATCCTCCGCACATCATGACGCGGCCGTCGCACTGGATCCTGGGCTTCCTGTTCGTCGTGGGCGGGGGGCTCTGGACCAGCGGTGCGCTCGAGTCCTCGCTCGCCGGAGATGGCCAGACCGACGGCGGTCGAGAGGGCGCCTCGGTCGGCTCGCAGGAGAATCGCGCCGCGCCGCCCGCAGGCGATGTCCGCGGCCGGAGCGGACCCGTGGTCGTGCGTCGAGCCGGATCGATCCCGCCTCCTGTCAACCAATCGGCCGAAGGGCGGGTCGTCGACCGCCTCGGCTTCCCGGTCGCACAGGCACGCGTTCGCGTGACCAGTCTCGCGGGCGACTCGGTCGAGGACGTGCCGGGCGCGGTCACCGACGGACGCGGTCGTTTCCAGCTCACCTGGCCGGGGATCGACCCACGCGCGCTCGTCGTCGAGGCTCCGGGCCGGCATGCGCCCGCGATCGTGCGTGCGAGCGCGGACGAGATGCAGATCGTCCTGCAGGACCCGACGCCGTGGTCCGCGGGCGCCCTGGCCGCCGTGCCGGGCGATGCGCTCAGCGACGGCCTGCTCGTCGGCGAGGGTTGGGTCCGAGGCTCGACCGGACCTTCGGCTGCGGGCGTTCAGGTCACGGTCCGGGAGACCGGCGCTTCGACCCGCACCGACGAGACCGGCCGTTTCACGCTCCCGCTCGGGTCTGGGCCCTGCACGCTCGTCGCGTTCGACGGGCTCGGTGCGGTGGCGACCGCGGAGACGTTCACGCCTTCCCGCAGGCAGGGGAAGATCCCGCTGCCGCAGCTCGAGCTCGCGGCCGGCCCGGCTCTCCGCGGCCGCCTGATCAACACCGAAGGCGAGCCGCTCGTCGATGCGGCCGTGGTCCTCGAGACCGGCGGCGTCGCGCGCACCGTTCGGTCCGGGCAGGGCGGCATGTTCGCGGTGCTGGGACTCGTCCAGGGAGAGTGCGAGCTGTCGGTCCTCCCGCACCGTGGTCACCTCGGGATGCGGATCCCGCTGGTGGTCGAGGCCGACGCGGACCTGTCCGACCTCGTGCTCGAGCGTCCGCGCCAAGAGCCGCATCGGATCCACGTCGTCGATCGACGCGGGCGGCCGCTGCCGTTCTTCCACGTCGTGGCCGACCAGCTGACCGGTCTGTGCCGCGCCTACGCGCAGGCCGACGCGGATGGCATCGCCATCCTGCGAGGGCTGTCGGATGGCGACGTCGACTTCGAAGTCCGCAGGCCGGACTTCGCGCCGGTCGGCATCGAGAGCTTCGATGAAGGCTCGATGCGGCTCGTCGTCGCGCCGGACTGACCGGCTGCTGCCAGGTCAGCCCTCGGGCGCCGGCGTCGAGCGCGCTCGTCAGCGATGCACGAAGGGCGCCTTCGCGCGCGGCCCGTTCGTCAGGAAGTTGTCGACGCCGATCCGCATGTCCTCGGTGCCACAGACCTCGCCGAAGCAGCGCGACTCGAGCGCGATGCCGTCGCGGAGCTCGAGGCGTGCGCCGTCGAGGATCGCGCGCACGAGGATCGCGTCGACCGCACGGCTGCGGTGACCGATCTCCACGTCCGGCAGGCTGTCGGGCACGCTCGCCATCGGCGCGCGCGGGCAGGCCTGACCGTCGCGCTTGCCGTCGGCGAGCTCGAGCGCGAACGCGACGGCCCGGTCGACGAGGTCGCCGTCGACCTCCTCGGAGATCAGCCCGAGGGCCAGAGCGTCGGCCGACGAGATCGGGCGGCCGGTGCGCATCAGCTCGGCGGCCTTCTCGACGCCGATCAGACGGGGCAGGCGCTGGGTGCCGCCCGCTCCAGGGATGATGCCGAGGTTCACCTCGGGCTGACAGGCGAGGACCTTGAGGCCGGCCTTCGCGATGCGCGCGTCGCAGGCCATCGCCAGCTCGTTGCCGCCGCCGAACGCGAGGCCGTTCATCGCGCAGACGACGGGCTTCGTCGCGTCCTCGACCGCGTTCAGCGAGGCCTGCGAGGTCGCGGACGTCGTCGTGCCGTGCGCGACGCTCTCGATCTTGGCCAGGAAGCCGACGTCGGCGCCCGACACGAAGGCCTTCTTGCCGTGTCCGGTCAGCACGATGGCGCTGATGGCCGGGTCGGCGTCTGCTTCGCCGACGCGGTCAGCGATCTCGTCGAACACGCCCTGGTCGAGCGCGTTCAGCACCTTCGGACGACGGATCGTCAGCACGGCGACCCCGTCCCGGTCCTGGCGCAGCACGTTGTGGATGGTCCACGGCGCGTTGGTCGCGGCGAGCGCCTTCAGGCACTCCGGCACGACGAAGGCCGGGTTGGCCGCGTGGTACTCCTCGACCAGCTCCAGCGCCTCGGCGGTGCCGATCTCGTTCATGAAGCGGAACGCCGGCTTCATGTCGAGCGCGAGCTCGAGCGCCATGTCGAAGTCCGACACGTCGATCAGTCCGGCGTCGACCACTTCGCTGACCAGTCCGAAGTAGGCGCCGCGCAGGCGCCGCGTGACGAGGTCCCGCACGTCGTCCGGGATCTCGACCACCTCACCCCGCTTCGGCGTCTCCCAAGGCTCGCCGCTGGCGACGCGGTCCGCGAGGCTCTTCGGCGTGCGGAACCACGCGTTGATCTTGTGCGTGTACTTGTCGAGACCGACCGCGGTGATCGGGTTGCCGCCGGTCAGGTTCATCGCGGTGAAGGAGCCGACCGTCAAGCCGAGCGCCTTGGTCGCGATCGCGTCGATCTGCTTGGTCGAGGCGATGCCTTCCTCGGCGAGGAGCGCCGAAGCCTGGAACAGGCCCTCGAAGATCGGGTCCAGCGCGTAGCCGTACCGCGACTTCACCTGGATCGGCACCTTGCCGATCGCCTCGTAGAACGACATCAGCCACGCGGTGACCGAAGCGTCGGTCGCCTCCTGCGGCACCACTTCGACGATCGGGTTGCGCTCGGCCGGGAAGAAGTAGTGGATCACCGCGGTCCGCGCCTTGTTGCGCGCGTTCGCGAAGATCACCTCGGGCTCCAGGTGCGAGCTGTTGCTGGTCAGGATCGCCCCGTCGGAGACGAGCTCCTCGACCTGCGCGAAGATCTTCTGCTTGAGGCCTTCGTTCTCGGTCGCTGCCTCGACGACGAGCTCGGCGCCGGCGATCTGTCCGTAGTCGGTCGTCCACTCGACGTGCCCGACCATCTCCGCCTGCTGCTCCGGGCTGAACGCGCCTGACTCGACGCCGCGCGCGACCTTCTTCTCGAGCTTGGCCCGCCCCTTGTCGAGCGCCGCCTCTGCGACGTCGACGACCACGGTCTTCACACCGAACGGCGACAGCACCTTCGAGAAGTAGAGCGCGATGTCCGGCCCGATCTGGCCCGAGCCGATGACGGCGACCTTGGAGAGGGAGATGCCCTTGTGCGTGAAGCCCATTTGCGGTGTCTCGATCAGGTTCCGGCGGAATTGGAGGGCGAACAGTCTAGGACGCGGCCACCCGACTTCGAAGTCCGACCCGGGCCCGATTGCATGACCGGGGCCGTACGTCCCGGACTCCGAGCGTTCTCTCGGCTCTCGCCGGGCTCAGCCGCCGATCCAGCGCTCGACCAGATCGGCCCACCAGCCGCTGAATCCGACCGGTCCACCGATCGCGACGCCGAACGCGATCACCCCGACGCCGATCCAGGTGCCGCTGTGGACCCGTCCCCGCGTCGCGCGATCGTGCCTGATCCCCGGGATCCAGAGACCGACGATCAGCAGCACCGTCACCGGCTCCGGCAGCCCGACCGCCTGGATGATCCGCACGAGCGCCGGAGGCATCATCGCGACGCTCGCGTAGAGCATCAGCCGCTTGTGCAGCGCGGTGTCGCGGACGCGCAGGACCGCTGCCGCGTACATCCCTGCGAACTGCGTCAGGTTGAGCACGTTGAAGAACACCAGCGGGGCGTCGCCCTTGAGGCGGTAGTTCGCGGCCATCACGAGGACGCTCGTCCACAGGAGCGCGACCACGAGCGGCAGGCTCACGTAGCCGAGCGCGCGGTGGATGCCGCGGCGACGCCAGCCGATCAGCAGGGCCTGCAGCACGAAGAGCAGGTACCACGCGCCGATGCAGGCGATGTGCGGGAGCAACACCCCAGGTTCGGGAGGCGTCTCTTCACCACGGGTCAGCGCACGTCCGCCGAAGCCGAGCAGGATCAGCGTCAGGAGCAGGAGCCCCATGCGGACGAAGAACACGCGGTCGGTTGCAGGCTTCTCGGACACCCGGGGAATCGTAGGGCGGTCGTCCGCGTCGATCAGGTCCGTAGGGCTGCCCACGCGGAGCCCGCCCGTGCTTCAGGCTGCTGCGGCCTGCCGCATCTTGCCCTTGTGGATCAGGCGGAGGTTGCGCGCATAGACGACCACGCCGGTCGTCTGCCCGAGCGCACCGATCAGGTCCTTGCGCCACACGAAGTAGCTGAACAGCGCGATCCCGCCGCCGAGGCTCAGCCACCAGAAGGACTCCGGCACGACGCTCTCCCTGCGCCGCTCGGATGCGATCCACTGCACGAACATCCGGAGGAAGAACGCGATCTGGCCGAGCAGCCCGACGGCGATCCACGCCATCGATCCCAAGCTCGAGATGTTGAACACCCGGAAGAGCCAGTTCTCCGGCTCCTCGAACAGCTCGGCGAGCACGTCCCTCCCGAACGCCTTCTCCGCGGCTTCGCGGCTGATCACCGCAGGCTCCGCGGCACCCGGGAACACGACCCGGTAGGTCTCGCTCGCGGGCTCCCGCTCCAGCACGCCGCGCAGCGTTCCGATGCGCAGGACCGCCGCCGTAGCGCCGTCGCGCAGCGTGACGGGCTCGCCGTCGTCACCGACGACCAGCCAGATGGCGACGCCGATCAGCGCGACCATCGCGATCAGGGCGTTCTTGTTCATGCGGTCGGAGAGCATGACGACCGGTGGGGCGTGACGGAAGCGATCCGCCGGTCTACTCACCCCGCGACCCGCGTTCAGGGTGCACAATGAATGCGCCCGCCACCCCTGCGTCCCACCGTGCTCCGACTCCTTCTCCCGACTTCGATCCTGCTCGTGGGCGTCGTCGCGACGCCCGGCCGACTTCCGGCCCACGGGGGGATGTACCGTGGACCGACGCCGACGTTCCGGATGCCGGGCGGGCCCGTCACCCCGGGCGGTCTCCTGCCTCCTCCCGGTCCCAACACCGGGGGAGGTCCACTGACGGCCGCGAACCTCCAGGGCTGGCAGTTCTGGTGGGAGTTCAACAAGGACCGCTATCTCGACCTCCGCGCCAAGGTGGTCGCCGGTCCGGCCGACGTGCCGCTGACCGGGATCTCCGCGGAGCCCTACCGTCCGAGCGCGTTGGAGATCGACGGCCAGGTCCTGCCTGCGATCGATCGGTTGATGCGACGCTACGACCACCCCGACGTCGAGACCGCCGGGATGGTCGCGATGGCGAAGATCGGGCGACTCCACCCCGACATCGACGTGCCCGGCCGGCTCCGTGAAGGGCTCCGCAGCGGCAACCAGGAGGTTCGCGAGACAGCGGCTCTCTGCCTCGGCATCTCGGGTCTGGAGGAAGTGCGCGCGGACCTGATCGCGCTCGCGACGGACTCTCCGGACGGACGCCGGCTCGTCGGGTCCGGCTCGGTGGACATGCGGACGCGGGCTTTCGCGGTCTACGGCCTCGGGCTCTTCGCGCGGCGCGCGGCTGAGCCTGCGGAGAAGACGCTGGTGCTCGACGTCGCCGAGGTCGCGTTCGAGCGGCTCGGCTCGGTCGAACGGGACCTCGCGGTCGCCGCGGTGAAGGCGCTCGGAGTCCTAGGTCCGGACTGGGCGGAGGCTGCACAGAAGCGGATCGGCTGGCAGGCGCTGCACGCGCTCGACGGCGTCTGGGACCGCAAGCTCGGGCGGGGCGATGAAGTCATCCATGCGCACGTCCCGACCTCGGTCGCCAAGCTGCTGGGCCGTGGCAACAGCGATGACCACCGCCGCTACCTCCGCGACTACATCGACGACCTCGGCCGTCGGGATCGCTCGGACGCGGTCCACCAAGGCATCGTGCTCGCGCTCGGCGAGCTGGCCATGCCGGCCGAGACCGACGAACTCGCCGCCGAGGCGAGCGCCGCGCTCTGGAACTACTACCGGAAGGGCAAGGACCAGCAGGCGCGCTTCTTCTGCCTCGTGGCACTCGGTCGGATCGGCGGGACCGCGAACCGTGAGGACCTGCTGCGCGAGCTGGGTCGGGCGCGCAAGGGCACCGAGAAGCCCTGGGTCGCACTGGCGCTCGGCCTGATCGGCTGGGACTCGAGGCAGACGATGGGTGTCGTCGACCAGACGCTCGGGCACGCGCTGCAGAAGGAGCTCGCGGACACAGCCAACGACGAGTTCCGCGCCGCCTGCTCGATCGCGCTCGGCCTGACGGGCTACACCGACGCGTCCCGCGATCTGATCGCGATGCTCGACAAGTACGAGTTCCACGACATGGTCGCGGGCTACATCAGCGTCGGGCTGGCGCTCCTCCCCGAGCAGGCAGCGCGAGCAGAGATCCGGCGGATCATCCATCGTGCGACGCTCCAGCCGATCGTCGTGGTGCAGGGTGCGATCGCGATCGCGCTGCTCGGGCGCGGCGAGGCAGGGCAGGAGCTGCTCGACCTGTGGGTCTCGGGCGAGTCGAACCTCGCGCGGCTCGGTGGGATCGCGGTGGCGTTCCGTTTCGTCGGCGATCGCCGCGCGATCGACCCGCTGCTGAAGATGATGGCTGCGCCCGACACGACGACGATCTCCCGCGCGTTCGTCGCCGCAGCGCTGGGAGGCGTCTGCGACAAGGACCTCTTTCCGTGGAGTGAGCCCTACTCCGCGGGATGCAACTACGCGGCGGTCGTGCAGACGCTGACCAACGGCGTGACAGGCGTGCTGGACATCCTGTGAACGCACGACTCGCGGGTCTGGTCCTGGGCACGCTGGTGCTCGCGCCCTTCACGCCCGCACAGCGCGGAATCGTCGCGGGCCGAGCGCTGGCGGCCGACGGCCAGCCGGTTCGCGACCTGACCGTCTCGGATCTACGGACCGGTCAGCTGGCGCAGGTGGAGTCGGGCGGAGCTTTCCGGGTCGAGGTCGACGACCTCTCCACGGCGCGCCTCCGGATCGCTGCGCGTGGCCGGGCCACGGCGGAGGTCCGCGTGGTCGGCCGGACGGGCCTCGGTTCGATCGTTCTGCCGCGCGGCGCGACGGTCAGCGGGACCGTCGTGGACACGCGCGGTCGTCGCGTCGCGAGTCTCCCGGTCCGGGTCGTCGATGCGTTGGCGGACCTGCCGTTCTTCCCGACCCTCGACGACCCCCCGGTCGTGTTCGTCGCACGGGCCGAGACGCGCGGTGACGGTTCGTTCGTGGTTGCCGGCGCGCTGCCGACGGCGGGACGGCTCGTCGTGACCCAGCCTGGCGGAGGGGAGACGGTCTTCGAGCCCGTCGAGGCCGGCGTGCCCGTCGAGATGCGCGTTCCCGCCGTGCGGCCCGGCGTGATGCGCGCGATCGACCAGAACGGCCAGGGCCAGGCCGGCGTGCAGGTCTTCGTCGTCGACGCCGAGGGTCGGCGGACCGCGGTGGGCACCACCGACGCACACGGGGTGTTGCTCGGTCAGCTGCCGGAGGGACCCGGGCTGTCCGCCGTCGGGGAGTTGGTGGTCGGAGCCGTGCGCGTCGGCACGCAGACGGTGGCGCTCCCCGCGGCGGGCACGGCGCTCGACGTCGTGCTGCGGCTGTCGGAGCCCGATCTCGTGACGACCGAGGTCCGCGGACCGGTCTCGGAATTCGAGGCCAGGGTGTGGTTCGGCACCGAGCCTGCAGGCGGGGCTCCTTTCACGTCGGGAGACGTCGTGCGTGCTGCCGACCAGGGCGTGCTGCGGCTGCCGCCCGCGCCGCGCGGCACGCCGTTCGTCGTCTGGGCCCGCGCACCGGGTCGCGCGAGGACGCAGGTCCGGGGGATCGTGGGGAGCGAGCCGCACGTCGCGTTCGGGATGGAGCGCGGCGCGTCGGTGCGTGGTCGTGTCGTCGACGCCAGCTCCGGTGATCCCATCGCGGGCGTCGAAGTGCTGTGGGCGCGGCCCGATCTCGTCGGCCGGGCCCGGGACCTGCCTGCGGAGTCGGTCAGCGACGGAGACGGTGAGTTCGCTCTCGAGGGGGTTCCTGCCGGTCCGGGCTACGTCGTCGCACGGCCAGCGGGCGGCGGAGGCGTCGCCACCGCGTCGATCGCGGTGCGCGCCGGGGAGCGTGTCGATCGGCTCGCGCTCCGCGTGGATCGCGGCCGCTCGGCGCGGGGTCGGGTCCGAGGCGCGCCTCCGGACGCGCTGCTCGAGTTCGTGGGGGCCAACGGCTGGAGGTCGGACGTCGCCATCGGCGAGGACGGCATGTTCGCATGCAGCCAGGTGCCGTTCGGGAAGGCGCAGCTGCGGCTCGTCGTGCCCTCTCCCGTTCGACTCGGCGCGCCTCGGCTGCTGGAGCTCGGATCGCTGCAGGACGATGGGGTCGCCGCGGAGCAGGTTGCGGTCGACGTCGGGGAGGTCGCACGCTCGCTGCGCGGGCGAGTGGACTTCGGCGAGAGGTCCGTGTCCCGCGACCGCATCGCCGTCTTCGTCGAGCCGATCGAGCCGGCTGGCCCTGGCACGCTCCGGCACACGCTCTGGTTCGAGGGTGCTCGCGGCTGGATCGATCGGAACGGGGCCTTCGACCTGCTCGCGACCTGCGCACCGAGCATGGTCTGCGTCGTGGACGTCGTCACGGGCGTGGTGCTGGAGCGCATCGACCGTGTCGACATCGAGGCGGATGAGGAGTTCCTCGATCTCGGCGTCATCCGAGTGGATGCGCGCCGCGTCACGGTCGAGATCGATCGAGCCCCCAGTCCCAGCGTGCGGCGGGTCGACGTCGACCTGGGCTCCCTCTACCCGGGAGGCATCGGTCGGATGGCGATCTCCTCGCCGATCACCGAGCTCTGGGACCGCGGCTCGGGCCTCGCGCTCGCCGATGGTCGGGATGCCGTCGAACTGCTGCTCCCCGCCGTCGAGGTGGAGGTGAGGGCGCGGAGTGACCGATTCGGCACGCCTGCGGACAACATCCTCGCCCGCCGCCGGGGCACTCCCGAGGACGGCGCCGTGTGGAAGCTCCGCGCAGCGCGCTGACGGGAGTCGGGCTCGGGTGGGCTCAGGAGCCCGGAACCGCGTACTGACGCTTGAGTCGCAAGAGCTCCGCCTCGAGCTCGGCGCGCACCAGCTTCGCCGACGGCGCATCGGCGAGGTTCTGCATCTCGTCCGGGTCCTTCTCGAGGTCGTACAGCTCCCAGTAGTCGTACCGCGGCTCGTAGAAGTGGATCAGCTTGTAGCGGCTCGTGCGGACTCCCTCGTGGGCCGGCACGGTGTGCTCGCTGTTCGACTCGTAGTAGTGGTAGTAGACGCTCTGGCGCCAGTCGCGCGGGGTGCGGCCTTCGAGCAGCGGCACGAGGCTACGACCGTGCATCGACCCGGGGATGTCGACGCCCGCCGCGGCGAGGAACGTCGGCCCGTAGTCGATGTTCTGGACCAGAGACGTGCTGGTCGAGCCAGGCATCGCGTGCCCCGGCCAGCGCACGATCAGCGGCATCTGGAACGACTCCTCGTACATCCAGCGCTTGTCGTACCAGCCGTGGTCGCCGAGGTAGAACCCCTGGTCCGACGAGTAGACGACGATCGTGTTCTCGCGCAGCCCGTTCTCGTCGAGCCAGTCGAGGACGCGCCCGATGTTGCGGTCGACGCCGGCGACGCAGCGCAGGTAGTTCTTCATGTAGCGCTGGTACTTCCAGCGAACGAGAGCTTCGCCCGTCGGGCGCGACGCGAGGAACTCCTCGTTCTCGGCGGCGAACGCCGCGTCCCAGGCCTCGCGCTGCGCATCGGTCATGCGCTTCCGCGTGTTCGCCCAGTAGCCGTACAGCCGCTCCTTCTCGTCGACCGGGCACTGGAGGTCGTAGGCCATCAGCAGGTGGTCCTCGACGCCCATCGTGTGCTTCGCGGCCGCCGGTCCCCGCGTCGAGTGGTCGTCGAACAGCGTGGCGGGCTCGGGGATCGTTGCGTCCCGGAACATCCCGAGCTCCTGCGGCCCGGGCTGCCACGGACGGTGCGGTGCCTTGTGCTGGCACATCAGCAGGAACGGCTTCCCGGATTCCTTCGCCGACTCGAGCCAGTCGAGCGCGAGGTCGGTGACGACGTCGGTGCAGTAGCCCTCGACGCGCCGCCGGCCGTTCGGGCCGATCAGGTCGGGGTTGTAGTAGACCCCCTGACCGGGGAGCACCTCCCAGTAGTCGAACCCGGTCGGGTCGCTCGTGAGGTGCCACTTGCCGAGCATCGCGGTCGTGTAGCCGGCAGCCTTGAGCAGCTTCGGGAACGTCGTCTGCTCGCCGTCGAACTTGTCGCCGTTCTGCCGGAAGCCGTTCCCGTGACTGTGGAGTCCGGTCAGGATCGTCGCGCGCGAAGGGCCGCAGATGGAGTTGCCGCAGAACGAGTTGCGGAACAGCATCCCGTCGCTCGCCAGTCGATCGATGTTAGGCGTGACGTTGACCTTCGATCCGTACGCGGAGATCGCGTGCGGGGCGTGGTCGTCGGTGAACAGGAAGACGATGTTCGGCGGGCGTCGCTCGGCGTCCTGGGCATGCAGCACGGTCGCGAGCAGGAGGGCAACGAGCGGGGAGCGCATGGCGGCGGAGCATACGGACGTCGGCGTCCGGGATCGAAGCGCGTGCCGGTGCGGTGCAGCGGAACCGTGTGGAGCCGGAAAGCGCCGTCCCCCGCGCAGCGTCCGCTAGACTCGGCGGGATGCAGACACGCACGTTCCTGTCCGTCCTGGCCCTCGCGGCCTCGGCGTTGGCGCAGACCCCGGGCTCCTTCGTGACGAACGGCGAAGGCTGCCCGAACGCGAGTCTCCTCTACGAACAGTTCGATCCAGGCACCTTCGACCTGAGTGGCGGAGCCTCGCTCGACTGGGTGCCGAACGGGGCCGACGGCTTCATCGTGACCCGCGGTCTCGCGAGCTTCCTGCCGGTCGCGGGCGGCACGAACGCAGGCCTGACCGACGACTCGGTGACCGGTCCATGGCCTCTCGGGTTCTCGTTCCCGCACCCCGGCGGCACAGGCTCGACGACCTCGATCGACATCTCGTCGAACGGCTACGTCTACCTCGAGCCCGGAACCATCCCCGGTTCACGGTGCTGTGACGCCTCGGCTCGATCCGTGCGCATCTTCCGCCAGGAGACCCCGAGCTGGGCGGTGTTCGGGACGGATCTCGACCCGAGCCTCGGTGGCACCGTGTGGGTCAACCAGACTCCCAACGTCACCTACGTCACATGGGAGAACGTCCCCGAGTCCCAGTCCACGTCGGTCAACACCTTCCAGATCCAGTTCTACCCGTTCGGGCAGGTCTCCATCGTCTACCAGCAGGCGGCGAATCTCGTCCGCTCGGCGCTCGTCGGATGGTCTGCGGGCGGGGGCGTGGATGACGACGGGAGCTACGACCTGAGCTCGGCGAGCGTCTACAACATGGGTCCGTCGAGCGGCCCGCTGACGATCTCCTCGCCGCCCGGGCAGATTCCGGTGCTCGGCTCGCCGTTCCGGATCGACATCTCCCACGTGCCGTCGAACGCGACGTTCGGGGCGCTGTTGAACGGCGCCCAGCCCCAGAACATCGCGTTGGACGTCTTCGGTGCGGTCGGCTGCTCGCTGCTGGTATCGCCCGACAACCCCGCGTTCCCGGTCAACATGACGCCTCCGAACGCGTCCCTGACCATCCCGCTGCCGTCGCTCCCGCCGCTCCTCGGATTCGTGCTCGAGATGCAGGTGGTCGCGCTTGCGCCCGGGATCAACAGCCTCGGCCTGTCGACGTCGAATCGTGGCACGATGACGGTCGGCAACACGCGCCCCGTCGTCGTCCGTGCCCACGGGCTCGACAACATGAACGACGATGAGTCGACCGGCTTCTGGCAGGTCATCAACGCGACCCAGATCGACGTGACGCGCGTGCAGTTCGACTGGGTGCGGGCGGCCCAGCCGAACGGGATCTACTTCGATACGAACGAGATCGGGATGCGGGACAGGTTCGACGGAGGCAATAGCCTGACCGCGCTGTGCACCGGCACCTACCGCAACGGTTCGGACGTGTCGGTCGGCCTCGACTACCCGAACTCCAACAGCTCGCCCTGCGGCGCGAACAGGCGGACCGGCTTCACGATGTCGAACTTCTTCGGCAGCGCCGGTTCGGTGCGGACGCTGGACTTCCGGTTCACGAACTTCACGCCCGGCAAGCTGTTCGAGTTCGACGCGGACACCGACGGAGGTCAGGGTGACGGTGCGTCGATGGCCGGGATGAAGGTGACCGTCTGGCTGTCGGATGGGACGACGAGGAGCGGCTTCCTGACCCAGGTGGGTTCCGAGACCTCGATGGTCTCGCTGTGAGGAGCTGATGCGCGGCGCCCACACCTCGTCGAAGGCCGTTCTGCTCACCGTGGCGTTCGCTGCCGCCTGCGCCGCGCAGGGGCCGCAGCTGTTGCTGACCGACGTCACGCAGGCAGCGGGTATCGACTGGGTCCAGGTCGAGAACAACACGACCCTGGGCGCGGGCGCGGCGTTCCTCGACTTCGATGGCGACGGCTTCGAGGACATCCTGCTCGTCGGCGGCGACGCCGAGCCCGGGCTCTTCCGCAGCGTGCAGCAGGGCACGCGCTTCGTCCGCGTCCAGCCCTCTCCGCTCCGCGGCTCGGTGGCGATGGAGACGATGTGCGCGGCGGTGGGGGACGTCGACAACGACGGGGACCCCGACGTCTTCATCGGACGCTTCGGCTTCGACCAGCTGTTCCGCAACGACGGTGGTGGTGCGTTCACCGAGATCACGACGCCCCTGATCGCCGGCAACCGCTACGACTGGACCGCGGCCGCGGCGTTCGGGGACTACGACGGGGACGGCAACCTCGACCTGTACATCGGCAACTACATCTCGCCGGCGTCGTCGTTCCCGAACCACACGCCGGTCCCCAACCGACTGCTGCGCGGGCTCGGCAACGGGTCCTTCGTCGACGCGACGTCGCCGGTCGTCGCGGGTGCGGGGACCGCACTCGCGACCGCGTGGTCGGACTACGACGCCGATGGCGACGTCGACATCCTGGTCGGCAACGACTTCGGTTCGACGGTGGAGCCCAACCGGCTCTACCGCAACGACGGACCGACGGCCGGAGGGTGGGCGTTCGCGGACGTATCCAGCGCGACCGGCTTCGACGTCGCGATCTACTGCATGGGGATCGCGATCGGCGACTACGACCGGGACGGCGACCTCGACAGCTACTTCACGAACATGGGCCGGAACGTGTTCCTCCGGAACGACGGGCTCACGTTCACCGACGTGACCGCGGCGACCGGCACGGACCTGACCTTCGACATCGACGCGGGCGCACCGACCCTGGCGACGAGCTGGGGCACGGGCCTCCACGACTTCGACAACGACGGCTGGCTCGACCTCTACGTGTCGAACGGGTTCATCACGTCCGACCCGAGCCTGCCCAACGGGCTGTTCGTCCGCGACGTGCTCTTCCGTCACGACGGCCCGTCCCTGACCTACACGCGGATGGCGCAGCCGCTGAGCAACGCGATCGGGAGAGGAGCGGCGTTCGCCGACTACGACCGGGACGGGGACGTCGACGTCCTGCAGGTCAACGTGATGGGGGCGCCGGTGCTGTGGCGCAACGACTCGCCGCGCCGCGGGCGTTTCCTGACCGCGACGCTCGAAGGCACGACGAGCAACCGCGACGCGATCGGCGCGCGCGTCACGCTGGACACCGGCGCGTTCTCGGCGGTCCGGGAGGTGCGCCGCTCGGACTCGTTCGAGTCCTCGTCGTCGCGGACGCTGCACTTCGGTCTCGGTGGAGGCGCCCGCGGTGAGCGACTCCACGTCCGGTGGCCGTCGGGCATCGAGCAGGAGCGCTTCGACGTCCCCCTCGACCGGCACGTCGCGCTTCGCGAGCCAGCGGTCACCGTCCGGGACGCCGCGACCACCAGCCGCACGGTCGCCCAGGGAAGGCTCCTCGAATTCGGGGCCACGCTGCGCAACCACGGAAGCACGGCCGCACCCGCGGCCTACGTGCCCCAGCTACGGACTGCCGCCGGCGACCTCGTCTGGATGGGCAGCATCCGCGGGACGGCGCTCCAGCCGGGCGAGGACCGCGCGCTGCTCGAGACGCTGTTCGTCCCGTCGGCGATCGGGGACCCCGGTCGATTCGGACTGCGCCTCGTCTGGACGGCTGCGGATGTCGACCTGTCGATGTCCGAGTCCCAGGCGCTGGTGCGCTGACAGCGGAGATCTGTCCGTCAGCGCCTGCCGATCGTCTGGCAGCCCGGGCACACGTAGAGCCGTCGCGAGCCAGCCTCGATGCGCTCGATCGTCTCGCCGCAGAGGTGGCAGCTCTGGCCGGCGCGGGAGAACGCGAAGTGCCGGTACTTCGAGCGCGTCCACCCCGCGTCCTTGAGCGCGCGGGCGCGATCCGGGTCGTTGGTCACACCGCCAGTGCGGAGCGAGCGACGGCTCAGCTCCAGGCAGGCGCGGGCGACATCCTCGACCGTCGCATCGTCCAGGTCGCACGGGCGTGACTCGGGCGTGACGCGTGCGACGAACAGGATCTCGGTGCGGAGGTAGTTGCCGAGTCCGCAGAGGAAGCCCTGGTCGAGCAGGAGCGCAGTCAGGCGTCGGCGAGCGAACGTCGGTGAGCGGAGCCGTTCGACCACGTCCTCGGCGGTGACGGTTGTGTCGAGGACATCGGGACCGAGCTTGCGGAGGAACGGGTGGTCGTCGAGCTCGTTCGCGCCGAGTACGGCGACGTCCGACGCCGAGTAGAGCCACGCAGACTGCGCGTCGTTGTGGATCGCGACCCGAAGGCTGCGGGTCGTGTTCGGGGTCTTGCCTGCCTTGGTCACATACCAGCGTCCGTAGAGCTGGTTGTGGCTGTAGAGGTGGAGTCCGTTCGCGAAGCGGATCAGCATCGCCTTGCCGCGCGGCCGGACCTCGTCCACCGTCTGACCGGTGAGCTTCCGCTCGAAGCGGCGGAGCTCGTCGAAGTGGAGCTCCACGCGGTCAGCGGAGCGGCCTTCGATGGCTGCACCGACCTTGCGCGCCGCGCGCCAGATCTCCGGACCTTCGGGCATGGCGGGTCCGTTCGTGCGGAGCGCGAGGACGGATGCCCGCTCGGTCCGTCAGGCGTCGGGCGCTGGCGCGGACTGGTACAGGCCCAGGTGTGCGCCGGCGGGGTCTCGGATGATCGCGATCACGCCGCCTCCTGCGCTGCGCGGGCCGTGCACGACCGTCGCTCCGCCCGCTGTCGCGCGCTCCACGCATCCCGCGAGGTCCTCGACGACCACGTAGCTCATCCAGATCGGCGGGATGCCCGTGTTCTCGCCGCGCGCGTGGCAGACGCCGCCGACCGGAGAGCCGTCGGGAGCCAGCAGCACGTAGTCGTCGTAGTCGCCCATCGAGATCGGCATCGACGTGAAGCCGAAGACCTGCTCGTAGAACGCGCGGAGACCGTCGGCGTCTTCGACCGTCAGGTCATGCCAGCCGATCTGGCCGGGCTTGGGAGAGGTTGGTTCGGACATGGGCGGGTTGGCGCCCGGTCCTCGACGATCCTCACGGCAGGTCCGGGCGCGGCACCCACCAGTCCTCGCTCACCGACCGTTCGATGAACTCCCAGACGACGATACGCGGACGGAGTTCACCGCGATCGATGCGACGCAGGGTTTCGACGAGGCCGTGCAGCGGGCCCTTGGCGGCCTGCGCGCCTATGCTGTCGACGGTCACCCCGAGCGCCAGCGGCAGCGTCCACGCGAGGCCGCCCTCGGCGAAGCTGTCGCCGCAGACGGCGACCGGGGCGTCGGCCACTTCGCGAGGCAGGGGCAGCGAGACGCCGGCGCCACTCCCCGCGATGCGCGCTCCGGCCCCTGCCCAGGTGTCGAAGATGCGATCTCGGAACAGTCCGTTCTCGAGGAACCCACACATGGCGGCCAGGTCCTCGCGCGCCTGGACCGGGTTCGCCGGAGTGCCGATCACAGGAGCTCTCGGAGCCCCCTCGAGCCAACCCTCGGCGGCGATCGCTCGAGCGATCAGCAGGGCCGTCCTCCACGCACCGACGGACGTCCAATGCGTGTCGCGCTCGTGGTAGAGCGCGACCTCGGGCTCGGCGCGACGCCACTCGTGCATCGAACGTGCGACGTCGAGGGCCTCGATGCCGCCCTCGCGGAGCTCGGCGAGGATCTGGTCGTAGAACGCCAGCTTCTCGGGGCTCAGCTTCCTGCCCGGGCTGAGCCGTGCCGACTCGATCCGCACCTTGTCGGGGACCGGGACGCAGATGAGCTCGATGTTCCGCTCCGCGAGCCAGGTGGAGACCTCGCGGTAGGTCTCGATGCGGTCAGCCCTCTGCTTCTTGACGAGCCAGAAGTTCGGGAACATCGAGAACGGCGCGAAGATCATCCCTGCTCGTCCGATCTCCAGGTCGACCTCGTGTCGGCCCATGACTTCGAGCGCTTCGGCGGCGACGCCTCGAAGGCCGATCGTCCACGGGGACGTCTCGCGCAGATGGTCCTCGACCTCCGTGGCCCAGGTGCCATCGAGGAACGGCTCTCTCTCGAAGGCGGGCCACGGCTTCGCTGCTCGCGTGCGCATCGCGGGGGACGTGACCTGGAGCACGGGACCCAGCGAGACGAAAGCGGTGAACACCACGGCGACGGTCCACCGGAAGCGCCGGGGTAGCGACGTTGCGTCTGCGCCGAAGTTCTCGCTCATCTGCGTGTCGTGGCGGTGGATACGCGCTGGCAGGAGGAAGGGTCACCTCATCGCCCGGCACCGAGGTCGGCGTAGCCGGTCATCTCCAGGAATCCGTGTCCCCGGTGGCTACCCGACACGTCGACCGCGCCCTCCCAGTATCGGAACGTCAGGTCCAGTTCCTGGTCCGAAACTGCCGCCTGCACCCGGAGGTCGAGACCTTGCCCCGCGATCTGGAGCCGGAACGCAGCCGGGTAGCCAGCGCCCGTGCGGGGGCTGGTCCAGACACCCACGGGCTCGAGGACCACATCGTCGGCACCCAGCCGCTGCGTCGAACCGTCGGTGCCAACGAGGGTTCCGGCGCTCAGCGGGTCGCTCGACCCATCCGCGTGCCGGAGCCGGTACCACATCAGGTCCCGCCCGTCGTCGAGGTGGAGCGCGAACCAGTCCCAGCCGACCTGGCCTTCGCCGAGCGCGCTCGTGCTCCACTCCCGGTCGAACCAGCCGGTTCCTCGTTCGATCGGCACTTCTTCGCCCTCGAAGCGGATCACGCCCGACACGTCGAGCCGGGTCAGTGAGTAGTAGTAGGACGCGTTGCCGGGTTCCGGCGCCTTCTGGCTGAGACCGCCGTCGCCCTGGAGCACGACGGGCTTCTTCGGACCGAGCTTCAGGTCGACGGCGAATTCTCCGTCCGCGGCCTCGAGCCGGAGTGGGGCGAACGATGCCGGGTCGACCGAACGCACCGACCATGCGTCGACGTGGGCCTCGAACGGCTCCGCGCCTGCGCCCGCGAGTCCGAGAGCTCCGCGCGCGAACCTCTCGGCCGCGTGGCTCCGGCCGGACGCGACGTCGACGACCGCAAGGTGCGCCATCCACAGCTGGTTGGTGCGCCACTCGGAGCCGGCTCCGGACTCCGAGGCGGGTGTGGTGGCGTTCCGGAAGAACGTGACGTGATAGCCGAAGCGCCGTCCGTCTCGGGCGAAGGCGTTGCCCGTGAAGTACCACCACTCGCTGCGGAACTCGGGATGGGGACCGTGATCGGCCGGGAACGAGAACTCGCGGACTTCACGCGCGCGCGCGTAGCCGTCGAGCGACGCACCGCCCCCGCCCAGCGCCTGGGCAACGCTCAGACCCTCGCGCCGTGGCGCCTCGGGAGCGCACGCGGCGGCGAGGAGCAGCCAAGCAAGGGAGGTCGGGGCGCCGCGCATCGGAGGCGGCTGATTCGACCAGGGCGCGTGACCGGATCCCAGTGGAGCCGACCGCTGATCAGCGTGAGTCCTTCACCGTCGTCTCGTATCGGACGCCGCGCGGCATCTCGGCAGGGACCGTGACCGTGATGCCGTGGCTGCCTTCTGTGACCATCGAGGAGTCCACCGCGACGAAGCTCGTGAACGCGGACGCGAGGCCGTGCTCGAGCGCGAGCTCCATGACCTGGGGCCGGAACTCGTCGGGCTGCGGCGAGATCGCCATCGCGTCCGAAAGGCTGCGGATACGGGATCGGGCCCAGAGCTTGACGAGGGCCGGGTGCTGGATCGGCGCGCCGATCGGCAGGTCGAAGCGGTAGGGCTTCGCGCCGATCTTCCCCTCGAGCGTGATCGAGGCAGGCAGCTCGCCCTTCACGCGCCCGTGGATCATCAGCGGGCGGCCGGCGAACAGGTCGGGCAGCGCCCTCGGCTCGACGTCGTGGACCGCGGCGCCGTGCCAGTCGAAGCGCAGGTCGGCGAGCGTCGGGCGTTCGATCCGAGCGTAGAGCGCGTCGATCTCGGCGCGCGCGTCGGTGTCGAGCGGGATGTAGGCGGCGACGCCGCGGCCGACGTCGGCCATGCGCTCGAGCAGGTAGCGGTTGGTCGAGGAGCCGACGCCGAAGCTGAAGATCCGCGCCTGGCCGACGTTCTCGTGGACGGCCCGCAGGATGTCGCGCTCGTTGCCGATGTAGCCGTCGGTCATGAACGTGACGATGCGACGCCGTCCGGCCTCGGCTTCCTGGCCGAGCGCCGCGCGGATGCCCCGCTCCATCATCGTCCCGCCGTCGGTGGTCAGCCGGTCGACGTAGGCGAGGCCGGTGCGGACGTTCGCCGGCGTGGCCGCGAGCGGCGCGCGCGACATCGACGAGGCGGCGTCGCTGAAGCGGATGATCTGGAACGTGTCCGTCGGCCGCAGGCGCTCGAGGCAGCGGCGCATCGTGCGCTTGCAGGCGGCCATCGGCTCGCCGCTCATGCTGCCCGAGCAGTCGACGACGAAGATCATCTCGCGCGGCTGGGGGGCCGCGTCGACGTCGACCTCGGGCGGCTGGACCAGGGCGGCGAAGTAGCGGTAGCCGGTCGCCGGATCGTCGTGCACGGCGACCGCGCCACGGAAGCCGTCGCCGGCCGGCGCGTAGCGGAGCACGAAGTCGCGGTTCGGCACGTCCTCGCCGTCGCGCAGCGCGATGTGCGTCCGGCCGCTCTCGGTCTTCGTGACGGTCGTCGGGTGGGAGTCGCAGCTCGCGAAGGCCAGCTCGGCGCCGCAGTCGACGTCCACTTCCAGGGTCAGCCGGTGCATGCCGGCCCGGTTCGGGTCGAGGTAGGTGACCTCGGTCGTCTGACCGGAGCTGCGCTCCTCGCCCTCGGCGACGGCGCCGACCCCGCCGGTCGAACCCGGCGGATTGAAGCGCGGGCCGACCACGGTCGGGACGACCATCTCGAACGCACCTTCCCGCCACTCCAGCGTCTGGAAGTAGGTGATCTCGACGTCGATCTTCTCGCCGGGCTGGATGTTCGCGACCTTCTGCGTGAACACGTTCGGCCGCTCCTGGCTGAGCAGCGACGCGTGGTAGCCCTGGTTGCGGGCCGCCTGGTAGATCCGCTCGGCCTCCTCGCGCTCGCGGACGATGCCGCGGATGCGCCGCTCGCCGAGCACCATCAGGAAGTCGCTGACGGCCGCCGACTGCGGCAGCGGGAATACGTAGACCGCCTCGATCTTCGCGCCGAACGGGTTGTGGAACGCCTGCGTGACCTGGACGGACGCGATGTTGAGCGTCACGTCGCCGCGGATGTCCGTGCGCTCGAGAGGCAGCGGCAGCGAGCGGCCCTCGACTTCGGCGCGGAGCGCCGCGTACTGGCCGGGGCCATAGTCCGAGGTCGTCCCGTCCGCGCGCTCGATGACGACGATCTCGTCGAAGTCCTCGGCGTCCGCGACCTCCTCGACCTCGACGTCGACCAGGATCGTTTCGTCGGGCTCCGCCGCAGCGCGCGCGCGCTTGGCCTCGAGCAGCCGGCCAGCCGAGAAGCCCTGCAGCGTGTCGAGCGAGTCCTCCCGGCGCAGCAGCTCGGGAACCAGGCCGGGCCTGGCCGGCACGCTGTCGCCGGGGCCGCGGTAGGAGCCGCCCATCTGGACTTCGTCCGCGGCGAGCGAGGGCGCACTGCCCTCGACTCCGTCGGCGGCGCATCCGGCCCACAGGGCGAGGGAAAGGCCCGACAGGGCCAGCATCAGTCTCTTCATCGCTTGTCTCCAGGAAGTGCGAGGCGTGCGCGACCGACGAACCCACGCCCGTCGGGGCGCACGGTCTCGGTCCCGACGATGTCGAAGCCCAGCTCCGCGCCGTCCTCGACGAGGACGTGGATGCGGGCGACGAGGATCTCCCCGGCCGGCAGGCGTTCGCCCGCGGCGAGGGAGGCGAGGATCACGCGGCCGCCCCTCAGGGCGCGCGGGTCGTAGCGGGGTGCGTCGCGGAACGCTTCGTCGTCGCCGCCCTCGATGCCGACCAGCTTCGCGCCGCGCAGGCGGACTTCGACCTGCCAGCCGGCGAGCGGTCCCTGTCCGGCGTCGATCCGGAGTTCGAGGACCGTGAAGCCCTGCGGCACCGGGGTTCGCCCAGACCTCGGGACGGCGGCGAGCAGCGAGGCGAGGCCGAGCAGGAGCGCGAGCAGTCGGGCGGTGCGGTTCATGAGTTCCTCCGCGGGGCGTCGAGGTCGACGATCCGGGCGAGGATCCGGTCGGCGTCCCGCGCGTCGACCGTTCCGTTCCCGTCGAGATCGAGGCGTTCGTCCCCGGCGGCGAGGCCGCGCGCGGCGAGCCACGCGTCCGCGATGCCGAAGCGAGGGGCCGGCAGCACCGCCAGCGACGCGGATTCGGGAGCGGGGCCACCGGCGAGGTTTCCGCCGAGGGCGATGA
>JAQCBR010000044.1 GCA_027621295.1 Planctomycetota bacterium
CGAGTCCGAACGCGACCAGGCCGGCGATCCGGAGGCGCTTGACGTTGGGGTCGGGGATCAGCGCCCCGCCTTCCCCCTCGAGCACGAGCAGGTGCGCGCACGTGGACTCGGTGTGACTCCCCTCGGCGAGGATCGGCGCGTCCTCCAGGTCTGGATCCGCAGCTTCGTCGTGTTCCACCAGGACCCGCCGGGACATCACGCGCAGCCGCTGGACGATCAGTCCGCTGCCCGCCGCGAGGAAGACTCCCCCGAAGACGAGGAGGAACGTTCGGAGGGCTTCCTCCCGCGGGTCTTCCCGTCCGAGGCCGAGCGCCACGATGCCCGCTCCCGCGAGCGCGAAGACCGTCCCTGCGACCAGGACGAGGTTCGAGCCCGGCGTGTGCAGCACGGCCTGCTCGCGCGAGGAGGACGGACGATTCACAGGACGTCTCGCTCCGCCTGCGACGCGGCGGCGTCGGGGTCCGGCCCGTCGGTGCGCGGCACGAACTTCGAACCGTCGATCGGTCGTTCCGGGTAGCCGGCCCAGAGCGCGAAGTGGTGGAGACAGATCGCACCGGCGACGTGGACGTTCATCGACCGCGCGAACCCGTACTGGCGAATCCGGACGAGACCGTCGCAGAGCTGCCGTTGTTCGGCCCTCAGTCCCTGCCCCTCGTTGCCGAGCACGAAGGCGGTCGGTCCCTCGAACGGGTGCTCGTCGATCGGGCGTGCCGTCGCGTCGATCTCGACGCCGAGCACGCGGGCTCCCTGCGCGCGAACGTGGGCGAGTGCGTCCTGGAATCGCACGAACGACGTGCGCCGCACCACGTGATCCATGCCGACGGCGGCCGTCGTCGGCACCTTGCGGCGCCCCACGAGGACCACCTCGGCCACGCCGAACGCCGCCGCCGACCGGAGCAGCGCGCCGACGTTGTGGTCCTTCTGCAGGTGGGACAGGATCAGGTAGCAGTCGGTCACGGACTTGGTCCCGGAGGGGTCGAGCGACCGTAGGGACCGAACGGAGCGCGTTCCAGGTCCGTGGTCGCGTGCCGGCTTGCGTGCTCCTGCGGTGCCCGCGAGACTCCCTCCATGCGGTCCCTCCTGCTTACGTCCATCGCGCTCCTCGTCGGCGCGGCGTCAGCCCAGGAAGCCACTCCGACCCACTGGGCGGATCGCCCGCTCGTCCGCGCGGAGCCCGCCGCCGACCTCGACGATTTCGTCCGGACTCGGCTCGCGCAGGAGGGGCTGCGTCCTTCCCCCGAGGCGGACACGCGCACCCTCGTCCGCCGGCTCTACCTGACGCTGCACGGTCTGCCTCCGACCAAGGCCGAGCTCGACGCAGGCGTGGCGCGCTGCGAAGACGGAAGGCGTGGCTACACCGAGCTCGTCGACGAGCTCCTGGCCTCGCCGCGCTACGCGGAGGAGAGCGCGCGCCTCTGGCTCGACGTCGTGCGCTACGCCGATACCCACGGGTTCGAGACCAACACGCCGCGCCCGAACGCGTGGCGCTACCGCGACTGGGTCATCGACGCGTTCGATCGGGACCTGCCCTACGACGCGTTCGTCCGGGCCCAGCTCGTCGGCGACGCGACGGGGGAGGGGGCGGCGACCGGCTTCCTGGTCGCGGGTCCGTGGGACGAGGTCAAGAGCCCCGACGTGCGGCTCACCGCCGAGCAGCGGAGCAACGAGCTCGCCGACATGGTGGGGACGTTCGGCATGACCTTCCTCGGCGTGACGCTCGGCTGTGCGCGCTGCCACGACCACAAGTTCGATCCGGTCAGCCAGCGGGACTACTACGCGGTCGAAGCGGTGTTCGCCGGCGTCCTGCACGGAGACCGGCCGGTGGCCCCTCGCGAAGACGGGCGATCCGAAGCCGAGAGCCTCGCGCTCGCCGCGCGGATCGCTGCGCTCGATCTGGAGCTCGCTGCGTCCGAGCCGCTCGCCGATCCAACGTCCGCGACCCCGGTGAGATCTGCGGTCGATCCCCGCCGCAACGTCGAGCGTTTCGCGCCCGTCCGTGCGGATGCGGTGCGGATGTCGATCACCAGGACCGTCGGTGGATCGGTCGAGCCCTGCATCGATGAGCTGACGGCGTTCGAGGTGGGGACGCCGCGCAACGTCGCGGGCTCTGCGGCGGGGGCGGAGGTCAGGGCGTCGAGCGCGCTGCCCGGCTACGCGATCCACCAGGTCGCCCACCTGAACGACGGGGAAGAGGGCAATTCGAGGAGCTGGATCTCGAACGAGCTTGGCACCGGGTGGTTCGAGATCGCGTTCGCCGAGTCCTGCGAGGTCGACCGCGTCGAGTGGGCGCGCGACCGGACCGGAAGGTTCTCGGACCGTCTGCCGGTCGAATACCGGATCGAGCTCCGGGTCGGGCCGGACACTTGGGTGACGGTGGCGTCGTCCGCAGATCGGAAGCCGTACGCGGCGGGTGAAGCGGGCGAAGCGAGCAGCGCCCCGCGGCTCGAGGAGAGACACGGTCTGGCGGCGGCACGCGCCCGGCTGCGGGAAGCCCCCTCGGCCTACGCCGGACGATTCGAGCAGCCGGGCCCGACACACCGGCTGCATCGCGGTGACGCGATGTCGCCGCGCGAGGTCGTCCAGCCGGGTGGGATCGCGGCCTTCGGCGCGTTCGCACTGCCCGCGGACGCACCCGAGCAGGAGCGCAGGGCTGCGCTCGCCGACTGGGTCACGCGCGCCGACCATCCGCGGACCGCGCGGGTCCTGGTGAATCGCGTCTGGCAGCAGCACTTCGGCACGGCGCTGGCTGCGACGCCGAACGACTTGGGCGGCAACGGCGCGCCCCCCACGCACCCGGAGATCCTCGACCATCTGGCGGCCGGCCTGATCGCCGACGGCTGGTCCGTGAAGGCACTGCACAAGCGCATCGTGATGTCCGCGACCTGGCGCCAGTCGAGCCAGCCCGACGCGGGCGCCTACGCGCGCGATCCGGACACGAAGCTGCTCTGGCGTTTCCCGCCGCGCAGGCTGCCCGCAGAGGTGATCCGGGACGCGATCGTGCGGGCGAGCGGGGAGCTCGATCCCACGAGAGGGGGACCGGGCTTCGACGTGTTCGCACCGAACGACAACTACGTGCGCGTCTACGAACCGAAGACCGAGTTCGGCGCAGACACGCTGCGCAGGATGGTCTACGCGCGCCGGGTGCGCATGGAGCGGGACCCGACCTTCGGGGTCTTCGACTGTCCGGACGGCGGGCAGTCGGCGCCGGTCCGCGGTCGTTCGACGACCGCCCTCCAGGCGCTCGCGCTCCGCAACAGCCCGTTCATGCTCGGCCGCGCCGAGGCGATGGCAGCCGACATCCGTGCTTCGGTGGCGGACGTGGACTCGCAGGTGGGCGCGGCGTTCGTCCGGACCCTGCTGCGCGCGCCGGATGCGACAGAGCTCGATGCAGCGGCGCAGCTCGTGCGCGACCACGGGCTCGCCGAGCTGTGTCGCGCTCTCTTCAACGCCAACGAGTTCCTGTTCCTGCCATGAGCGCACGTCCTGGTCCCGAGGTGGGCAGCGTCCTGGGCGGCTCGTTCCTGCTCGATCGAAGGTCGTTCCTGGGTCGATCCGGGACCGGGCTCGGAGCGATCGCGCTGGCGGATCTGCTGCGGGCCGAAGGGCGGCTGCAGGACCCTGATCGCCCGCAGATCGATCCGGCAGCACCCCACCGCGCGCGCGCTCCGCACTTCGCGCCCAGGGCCAAGAACGTGCTGGTCGTGTTCTGCTCCGGCGCTCTCAGCCACGTCGACACGTTCGACCACAAGCCGGCGCTCGTCCGCCACGACGGAACGCCGATGCCCGGGGCGGCCGACCTCGTGACGTTCCAGGGCAAGCAGGGGAACCTGCAGAAGAGCCCGTGGACGTTCCGTCCGCGCGGTCGGAGCGGCAAGCACGCGAGCGACCTCCTCCCGCATCTCGCGGAGCTCGTCGACGAGTTCTGCTTCATCCACTCGCTGACCTCGAGGACGAGCACGCACGGCCCGGGCGAGAACTTCATGTCCACCGGGTTCACGCTCGACGGGTTTCCCTCGATGGGAGCGTGGGCGAGCTACGCGCTCGGCAGCGAGAACCAGGACCTGCCGGCCTTCGTCGCGATCCCTGACCCGCGCGGCGTGCCTCAGTCGAGCGCGAACAACTGGGGGCCGGGGTTCCTGCCCGCGGTGTTCCAGGGCACGCCGTGGTCGGCTTCGCGCGGGATCGCGCACCTGGGTCGACCCGCGTCGGTCACCGCGGCGCGGGACCTTGCCTCGCGTCGCTTCCTCGCGCTCCTCAACGAACGCCACGCGGCGTCGTATCCGGGCGACGTCGAGCTGGCGGCGCGGATCCAGAGCTACGAGCTCGCTGCGCGGATGCAGGTGAGCGTGCCCGAGGTCTCGGACCTGTCGACCGAGTCCGAGGCCACGCTCGCGATGTACGGGGTCGACTCACCGAACCCGCACAAGGCTGGGTTCGCGCGCAACTGCATCCTGGCCCGGCGCCTCCTCGAGAAGGGCGTGCGGTTCGTCCAGCTCTTCAACGGCGCCTACGCGATGGGTGAGGGGGTCGGCAACTGGGACGGGCACAAGCACCTCGCGAAGCAGTATCCGGGCCATGCGGAGATCCTCGATCAGCCGGCTGCAGCGCTCGTCCGGGACCTGGACAGGCGGGGTCTGCTGGCGGACACGCTCGTCGTCTTCACGACGGAGTTCGGACGGATGCCGACGTTCCAGGAAGGCGCGTCCGGGCGTGACCACAACCCGGATGGTTTCACCGCCTGGATGGTCGGTGCAGGGGTCAAGCGCGGATTCAGCTACGGGGAGACCGACGAGTTCGGCCACCGGGCGGTGCGTGACGTCTGCGATGTCCACGACCTGCACGCGACGATCCTGTACCTGCTCGGCCTCGACCACGAGCGGCTCACCTACTACCACGGCGGGCTCGAGCGACGGCTGACGGACGTGGCTGGGCGGGTCCTGACGAGCATCCTGGCCTGACGCTCGGAGCCCGCGGTTCTCTCCCGGGTCGCGTCCCGTAGGCTCCTGGGATGCGATCTGCATCCTGGTTTCCGGCCGTCGCGGCGGCGCTCTCGCTGCTGAACGGCTGCGCGATCCACTCGCCGAGCCGAGCCGCCGCCGAGCGCCCGAACATCCTCCTGATCCTCGTCGATGACATGGGTTGGACCGATCTCGGCTGCTACGGCAACGGGCGGGTCGACACGCCGCGGATCGACGCGTTCGCGGCGGAGGGGATGCGTTTCACCGACGCCTACGCCGCGGCCCCGGTCTGTTCGCCGACGCGTGCATCGATCATGACCGGCAAGACTCCGGCGAGGCTCGGCATCACGAACCACCTGCCGGACCAGGCGCGCTTCACGCCCGACAATCCGAAGCTCCTGCCAGCCGAGTGCGAGGACCGGCTCTCGCTGGACGAGGTGACTCTCGCCGAGGTGCTCGGGGCCTCGGGCTACCGCACCGCGTTCTTCGGCAAGTGGCATCTCGCGCCGCAGCGGGGTGAGGATCAGGCCGAGTGGTTCCCGGATCGGCAGGGTTTCGAGCGGAACGTCGGCGGCAACGGGTGGGGCGGGCCCGGCCGTTCGTTCTTCGCCCCCTACGAGTTCCCGGGGCTCGTCTCGCGCGAGGAGGGCGAGTACCTGCCCTACCGGATCGGCGAGGAGGTGCGCGCCTACATCGCCGAGCACGCGGCGCGGAAGGACGACGCGCCGTTCTTCGCGGCGCTCTGGCACTACACGGTGCACTGGCCGATGGATGCGCCCGCCGATCTGCTCGCCAAGTACGAGGCGCGCGGCACGGGGCCCGGGATCCGCGACGTGCGCTACGCGGCGATGGTCGAGGCGCTCGACATGGTCTTCGGGCAGATCATGGACGCGCTCGAGGAGCACGGTCTCGCGGACGACACGCTGATCGTCTTCACGTCGGACAACGGCGCGCTCGATTCGGTCGCAGATCTGGCGCCGCTCCGAGCAGCCAAGGGCTACCTGTACGAGGGCGGGATCCGGGTGCCGTGGATGGTGCGCTGGCCGGGCCACGTCGCGCCGGGCACGACGAGCGCCGAGCCGGTGGTCACGACGGACCTGTTCCCGACGCTGCTGGCGGCGGCCGGGGTCGAGCGTCCCGCAGACACGCCCTGTGACGGAGTCGATCTGGGGCCGATCCTGGTGGGCTCCGAGATCGAGCGGGACGCGATCTGCTTCCACTACCCGAACTACGCGTTCCACCGGAACAACCGGCTCGGCGGCGCGATCCGCAGCGGGCGCTTCAAGCTCGTCGAGAACTTCGACGACGGGTCCGTCGAACTCTACGACCTGCAGTCCGACCTGGGAGAGGCCAGGGACCTCGCGCGGGAGATGCCCGCTGAGGCTGCGTCGCTGCGTGGTCGGCTCGCGGCCTGGCGCGCCGCGGTCGGGGCGCGGATGCCCCGACCGCCGGCGCCCGGCAACTGACCCCGGTCAGTTGCCGATCTTCGCGCGGCCGCCCTCGGAGACGACGATCCCGGTCGGGTTCACCGCGTCGAAGACGAGCCACTGGTGGTAGAGCGACACGCCCAGCAGGTTCGTGCTGCTCGGCACCGTGAACGTCCAGTCAGCGGTGCCGTTCGCGCTGGTCGTGACGCCGTAGGCGGCCTCGGGCGCGACGAGCAGGCTGCAGCCGGGCGCCCCCGGAATGGACACGGGCAGCGGAGTGCCGCCGTACGTCGCGTTCGACAGGCCGGACAGCAGTGCACCTGGCGCGGACGCGAGCGCATCGGCGAGCGTCACGCGGTAGGAGCCGCCGAGGGTCGGCATCCCGTCGTTGTCGAGGGCGGGAGACGCGAACTGCGCGCCGCCGGAGCAGGTCACGCGCCACGAGGGCTGGGTGACGAGGCCCGACTGCGTCCAGCTGCCGGAGACGGGCGCTCGGTAGAACGCCTGGCCGCCGGCACCCGACGCGAGCTGCGACAGCACGACGAGCTGCGACGAGCTGTCCATCGACACGTAGAACGTGCCGTTGACGTTCACCGGCGCGGCGAAGGTCGCCGTGTAGAAGCCCGCGACCGGACCGACGGTGATCGTCGTCGACGCGAGCGGCGTGGTCGCCGGTCCTGCACCGGCTGCCGCGTAGATGTGCGCAGGCACCGTCTGCGTCGTGCCGTTGGCCGAGCGCGTGTAGAGGTCGAACGACACGACCTGCTGGGAGCCGGCGTTGGGCACCGTGTGGCAGTACTCCCACGTCCGGGTCACGCCGGTCAGCGCGCCGCCGTTCGGGTTCAGCTCGGCGCACGGGCCGGGAGTCCGCTGGACCGAGCCCGGGCAGGCCTGGCCGAAGAGGTCGAACGACGCGAAGACCGGCGGGGTGCCGCGCTGGCCGGTGCCGCCGATGACCACGAGGCCGTAGTCGGCGTCGACGGTCGGCGTCTCGACGTGCGAGTCGGTGGCGACGAGCGTCGCCTTCACGTCGACGTGCCAGACACCCGGAGCCGGGTTCTGCACGAACACGCACTCGATCGGGTTGATGTCGTCCTCGGCGCCGCCGGCAACCGACCAGTTGCCGTCCTCGAGCCCGTGGTTGCCCCAGTAGACGGTGCCGTCGGGCGCGGTCACGCGGAGCGACAGATCGTTGATCAGCGTCTTCGCGGCGGCCGGGTTCGCGGCAGGATCCGCGTAGTTCATCGAGATCCGCAGTGCCGGCTCACCGGCCGCGACCGTGACGTTCCAGCGCGTGGCCTGGCCCTGCGTCAGCACGTCGGTCTCGTCGACGACCAGCATCCGGTCGCGGTTGTCCCAGAGCGTCTGGAGGTTCGGGAAGCCCCAGCCCTGGTGCTCCCGTCGGTTGTCGGCGCTCGCGGCGGTGAACGCGTACTGGCGCGCCGAAGCGGTCATCAGCGCCTTCGCCGTCGTGAAGTGCGGACGGTTGCTGTGCGTGGATCCGCCCGGGTTGCGCAGCGCGTTGCCGAAACGGCCGAAGCCGGGCGTCGCCGACTCGTCGGTGAACATCTGGATCGCCAGCACGTTGTGGCCGGCCACGATCGGCGTCGCGCCCGACGTGCCGCCGAAGCTCGCGTACCAGTCGTTCGCCGTGTAGCCCGCAGCGCCGGTCCGGTCCGAGGTGCCGATGCCCTCGTAGTAGGCGCACAGGTCCGGCTTGATGCGGCCGTCAGCTGCGGGCCCGCGGCTCGCCCCGCCGCCGAGGTAGCTGTCGTCGAGCGGGTTGGCGTTGCTGTTGTGGCGCACGCCGCCGATCGAGAACACGTTCTTCGCCCAGGCCTGCGGCCGCGAGTCCTGGCTGCTCGCGTTGCTCTGGCTCTGTGTCCAGGTGATGTCGTGGTCGAAGACGATGTCGTCGGCTTCCGCCGACACCGACGTGTAGGTCCGCGTCCGCGCGTTGCCCCACGAGGCGGTCGTGTGGCTGACGTCGTGGACCTGCACGAGATCCTGGACGACCTGGTAGCGCGAGCCGTTCACCGACCCGTACTGGGTGAAGAACTTGCCGGCGTCCGGTGCGAGGCCGCGGACGGCGGGGTTGCTCGACCCGTTGCCGAACACGATGCCCGCGGTCGCGTGGCCGTGGTTGTCGGCGCCGCCCGCGCTCCGCACGTTGATCGCGCCGCCGGTGAAGTCCGGGTGCGTCGCCTCGATCCCTTCGTAGATGTGGGCGTTGACGCCCGCGCCGGTGAAGCCGCCCTGGGTCTCGATGTGGTTCGCTCCGCCCTGGATGCGGGCGTTGTCGACGTCGAGTTCCTCGGGCGACCACGCGTCGATCCAGAGGACCTCGTCGAACCCGGCGACCGCGGCGAGCTGTGCCCCGGTCAGGAAGACCGAGAACAGCAGGCTGCCCGCGTGCTCGTCGGCCACGGCGCCGCCGACCGCGATGACCTTCGCGGCGAGGGCCGGCTTGTCGCGGCGCTTGTCGGCGACGACCACGTTGTAGCGGGCCACGTCGGTGCGCCCGAGCGCGCCGGCTTCGACGAGCTTCGGGTCGATGCGGAACGCCGGGTGGTAGCGGCCGACGAAGCGGACGCTCGCGAGCCCCTCGAGGTCGGCCGTCGCCGCCGCGTCCATGCGGACCACGTAGGCGAGCTCCGGCAGGTAGCTCTGGATGCGGCCACCGAGAGCCTCGATCGCGTCGCGGTCGGCCTGGGTCGGCCGGTCGGCGAACTGCACGATGAAGAGCCGCTGGGCGTCGCCGGCGCGGAGATGGTCCGGCACGTCGGGCAGGCCCTCGAGCGGGTCGAAGGTCGCGAACTGGAGGCGCAGGACCGAGGGGCCTTGCTCCTGGGAGAACGTGGGTGCCGACAGCGCCGCCGACAGTGCGCACGCGGTGGCGAGACGCAGGACGTTGGGGGTTTGCATGGTCCGGAGAGAGCTCGCGGGGCAGGCGAGACCCCCAAGTGTACACGGATCGAGGGATCCGGTGGTCCATGCTCGGGACGACGAGGGCCGGATAGATCCGGCCGAGCGCATCGGATCGGCGTGGCCTTGGTTCTCCGAAGGTGCCGCGCCGCGATCGTGCGCGTCGTCAGACCTTCGGCAGCCGGAACCCTTCGCGGCCGTCGTCGACCAGGATGTCGTTCGGAGCGTTCGCGCCGACGAACCGCCAAGCGGTGGGATCCCAGGCCAGCGAACTGCGCCGCGCGTAGACCTCGCAGAGGAGCAGGTTGACCGCGGCACTGCGGGCCCCGACCTCGACGTCGCAGACCGGGCGGGTGCGCGTGCCGATGTGATCGAGCCAGTCCTGCGCATGGCTCGGCTTGCGCGGGAGGCGGAGCGCGTCGTCGCCGAGTTCCTCCTGCAGGATCTTGTCGGGCACCGAGACGAGGCGGCCGCGATCGACGTGGATCACGCCGTCGGTCCCGGTGAAGGTCGTGCCGTTCGGCCCGCCGTGGACGACGCGGACCCCGCCCGCGTAGACGAGGGTCGCGCCGCGCTTCGCGGTCGGGTCGGCAGGAGGCAGGACCTCGACCGGCCCCGACGTGTCCGCGCCGAGCCCCCAGTGCGCGATGTCGAAGTGGTGCGCGCCCATGTCGGCGAGCGGCCCGCCGCAGAAGTCGCGGTAGTCGCGCCACCGCGGGTAGTGGCCGTGCACGCCGCGGGGACTGAGGATGCTGTTGTAGGGGCGTGCCTTCGCGGGCCCGAGCCAGCGATCCCAGTCGAGCCCCGGCTCCATGTCCTCGGCCGGGAGGTCGCAGGCGACCGGCGGATCACCGACGCCGACGTGGACGGTGAGGAGGTCACCGATGCGGCCATTGCGGACCAGCTCGCAGGCGGTCACGAACCGGTGGCCGAACTCGGTGCGCTGCTGGCTGCCGGTCTGGAAGACGACGCCCGTCTTGCGGACCGCGTCGATCAGCACTTTGGCCTCGTGGAGAGTCCGCGTCAGCGGCTTCTCGCAGTAGATGTCCTTGCCGGCGAGGCAGGCGTCGAGGACCTGGATCGCATGCCAGTGGTCGGGAGTCGCGATCACGACCGCGTCGACGTCCGGGTGCTGGATCAGGTCGCGGTGGTCCTCGAAGACCACGCAGTCGGTGCTGCCCTGCCGCTCGTCGACCAGCGTCTTCGCGTGCTCGCGTCGCGTCCTGTCCACGTCGCAGACGGCCACCACGCGGAAGCCTTCGTTCGGGAAGAACTCGCTCCGCAGCAGGTTTCGACCGCGGATGCCCATGCCGATCACGCCGATCTGCACCTTGTCGTTCCGCGCGCGTCGTCGCGGCAGCCAGAGTGCCGGGGCAGCGGCGGCGGCTCCCGAGAACGCGAGGAAGTGGCGTCGGGAAAGCGATGGGGTCGCGCTCTTGTCCATGGGCTTGCTCGTCTGCGGCGGGGGACGGTTCGGGGCCACTATGTTGTGCTGAGCCCGAGGCCGCCAGCTGCAGCGAGCACAGCTTCTGCCGCACGCCGGCCGGACGCCATCGCGCCGTGGATCGACGGCAGGTCGCGGTGGTCTCCGCAGACGAACGCGCCGTTCCCGAGTCTGACCGGCTTGGCGATCGGGTCGTCGTCGGCAGGACACTCAGGCAGCGCGTGGCGCACGCGCAGCAGCCGGAGCGTCCGCCATGTGGCGACCACATCGGTTCCGAACCAGCTGCCGAGCTGCGTGCGGACGGAGCGCTCCAGCGTGGCGTCGTCGAGGGCCTGGTGCTCCGCCGCGACGACGGAGACCGAGACCAGGGACGCGCCGGGCGGTGCGTAGGTGGGCTGCACGTCCGACGGCACGCAGAGGTCGTTGATCGGTCCGGCTTCGTCTCCGCCGAGCGCGAGCAGTCGGCCGGGGAGCGGGGAGCGCTCCGCGGCGAAGTGGATCTGGGTCACCTGCTTGGTGGCGGAGGCGCTCGCCCCGCTGAGGACCTCGGGCAGCGCGTGCGCATCGACCGCGAGGACGACAGCTCTCGCATCGACCCGCGCACCGTCGTCGAGGATCACGTGGTCGACGCCGATCGTGCGGCAGCGGACGCCGGTCCGCACCGACCCTCCGGGCAGTTCGGCCGCGATCTGTTCCGGGATCGCCTGCATGCCGCCCGCGGGCAGCGCCGCGTCCCCTTCGGCGAACATGCGGAACGTGAACTCGAACACCCGGCTCGACGTCCGCAGCTCGTCCTCGAGGAAGATCCCCGCGTAGAAGGGCCGGAAGAAGCGCTCGACCATCGCGTCGGAGAGCCCGGCCTCGGCGAGGAAGGTCCGCGTCGTCCGAGCGGGCCTCTCCAGCACGGAGTCGACCGAGCCGCGGAGCGCGCGCCTGCGGAGTCCGGCGGTCCGGAGCTTGTCGGCCAGCGAGCCGACCGGCGCGAACGCCGACGCCAGCGCACTGAGCGGTCGCCGCCACGGGTCGACGACCTTGGCGAACCGACCGCCCACGCGAACCAGCGCACCCGGCTCGAAAGCCCGGAGCCCGAGCCCCGGGTAGTCGAGGACGCGCTGGGCCTCCGGGTAGGCGGTCTGCAGGACCTGGAAGCCGCGATCGAGGCGGAAGCCGTCCACGACGTCGGTGCGAACCCTGCCACCGACCGCGTCGGAGGCTTCGAGCACGAGGACCTGGACGCCTCGCGCGGCGAGGTCGCGGGCACAGGTCAGGCCGGCGAGGCCGGCCCCGACGACGACGACGGGGAGCTGCATCGCCGGGAGCTTACGGCTTCGGTCGCTCCCACCCGAAACGCGAGGAGGCGGGAGGCCCCGGGGCCCACCGCCTCCCTCTGCGGCGTGCCCGAGGGTACGCCGCTCGCCACACACGCGGGATCAGTAGATGCCGACGTGGAAGTTGAGGCCGGGCGTCAGCGTCAGCGGGAAGCCGGTCACGCTGCGCGAGCTGGTGTCGCCGAAGAACGCGACCTGCGCGACGAGTCGTCCGCCGCAGAGGGTGGGGTCGTTCGGCGTCGTCAGGGACAGCGAGGCGTTGCCCGCCGCATCGGTCTGCATCCCGCCGGTCGCGCTCGGCGCGCCGACGAGGATGTGCAGGTCGGCGAACGCGAGGTCGACCGGGGTGAAGCCGATCAGGCACGCGCCGAGGAGGTTCGACGGGCCGTCGGTCACGTCGAGGCGCATCGTCTGACCGAGGATCGCCGGCGCGCCCATCGTCAGCTGCGGGACACCGCGCGCGCCCGCCATGCCGACGCCGTAGGTGGAGTCGCCGTACGCGCAGGCGTTCTCGTTGTGCGCGAACGCGATCGTGAACGTGCGGCTCGTGCCCGGCTCGAGCACCTTGTCCTGCCACTGGAACGCGGAGCGCACGTCGTACGGACCGAACGGTGCCGCGTCGTTGCGGAGGTTCGTGATCGACGCGTCTTCCAGCTGGTTGTACAGGTCGATGTTGCCGGAGTTGGCCGGGACGTTGTTGTAGCTGCCGACCTCCCAGCGGTCGGCGCCGGCCGCGAACTGCTGCGCGGTCTCCTGGCAGGTGGACCCGGTGTAGGTCTGGCGTCCGTCATCGCCCGGCGTCGCGATGTTCGTGCCGTAGCCGCCGCCGCAGAGGTCGATGTCCGACAGGTGGAACAGGTTCAGCGTGACCGGGTTCTGGCTGATGTTGATGACCGTCGCGCGCGCGGTCACCTGGCCGGTCTGCGGGCCGGTCGAGTGGGCGGTGTAGACGATCGCGATGCTGATCTGTCCGCGGCCGTCGACGTCCGGCCAGATCGCCGAGCCGACGTTGCCGTTGTTCGAGAAGATCGGCTGGTTCGGCGCACCCTTGTTGAGGATGTATTCCTGCGGGTCGTTGTCGAGGCGGTACGCCCACGCGGTCTTGAACAGCACGCCCGCCGGGTCGCCGAACGGGTCGGCGCTGAAGTAGTCGGCGGTGGCTTCGTAGACGAGCGGCTGGGTGCTGAACGTGACGTCGAAGAACAGGTTCGTTCCGGCGGTCAGCGAGATGTCCGCCTGGGCGGGCAGGGTCGCGGCGAGAGCGAGCGCGACCGGGGCGAGCTTCGTGTGCATGGGTATCCCCTTGGTTTCGAGACGAGAGAGTCGATAGCTCGGCGAGCTGACCGAGCCGTCGACATGCTACCGACGACACACCGCTCCGGGTTGTCGCCGGTTCGTCACGAACCAGGGGATCGTCAGAAAACGACGAGTTCGTAGCCCGGGCTCGCGACCAGGCCGGACGGCGCGGTCGGATCGAGCCCCACCGTCTGTGCGGTCAACCCGAATGCGGACACCGTGCCCGGGATGCGCCAGCGGAGAGACGCCGCTCCGTTCGGGTCGACGGTGAGCGGGATCGCGGCGAGCGGCTGCGCGACCAGGATCGCGCACGTGCCGATCGGCAGCGCGCCGCGGCCCAAACCGACGACGAGGCTCGTCGCGCGGCTCGGTCCAGCCTGCGCGATCGTCCAGTCGAAGCAGCCGCCCGGCGACGGGCAGCCGTCGACGGCGAGATCCGGGAGCACGCCAGCACCGTCCGCGCATCCGCTGCCGAACGGTCCGCCGTGGGCGCCGTTGCCCAGGCAGTCAGCGCGGTCGGTCGCCCACTCGAGCGTCATCACCACGAAGCTGACGCGCTGGTAGTTGTCGCGCTCGTAGAGCACGCCGAAGCTCCGCGCGTCGACGGGGGTCAGGCAGCTGTAGGCGTAGCTGCCCGGCGCGAAGACCTTGCCCGACGACCAGGTCGCGCCCTCGTCGTAGCTGATCTTGATCGCGCCGTTCACGCGGCTGCCGGTCGAGTTGGGGCCCGCGTAGAGGATGCGGTTCCGGTAGCCGTCGGCGGCGTCCGTGAAGCGGAGCACGCTCGCCATGCACGCGGGGCTCGGCAGTCCGGGCTGCTCGGCCAGCGGTGACCAGGTCACGCCGCCATCGGTGCTGATCGCGGTCTTGCGGTTCGCGGCGCCCGTCGAGCGACGCGAGTCGAGCATCACCGAGCCGTCCGCGCGCTCGACGACCTGGCACTCGTTGCCCTCGATGATCGAAGGGTTGCGGGGCACGTCGTTGCCGCGGAGCCAGGTCGCGCCGCCGTCGTCGCTGTAGACCGCGTAGTTGCCCCACGTGCCGTCGAGGTCGTAGCGGTTGAACGGCAGCACGATCCGGCCCGCGTAGGGGCCGTGGCGCAGCTGGATGCCGATGCCCGGTCCGCCGTTCACCGAGCGCGCGAGGCTCGGCGGCTTCATGCTCCGGGTCACGTCGAAAGGACCGGCCCAGGTCGCGCCGTCGTCGTCGCTGTGCATCAGGAAGCACGACACGATGTTCGATGCGGTGTAGCCGGTCGCGGCGTTCCAGATGGTCGTGCCGCGCGGGTAGCGCTGGTAGCAGACGAAGATCCGGCCCGCGTTGGGCCCGGTCGTCGCCTGCACGACCATCGGGTTGTTCAGCGCGTTGACGCCGTCGTCGTGCAGGATCTGGTGGGGAGCCCAGGTGCGTCCGCCGTCGAAGCTGCGGCGCAGCACGATGTCGTTCTGCGACTGGTCGTTCCCGCTCTGGCGACCCTCGGCGAACGCGAGGAGCGTGCCGCTGGTCGTGACCGCGATCGCCGGGATGCGGTAGTTCGGGTAGATGCCGTCACCGCCGGTGAACACGTCGACGACCGGCGGTGGCGGGGGCGGAGTCTCCGCGTGGCGCGCCAGCAGGTAGCTCTCCATCGCCGCGATGTCCGCAGCGCCGAGCACCGCGTCGTAGACCAGCACCTCGCGGAGCGCGCCGCGGAAGCGGTTCGCGAGGTTGAAGCGCGCGCCCAGCACGACTCCGCCGAGGTTGTAGACCTGCGCCTGCGTGTCCTGGGTGACGAGCTGGCCGTCGATCCGGTGCTCCTGGCGCCCTGCGTCGAGGACCAGCGTGTGGACCTGGAAGCCTCCGGTCCGCACCGAAGGGCCGGGCGGCATCAGGCCGCTGCCGGTCGTGTCACCGAAGAAGATGTTCCAGGCGCCCGGCGTGGACGACTGCCCGGTGTGCAGCGTCGATCGGCCGGACGACGTCGAGCCGTCGAACACGTATCCACCGTCCGCCGAGTCGACGCGCGCCGCGACGAAGATCGTGCGTGCACCCTGGACCCTGCCCACATCACTCGTGGAGGCCCACAGGTAGTCGGTCCCGTCGAAGACGATCGCTGGCCCGCAGGAAGAGCCGTTGTCGCGGTAGGTCGGCAGCTCGGAGGTGGAGCCGGTTCGCGTCAGGTCGTTGCCGCGGTAGCCCAGGTCGTCCCAGCGCGACACCGCCGTGCCGTCGCTCGGCGTCGACGCCGAACCGTTGATGCCGCTGCCCGTGTCGAGCCACGTCCACAGCGACGTGTAGCTGGGGTTCGGGCTGCCGTTCGGCAGCGTGACTCCCTGCGCGCAGAGGGTCGAAGCCGTCAGGGTCAGCCAGAGGATGTGTGGAGCGGCGTGCATCGGTCGGGTCCTGCGGAAGGACTTCGAACCCGGAAGGCTCGACGGTGGAGATCGCGGGCACCCTGTGCGCGGGTGCCCGCGGCGGTGCTCAGTAGATCCTGAGCTCGACGCCGTTCGACGCCGCGACGCCGAAGATCGAAGCCGGCGGGTCGACGGTGACCGCCTGCGTGGTCAGCAGGACCTGCGGGATCCCGGCCGGGATCGACAGCGGGAACGAGAACGCGCCGGACGCGTCCGCGAGACCCGCGATCGAGGCGAGCGCGGTGCCGGTCAGCAGCGTGCAGTTCGCGTCGATCGGGATCGCCGCCTGCGTCAGACCGAAGTTGATGATGCACGGCGACGAGACCGCGCCGTCCGTGACGCGCAGTTCGAAGGTCGCGCCCGGCGTCGGGCAGCCGTAGGCGGCCAGCGACGGCGTCGCGCCGCTCGAGCCCGCGCAGCCCTGGCCGTAGGCCGAGCCGTGGCCGTAGGGGTGGCGACCGAGCATGTAGCCTTCGATCAGCAGCTGGTCGACGGCGCTCAGCGACTCCTGGTAGACGAGCACTTCGCGGATCGCGCCGCGGAGCGCGTTCGCGGTGTTGAAGCGCGAGCCCAGGATCATGCCGCCCATGTTGAACTCCGACGGGTCGGTCGCAGTCTGGACGAGCTGACCGTCGATCCAGTGTTCCTGGAGACCGGGCGTCACGCGCAGCGTGTGGAGCTGGTAGCGAGCGCGCTCGGCGGGCGCCGAGATCATGATGAAGCCGTTCGGCTGTGGCTGCGTGCTGTCGCTCCAGTACGCGTGCCAGGTCTCCGGCGTCGAGGTCTGGCCGCTGAACAGCGCGGTGCGGCCGGACGAGGTCGAGCCGTCGAACAGGTAGCCGCCGTCGGCGACGTCACAGCGCGCGACGATGAAGATCGTGCGCGGCCCCGAGCAGCGGCCGATCGTCGTCGTCGATCCCCACAGGAAGTCGTTGCCGTCGAACTGGAGCGCCTGTCCGCACGAACCCATGTCGTCGACCGCGACCGGCCAGCGGGTCTGGTCACCGCTGACCAGCGTCAGGTCGCGGCCGTTGTAGCTGCGGTCGGACCACAGGTTCACCGACGTGCCGCTGGGTAGCGGTGTCGTGCTGCCGTTGAGGCCATTGTCGGCCGAGTACCACGCCCAGAGGTTGGGGTAGTTCGAGTCCGGGTTGCCGTTCTGGTCGACGACGTTCTGCGCGAACGCGACCGAGCTGATGCAGAGTCCGGCGAGGAGGTGGATGCGCTGTTTCATGTTGGGTGTCCGGTCTGGTGAGGGCGGAATAATACTAGCGCCCCAGGAAACTTTCGGGGCGGCCGCGCGGCGACATTGACCTGGGTCCGCAACTCGCGATGCGGCCGAGCGTTTGTCCCTGCGTCATCGCGGTTGCAGCCACGAGACCCGCGGCCTGCTCGGACTGTCACGCATCGGGCGTGACCGGCGACCGGCCGCTGCGTTCCTCTGTCCCCCCAGGAAGCTGGAGGAAGGAGGGCCCCATGAAGGCTCTGCACTACGCCCTCGCGGCGGTTGTCGCGACGGCCTTCGGCGCTGCCCAGGCAAGCCTGCCCGGCGCCCCTCTCGACCCGAACCCGACCTACGGGTCCACGGTCGCAGTCCCGCTCGATCAGAACGGTGCCGGCAACGGCAACGTCCCGGTCCAGCGGATCGAACCGCCCGCCGTCCCGCCGGTCCCGAACGTCCCGCTGGAGCCCGAGCTCACGCACGACGTCGCGCTTCGCGCGCTGCTCGTGACCGGTGACCCCGGCTGCGGCTTCGTTCTGGTCGCCGGCTTCGACCCGGCGCCGTTCGCCTGGTTCCCAGGCGTCCACAACACCCTCGACGCGGTGGCCATCGTCCAGATCGGCTTCCTCGACATGCTCGGCCGCGCGTACGTGCCGTTCGACGACCAGCTGCAGGTGCCCGGAGAGGATTCGATCCTGTTCCAGGCGATCGTCTGCAGCGTTGGCGCGACGAACGGTCTCGACATCCGCCTCTCGAACGTCGTGAAGGTCGCGCTGCGGCCGTTCGACATCACGGTCCCGGCCTTCCTCCCGAAGGAAGACCTGTGGATCGCGCCGAACGCGACGGGTCTCGAGGCGAAGGCGATGTTCGCCTGCATCTGCGGGTGGCCCCCGCAGGTCGCCGTCGACCTCGCGGTCGAGATGCCGAGCGATGCCCACCTGCTGTGGCTCGATCGCGTCGAGAACGCAGGTGCGTTCACCCGCGTCACCGTCGCCGTCGGCTATCCGCCTGACGACAAGGTGATCCCCGGGCCGACCGTGGTCCGGCACCTGCTGGTCCCACTCGGAGTGTGGGTCGGCAAGGTGGAGGTCGTGCTCGAAGCCAACGAGCTCGACTGATGCGGGTCGACGCCGCCCGGGGTCACAGCGTGGTCCCGGGCGGTGTCCTATCCCATGCGCCTCGCGCTGTCAGTCGCCAGCTCGCTTCGGCGTCCCGACCCGCTCGTAGAACCAGACGAACGACTGGCGCTGGGGTCCCGGGCGCAGCTCGCCGGTCTGCTTCCGCAGCTCGCTCGCGCGCTTGTTGTCGGCGTGCGTGGCCGCGCGGTGCGCAGCGAAGATCTCGGAGACCTTCGCCGATGCCTCCTCGCTCTCGGGATCGAGGCCCTTGATCGCTTCGGACGCCAGCTGGGATGCAGCGTCCGAGCTGGCGGCGATCTTCTGCTGGACGACCTCGAGCTCGGCGTCGAGCGCTTCGAGCCGCGCCGTCTCCGATGCGTCGAGCTCCGGTGCCTTCGGGTTCCACACCGAGTAGCCGCCGACCAGGAGGTCGAGGTCGCCGTCGCCGTCCACGTCGAACGGCTCCGGGTAGAGCCCGAGGTCGGGCCGCAGGGGCTCGGTGGCGCCGCGCGGGCTGATCGGGATCAGAACCTCGAGCGCTCCGAAGACTGGCGCGCCGACGCGTCCCGTGTTGCGAGCCAGGAAGACCCCGCCGCCTGCACCGTCGCCGTAGCTGTCACCGAAGCTCCCCGCGACGATGTCCATGTCACCGTCTCCGTCCCAGTCGACGAGTCGAGGTGTGGTCATCTTGTCGGGGACCGCGAACGGCTTGCCGCCGGCGAGCACGGGAACGATCGGTCGCACGTAGCGCGGCTCGGCGTTGCTGCCCTCGTTCTTCTGGAGGTAGAGGTGGCCGTTCTCGTAGCTGCCGAGCAGCAGGTCGAAGTCACCGTCGGCGTCCCAGTCGAAGGCCAGCGCCGAGATGCAGCGCTCGTTCGGCGCGTCGTCGGTCTGGAGCGCGCGGCCGATGTCGACGTGCTTCTTCTCGTCGTAGTCCCAGATCGACGAGATCAGCACGCGCTCGCCCTCGGCGTCCGTCAGCCGGGCCGGCTCACCGAAGCCGGTCCCGTCGCCGAACGCGACGTGCGGAGATCCGTCGAACGTCGCGGTCAGGTAGTCGACGTGCCCGTCACCGTTGAGGTCCACGAACTGTGAACCCATTCCGATGCATCACCAGTTGTTGAACTTCAGGTGCTCGCCGCGACGGTCCTTCATCGGCTTCTCGGGACCGAAGCCGATCGGGCCCTCGCCCGGCGTGCGGAGCGCAACTGTGATGCGACCGGGCAGGTCACCGACGACGAGGTCCGCATGCCCGTCTCCGTCCACGTCGTGGAGCGCAGGGGACGGATACATCCGCCGTCCGCCCGCGAAGGCGTCGCCGGCGTTGATCCGGACCGGGGCCGCAAACTCCGCTCTCGCGTCTCCCTGCGCTGCGAGCTGGCCGCCGCCGGCCAGCCCCAGGGACGCAAGGGCCACTCTGGCCCCACACTGCACTGCGCTTCGCATGTCCACCTCCGCGTCGAGGATCGGTCCACGCCGCCCCGCGCCCGTCGGCGACGGGAGCTCGCGGCGAGCGGCCGACGCTACGCGTGGGCGTCCGGTCCCGCTACTCCCTCGACGCCAGCGCGGCCCGGAGATCCGTCAGTCGAGCAGCGGTCGGACGAAGCGGATCGGCACGCCGAAGTTCGAGCCCCCGAAGCCGACCGTGATCGCGTAGTTCACGCCGACCACGCGGCCATCGGTGCCGAGCACCGGCCCGCCGGAGCCGCCGGACGTGGTCTCCGCGTCGTAGACGAGGCGTTCGTCCTGGACCTCGGCGAGCACGCCGCGGGTGATCACCGGGGAGACGGCGCCGCGCTCCGCGAGGCCTGCGATCACCGCGGCGAGCCTTCCGTCCGCAGCCTCGACGACCTGCTGGGAGACTCCCGGGTCGGCCTTCGCGAGGAGTGCGTTGACGCCCGTTGGATACCCGAGGACGAGCACCGTCTGGCCGCGGGTCTCCTCTGCCGCCCTGTCGTCGAACTCGAGCGCCGGCCAGTCTTCGGGGACCGGTGCCGAGAACACCGCGACGTCGATCCGATCCTCCTCGCGGACGCGCACGCTCTCCGGAGCCACGGTCATCGGGGCCAGGCCCGGGAACGTCACCGACAGCGAGAGCATCTCGGGCTCGAACCCGCGCGCGACCATCGGCTCGACCTCGTCCGCATACTCCCACGGCAGGACGACGTGCCGGTTGGTCACCACGCGGCCCTCGCCGACGTGGAACCCGGTGCCGGTGTATTCGATCTCCACGCGCGAACCGTCGGCGCGCGACAGGTGCACCCGGTCGGGTGTGCGAAGGCTGTTCGGCAGGGCCAGCGTCCACACGCCGTGGGTGATCCCGACGCTGCGGCTCCCGGTCTCCAGCACCGACCGCACGGCGGCGCGCTCGCGCGTGAGCGCGTCGAGCGCCTTCGACCGTGTGGCGAGCTCCGTCTTGATCGCCTCGAGATCCTCCCTGGTGGCGACCGCGTCACGCCCGCGCAGTTCCTCGAGTTCGGCGCGCAGCGCGTCGAGATCCTGCTGCATCCGTTCGCTCGTCATCGCCCCGCCGCCGATCCACCCCGCTGCGAAGGCGAGTCCCACCACGCCGGCGACGAGCACGGGGAACCCGATCTTCAGCGTCAGGGTCGCCTGCGTCAGAAGGTCGCGGACGAGGCTCTGGCCCGACGCGACGAGGCCGCTCGCGCGGCCGACGGCCGCCGCATCGCCGAGCATCGTCCGCACCGGCTTGCACGACGCGCCCCGACCGTGGAACACCCTGAAGCGCAGCTTCGGCCCGCCGATCCCCAGCTCGACGAGGTCGCCCTGGTGGAGGATCACCTCGTCGACCTCGCGGTGGTTGACGAAGACCTGACCGTCGAGCGCCCGGATCAGGAAGTCACAGCCGCAGTCGTCGAACGTGACGACCGCGTGGCGGTCTGCGAGCCCGCGCCACGGCCCGAGTCGCAGTCCGGAGTCGACGCCTGTGCCGATCACGACCTCGGGTCCCTTCGGCGTGTCGGTCCGACCTCGGCGCGGCCCGGTCAGGTGCAGGAACTGCGGTCGCATCGGCGACCGATGGTAGCCCCGCTCGCTCTCGGTTCAGCGGCGCACGCAGATCTCGACCGCGTCGGTGAGGCCGACCGGGACCGCTGCGCCCGGAGTCGGGTCCACGAAGACGCCGAGGGCGTGGAGTCGACGTCCGACCAGCAGGAAGTCCCGCGGGATCGGAAGGGTCACCTGGGTCGGCAGCCCCGGGCCGGTCCACGACAGGCCGGACGCGAAGGTCAGGAGGCCGCCCGCCGGATCGACCTGCAGTTCGCCGGCCGGCCCGATCATCCCGAGGCCGGGCAGCGCCGTTCCGCAGGGGAAGTCCTGGTCCGGTGCGAGACCCAGCATCAGCGCGGCGGGAGTGCCCGCCGGCTGGGTGCCCGCAGGGTTGTCGAGACCGAGCACCAGCGCGGAGCCGATCGAGGTCGAGCCCGACACCACGCGGAGGCTCTTCCGCGGGTTGACGTCGCAGCCGCCGACCAGCGTCCCCGGCACCGGTGAGTAGCGGAAGTCCGACACGATCACCTCGGCCGTCCGGCCGTTGCGCGGCGACCCGCCACCGTTGATCCAAAGGTTGAACCGGAACCGAGCGCGTCCCTCCGGCGGCACGAAGCGGCCGATCGCGGGCGCGTGGGTGTAGGTGCTGCGATGGACCGTCACCGAGGCCGGGATCACGCAGGGCGCGCGCACGCCGCGCGCCGCGACGAACTCCACCTGGTTCGGCGTCCACGTGAAGATCCGGGTCAGCGTCGGGTCGCTCGAGAGGTCCGGGATCGTGAAGCGCTGCAGGTTGCCCTGCGGCTCCCACGGCTGGACGACGACCTGCGAGGTCGTGCCTTCGTTGGGATTGCCCCAGCGGGAGTCCTCGAAGTCGATCTCGCGGTAGGGCCAGCTCGGGATCGTCGTGTCGTCGCCGTGGGCGTCCCAGGTGAACGCGCCGAAGGTCAGCCGGTCGTCCAGGTCCTCGACCTCGGTCTCGGTCGTGAACCAGTAGGTGCCGTAGCCCATGTCCTCGGTCGTGAAGACCTCGGCACAGCGCCAGCGACCGTCGCGGAACCGGACCGTCAGGTGCAGTCGCCCCTGCGCGTCGACGAACACGTCGGCGGGGTGGGACGAGAACGCGTTGTCGCCCGGGCCGACGCCCCAAGGCGATTCCTTGACGGCCCACGTGCGTCCGGCGAACGACACCGTGCGCGCGAAGCGTTCGCGGTAGGCAGTCGCCACCGGCGACAGCGCGGCCGGCACGCGGCCCGCACCCTGTGCGACCGGAGCGGCACCGCCTGGTCCGAGCAGGGCCGCGCAGTAGATCGTCGCGCGGTCGTCGAGGCCGCCGCCGACGACGTTCGCGCGGAACGTCCCGTCGGACAGGATGCCGACGGCGGGCTGCTGGGCCGACGGCTTCGACCACCAGCCGGAGCCTTCGATCTGGATGTAGATCGCGACGCGGTGGGTGCGCGTGTCGACGCCGGTGACGCGCCCGCGGAGCTCACCCGGTGCGCCGTAGGCGGGCACCGAGGTGATCTCGATCGTCTGCGCCGGCACGCTCGCCGCGCCGAGTGCGGCCGCTGCGAGCAGTGCCGCAGCGCGGCGAAGCAAAGCCGTCCAGATCAACGGATCTGGACGAGCGTGGGCTGGGTGAGGTCGATGCCCGTCGGGCCCTGCGCCAGGATGCCCTGGGAGCAGAGGTCGACGCCGACGAGAGTCGGGTCGTTCGGGATCGGCAGGCTGAGCGCGCCGCTCGCGTCGGTCGGGACCGGCGTGATCGGGATCGCCGTGCTCATGTAGACCTGGCAGCCGAGCGCGATGAAGCCGTAGGGGTCGAGCAGGCCGAGGCCGACGAAGCCCGGCGCGGGCAGCGTGTAGTTGACCGACTGGCCCGGGGTGGGCACGCCCTGGACGTCCATCACCGAACCGCGGCACGGGATCTGGAAGTCGAAGAGGTTCGGGATCGCCGGGTCGATGTTGACGCGCGTGATGTTCGAGATCGACAGCGCGACGGTCGACGGGTTGCGGATGCAGACCGGGGCCGACGTCGGAACGATCGCGAGCATGACCTCGGCCTGCGCGCCGGAGAACCAGGAGCGCTGCTGGTTGTTGGTGCCGAACTGGGCGACGAACGTCACGTTGCCGTTCGCGTCCGGCGTCGTCGTGTGGCACTGCTTGATCCACTCGCAGCCGAAGATCGGGCCGCCGTTGAGGAGGATCGGCTTGATGAGCAGACGCACCTCTTCGTTCGGACCGAGCGGCACGTTCGCGATGCCGTTGATCTCGAAGTAGTAGGGCTCCGGAGCCGTGGAGCACGGCTGGATGTTCGGCGTCGCGAGGCGCGGCACGGTGCCGCTGGTCTGGACGAGGAGGTTCTGGGCCTGGGCGGCCACGCCGAGCGCGAGGGCTGCGGCAGCGATGTTCAGGAACTTCATGGGATCGATCAGCGGATGGAGACCATCGTCGGCTGGGTGAGGTCGAACGACGTCGGACTGGCGGTCACGCCCTGGGCTCCGAAGTCGACGCCGACCAGCGCCGGGTTGAAGGGGACGGGCAGGCTCAGCGCACCCGTGATGTCGGTCGGGATCGCGAGCAGCGGGAAGGTGACGTAGCTGCGGCAGCCGCCGAGCGGGAAGCCGATCGTGTCGTAGAGACCGATCATGATCGCGCCGGCGGAGGGCAGCGTGAACTGGATGGCCTGACCAGGAGTCGCGGCGCCGGCCGAGTCCATCACGGTGCTGGAGCAGGGCAGCTGGAAGTCGTGGAACGTCGGCATCGTCGGGTCGATCTGCACGGTCGTGACGTTCGACACGGCGATCGACACCGCAGCCGGGTTCGAGATGCACACCGGCACGTTCGCGCTGATGTCGACGAGTGCGAACATCACGTCGGCCGACTGGCCGGAGAAGAACGTGCGGGGCTGGCTGCTGCTGCCGAACTGGCCGATCACGACGAAGCTGTTGTCCGGCAGGACGAAGCCGCGCTGGCACTGCGTGACCCACTCACATCCGGGGATGTAGGAGCCGTCGAGGCGACGCGGGCGGACCAGCAGTCGGATCTCCTGGCCGAAGGACGGGCGCTGGCCGATGTTCCCCGAGACCGCGAAGTAGTAGGGGAAGGGCGTGGTCGGGCAGCCGGGGATGAACGGCGTCCCAGTGATCCGAGGGACGACGCCGGCTGTGTTGCAGGACAGGGTCTGGGCGGCGACGGGTAGCGTCAGGAACGCGAGCGCCGCGATCAGGGCCGTGCGGAGGATGGACATTCGACTTCCGGTCGGGATAGGAGTGCTTCGGGTTTGCTGTGGAGATCCGCGGGTCCCGCGGCTCATCCGGGTGTGAAGACGGCCCCCGCGCGCGTCTTTCAGCGTGCGGAGGCCGTTCGGGCCGCGGAGCCGGGGCATCGCCCCGCGGCGATCCCACTCAGTTGAGCTGGATCTCGTGGCCGTCGGTCATCGCGAAGATGCCGTTGCTCGCGCCCGTCGAGAACACGAGGCCCTGGAGCATGATGCTCGAGCCGGCGAGGCCGGCGGGGGCGAGGTAGTAGTTCGACGAGCCGTTGCCCGGAGCGATGACCGGGCCGCCGACCGGCGACGGACCGAAGCCCGCGAGGATCAGGACCGGCTGGTTGAAGTCGAAGTAGACGCCCGGCGTCGAGGCGACCGGCGGGGTCGCGGTCGAGAAGACCTGCGCGAGGAGCCAGTAGGGGGCGAGGTCGTAGCCGCCGTTCGGCGACGAGATGTTGACCTCGAGCAGCTGGCCGCCGTTGGCGGCCTTGACGTCGTTGCCCTGGCCGGTCGACGGAGCGCCGCCGCCCACAGCCGTGGCGAGTTCGACGTCGTCACCGGTGCCCGGGTAGGTCGGGCCGGCCGGCGGGGGACCGAAGAACTCGACGTCGTCGATCAGGACCGCGCCGCCATCGAAGTTCGGCTGCAGGTAGAGGATCAGGGCTTGGACCGAAGCGGTGCCGGTCGGGGCCGTCGCGGAGACCGGCGCGTTGTCGATCCACACGTCCGTCGGGGACGTCGCGTCGCAGATCGTGCCTTCGCCGGCGCCGATCTCGTTGCCGCCCGCGTCGAAGAACGCGATCTTCTGGACGACCCAGTTCGAGTTCGGGGCGCCGGTGCCGACCATCGGGTCGCCGCTGTAGTGACGCGACCAGCAGTCGAGCGTGTAGGTCTCGCCGGCCGCGGCCGGGAACGACTGGAAGATCCCCGACACGTTGAAGCCGCCGGAGAAGTTGCCGAACATCTTGGCGAGGTGGGTGCCGCTCCGTGGGTCGATGGCGGGCGGAGCCGACGGCTCCCCGTAGGCGTTGCCGAACGCACCCCAGCCGGCGAGGCCGCCGCCGAGTTGGTCGAAGTCGCCGTTCGTGAGCAGGTTGGTCTGGGCCGAGAGGCCGTGGGCCAGCGCAGCGCCGGCGAGGAGAGTCGCGAGGATCTTCATGGTGTTTCCTGGTTGCAGGTTCGCGTCAGTTGGGGAGATGGTTCGCGGCGCGGGTGACAGCGCTCATCGCGCTGCCCGGCCCGCGTCCGGAAGCTGGGGAGACTGGACGCCGGCGCGTCCGTTCGCAGATCGGTGCGGCCGGATGCCGCCCCGGACAAGCCGACGAACTACGACGTGCGCGACGATCGAGGCACAAGGATTTCAGAGATGTAACCATTCTTCGAGCCCGTCGAGCCGGGGCTGGCGAAGCCCCGTCCGGCGCGCTCGAACCAATCTACGCCGCCTCTGACGAACGTGTGCGTAATGCGCGACACATTGCTGTAACGCACGAACCGGCATCGGCGTGGCATGGTGACCCGCCCTCGTTGCACCGAGGTCCGGGCCACTCCCCTCAGCCCAGACGTGCCCGAACAGGGCGTGACGACGACATTCCCCCTGACCGCAATGAGCGATCGCAAGTCCGCTTCCTACACGCTCTTGGTGTCACTCGTCGTGGCGCTCGGGGGCTTCCTGATGGGCTTCGACAGCGCGGTGATCTCGGGCGTCGTCGACCCGGTCCGCGAGCAGTTCGGACTCGACTCGGGTGAGATCGGCTGGGCGGTCGCGTGCCTCACGCTCGGCGCGACCCTCGCGATGGCCGTGGCTGGGCCCCTCGCAGATCGGTTCGGCCGTCGGACGGTGCTGCTGTGCACGGCGCTGCTCTTCACCGTGTCCGCTGTCGCGAGCGCGCTCGCGACCAGCTACCAGATGCTTGTCTGGGCGCGGATCATCGGCGGACTCGGCGTCGGCGGCGCTCTCCTGATCGCGCCGATCTACATCGCTGAGCTCGCCCCGCCCGAGCGGCGCGGGCGGCTGGTGTCGTTCAACCAGCTGAACATCGTGCTGGGCTTCTCGGCGGCGTTCTTCTCGAACTACTTCCTCGAGAAGGCGTTCGCGGAGAGCGGAACCGCCGAGGCGTGGCGCTACATGCTCGGCGTCGAGGCCGTGCCTGCCGCGGCCTACTTCTGCCTGCTGCTGTTCGTCCCGCGCAGCCCGCGCTGGCTCGCGGCGGCTGGCCGCAACGACGAGGCGCTCGCGGTGCTGGCGCGCGCCGTCGGGGAGGACCGCGCGGGAGCCGCGCTCACCGAGGTCCAGTACAGCGTGGCAGCCGCCACCCAGCGCGGGAAGCCGAGCCCGACCGAACTCCTCGCCCCGCGGATGCGGCGCGTGATGTTCATCGGCCTGGGTCTCGGCTTCTTCCAGCAGATCACCGGGATCAACGCGATCTTCTACTACGCGACGACGATCTTCGGCATGACCGGTGCGTCGCGTGACGTCGCGCTGGAGCAGGCGATCTGGGTCGGCCTCGTGAACGTCGTGTTCACGCTGATCGCGATGCGGCTGATCGACCGGCTCGGACGGCGGCCGCTGCTGATCGTCGGAACGTCGATGATGGCGCTGGCGCTGCTGACCAACGCGTGGGCGTTCGGGGCGGCGGAGTATCGGATCGGCGACCCCGGGGCTGACGCGGTCGCCGTGCTCGGCGACGGCTTCGCGCCCGAGCTGGCCGCCGCGCTCCAGCCGCTCGTCGGCGTCTCGCACGAGAGCGAGCCCGTGTTCCTCGCCGCTGCGCGACAGGCGGCAGAGACCGCGGGGCTGGACGTCGCGAGCGACTTCGCTCCGAAGGCCCAGGACCTCGCCAAGGCGAGCCTCCACCTCGATGGCACGCTCGTGCTCATCGCGATCCTCGCCTACATCGCTGCGTTCGCGATCTCGCTGGGCCCGGTGATGTGGGCGATGTTCTCCGAGATCTTCCCGCTGCGCGTCCGAGGCCTCGCGATCTCGGCCGCTGGCTTCTTCAACTCCTTCGTGTCGTTCGGTGTCCAGCAGGCTTTCCCCTACGGGATCGACACGTTCGGGCCGGGACTGATCTTCCTGGTCTTCGGCGTGTTCGCCGTGCTCGCGCTGCTCTTCAGCGTGTTCGTCGTCCCCGAGACCAAGGGACGGTCGCTCGAGGAACTCGAGGCCGAGCTGATCGGCTCGTGAGTCACCGACGCCCCGCTGCCACACACCTCCCCGCTGCCCCACCCCTCCTGATGCACCGCACCACCCTGCTCGCCGCGACCTTGTCCGCCCTCGGCGCCCTCGCCGCAGCGGTCCAAGGCCAGGCGATCCCGCTCGTCGGCAAGCCGATGCCCGACGAGGTCGAGATCCTCGAGGTCAAGCTCGGCGCTGACGCGCCGGCGACCGCCCCGCTCACCGCCGCGTCCGGCGGGGTGCGGTTCACGGGAGACGCCGGTTGGATCGAGTTCGAGCTCCGGGTCGACACCAACGGTCGCTACCGCTGCGAGCTCGAGACGGCGGACGGTCCGGAGAACGGCACCGCCTGGGTCGAGGACTACGTCGAGAACCCGGACGGACGCAGCTACGACGTGACGGGCCCGATGTCGATGCCTGCAGGCGGCGGCCGCGCGGTGCGCGACGGCTCGCCGCTCGACGTCGGCGTGCACCGCATGCGCCTGCACCTCGGGGGCGGCGCGACGACGGTCAAGAGCCTCCGCTTCGCGCGGATGGTGCGCCACCAGATGACGCCGACGACCCTCGTGCAGCGCACCCAGGGCGACGACTGGGTCCTCGTCTGGGCCGACGAGTTCGACGGTCGCGGCGTGCCCAACCCCACGCGCTGGACCTACGACGTCGGCAACTGGGGCTGGGGCAACCGCGAGCCCCAGTACTACACGGTCGGCCGACCCGAGAACGCGCGCCAGGAGAACGGCATCCTGATCATCGAGGCGCGCCCTGACGACCTCGGCCACGAGTGGACGTCGGCGCGGCTGACGACGCGTGGCAAGGTCAGCTTCCTCTACGGGCGGATCGAGATCCGCGCGATGGTGCCCTCCGCGGACGGGACCTGGGCGGCCGGCTGGCTGCTCGGTGACGCCTACCGCGACGAGAAGTCCTGGCCGTACTGCGGCGAGGTCGACGTGCTCGAGGCCGTCGGCTGCGAGATCGACGACCAGACCGGTGCGGGCCGGAACCACGCGTCGTGCCACACGCGCGCCTACTACTTCAAGCAGGGCAACCACATCTCGTCGACGCTGCCGATGGACACGATGGCGCGTGCGTTCCACGTCTACGCGATGGAGTGGGACGAGCACTCGGTGCGCATGTCCGTCGACGGGCACCAGTACTACGTCTACGACCGCAAGGAGCCGGAGGGCGCGTGGCCCTTCGATCAGCCCCAGAACCTGATCCTGAACCTCGCGATGGGCGGCGGTATGGGCGGTCCGATCCCGGAGGGTCTGGGCGCGCAGCAGTTCCTCATCGACTACGTGCGCGTGTATGGGCGGCGCTGAGCCCGCGCCGGCGGTGACCGGTGGATTCGTCGAGCGGGATGGCTGCACCTGGTATCGGATCCGCGGCGTCGACCTGCTGCCGCCGTTCCTGACCAGCGTCGCGAGCGGATCCGACCACTGGCTGTTCGCGTCGAGCCGCGGGCCTCTGACCGCCGGGCGCCGTGACGTGCACAGCGCGCTGTTCCCGTATCGGACCGAGGACGCGCTCCACGACGCGGTCGGCCGCGTCGGCAGCCGGACGCTGGTCGCCGTCGACGGGCATCCGATCTGGGAGCCCGGCACCGACCGGGACGCGTCGCAGGGTCGCGGCACGGACGAGGCGTGGAAGGACACGGCCGGGACCGCGGTCGCGTTCGAGCACCGGCATCCGGAGCTCGACCTCGTGCTCCGGATCACCTGGACCTTCAGCGACCGCTTCGGCGTCGTGCGGTTCGCCGAGCTCCGCAACGAAGGTCGCGAGCGGATCGATGCACGCATCGTCGATGGTCTGACCCACCTGCTCCCGGCACTCGTCGATCCGGGCATGCAGACCAATCTGAGTTGCCTCGTCGACGCGTACAAGTCGTGCTACGCGGTGGGCGATCGCGGTCTCGCCGCGTTCGCGCTGAGCTCGGTGCCGGTCGACCGCGCGGAGCCGAGCGAGGCTCTCGCGGCAACCACCGTGTGGACCGCGGGCTACGACCCGAGTGCGGTGATGCTGCTCTCCGAGCAGCAGATCGATGGGATCCGCCGCGGCGCCGAGTCCGCGCCCGAGCCGCGTGCGCGCGGCCGTCGCTGCGCCTACCTGCTCGATCGGCGTGTTTCCGTCGAGGCCGGCGCCTCGCTGCGCTGGGCGACGGTCTGCGAGGTCGACCAGGACGCGGCGTCCATCCTCAGCCTCGCGGACTTCATCGCCACCGAACCGGACCCGCTGGCCGCTGTGGTCGCGGACGTCGCCGTGAGCCGAGCCCGCCTCCTCGAGGTCCTCGCCCGCGCGGATTCCGAGCAGTCTTCGGGCAACCCTGCGCTCGACGCGAGGCACCGCAGCAACGTCCTCTACAACGTGATGCGCGGCGGGATCCCGCTCGCTGGGCACGACCAGCGTCGCGATGCGATCCGCGCACACGTGCGCGCTGCCGCGCCGCGCGTCGCCGACCGCGTCGCGGATGCCCTCGCCCGCTTGCCCGAAGAAGGCTCGGTCTCGGACTTCGCCGCGGCGGTGCGCAGCTCGGGCGATCCGGATCTCGTCCGCCTCCATCGCGACTACCTGCCGCTGTCGCTGTCACGCCGCCACGGCGACCCGAGCCGTCCCTGGAACAAGTTCTCGATCCAGGTCCGCAACGCCGACGGCAGCCCGCGCACCGGCTACGAGGGCAACTGGCGCGACATCTTCCAGAACTGGGAGGCGCTCGGGCTGAGCCATCCGGCCTACCTCCCGGGCTTCATCGGGCGCTTCGTCGACTCGTCGACGGCCGACGGCTTCAACCCGTACCGCGTCCACACGCACGGCATCGACTGGGAGGTCGAGGAGCCGGACGACCCGTGGTCGTTCATCGGCTACTGGGGCGATCACCAGATCGTCTACCTGACGCGGCTGCTCGAACGGTGTGAGGAGCGTTGGCCGGGTCGCATCGGCGCATGGCTCGGCGAAGCCACGTTCGTCCACGCGGACGTGCCCTACCGCATCCGAGGCTTCGATGCGCTCGTCGCGGACCCGAGCCACACGGTCGACTTCGATCACACCGCTGCGGCGAGCGTCGCGGCCCGCACGGCGTCGGACGGTGAAGAAGGGAAGCTCGTCGTCGACGCGGACGGCCAACTCGTCCGCGTGACTCTCGCCGAGAAGCTGCTGGTCCCGCTCCTCGTCAAGCTGACGTCTTTCGTGCCGGGTGCGGGCGTGTGGCTGAATACGCAGCGTCCCGAGTGGAACGACGCGAACAACGCCCTCGTCGGCCGCGGCGCGTCGATCGTCACGACCTGCGCGCTGCTGCGGCACGCCGAGGTCCTCGCGAGTCTGTTCTCGAACTCGTCCGACCTGGAGCTGTCGGCCAACGCAGCCCGGCTGCTCGCGGACGTCTTGAACGCGCTCCAGGACTTCGAGCCCGGGTCGACGACCGGGGACGCCGGTGCGCGCGCCGCGTTCCTGTCGGCCGTCGGCCGCGCCGGCGAGCGCCACCGCAGCGCGGTCTACGCCCGCCAGGGTCTCCAGCCCGACACGCGCGTGCCCGCAGATCGGATCCAGGCGCTCTTCGACCGCGCGTCGGCGTGGCTCGCGGCGACCGTCGATGCCAGCCGCCGGGACGACGGGCTCTACCACGCCTACAACCTGCTCGAGTTCGAGGGCGCGACCCGGATCGGCATCCGCCGTCTGCCCGCGATGCTCGAAGGCCAGGTCGCTGTGCTCGCCGCCGGCCGACTCGGCATCGAGGACAGCCTGGCCCTGCTCGGCGCGCTGCGCGCGAGCCCGCTCCGCTGCCCGCGACGCCGCGGCTACCTCCTCTACCCCGACCGCGAGCTGCCGACGCTGCTCG
>JAQCBR010000199.1 GCA_027621295.1 Planctomycetota bacterium
GCCGGCCGCCCGAAGGCCACCCGCCGATGAACATGACTGTCCGCAACCTGGGCCTCGCGGCCGCGACCGCAGCTCTGCTCGCCGCAGCTCCGCGCGCGCAGGCGCCGGAGCTCCGCGTCGAGGCGGTGCTCGCGGCCGACGCCGCGCGGAGCGGGCCGCCGGCGTGGACGTTCGTGCGCGAGGACGTGCTGCCGCAGGTCGTTCGGGACGAGAACGGCGTGCCGCCGCTGTCGGCCGCGACGCGGATTCGCCTCGACGCCGAGGGCAAGCTCGACGTCCAGCCCGACCGGCTCGAGGAAGACCTGGGCGACGCCTACGCGCGGTTCCGGCTCTTCGTCGGCGGCCAAGCCGTCGCCGAGGGGCGCTGCGCGTTCGACGGCACCGAGCGCTGGGAGGTCGACACCCGGCTCACCGATGCGGGCACGCTGCCGCCGATCCTCGATCGCCTCCGCGCAATGGTCGGCCCGAGCGCCGACCGCGGCTGGATCCAGGTCGACGTGTCGACCGCGATCGGCAATCTGATGGCGGCGTCCGCGGCCGCAGACGTGCTGTCCGACGCGATGACGCTCGGCGCGTTCGAGTGCGAGACGCTGATGGTGTTCGCCCGGCCGACGAGCCGCAGCACGCTCCGCGTCGTCGGCAAGAGCGGCGGTGGCCTCACGCTGCCTGCCGTGTTCGCCGCGCTCGCAATGGGTCAAGGCGGTCCCGGCCCCGGTGGACCGGGCCGAGGCGACCGCGACGAGCTGGAGCGTCACCTCCTGCTCGCCGCGTCCGCACAAGCAGCCGAACGCGAAGAAGCCCTGCGCCAGCTCGCGCGCTTCGACGACGCCCAGGCCCGCGACGCGCTGACCCGCAACCTCTTCGACGACGGCCCGGCCCGCACCATCGCCGTCCACGGCCTCGCCCGCGACCGCAGCGCGCTCGACCCGCTCCTCCGCGCAGCCGAGAAGGGCGACCCGCTGGCCGCGGACGTAGCGGCGGGGCTGCTGCCGGAGGCGGTGCGGGGAACGATTCCTGCGCAACCGGCACCGCTCGGAGAGACCACAGGTCTTCCGACCAAGCCTCCCGCAGCGCCGATCGGCCTCACGGCCGCTCTGCTGGTGGGAATCCTGGTCGGAGCCTGCCTGGGCCTCCTGATGCGGCCGCGGGTGGGGTGAGGCGGCTTTGGATCGTCGCTCGGAGCAGGGCCCGGAAGTTCGGCGGCTCCGGGACGAAGTGCCTACAGCCTGCCATGGTCTGTAGACACTTCGTCCCATGAAGCCGACCCCCGTTGCCCCGAAAGCTGCCCGCGGTCATCACCCGCAACGAGACCTCCCGACTCGGGATCTCGAAGCGTCAGCTCTACGCGTGGCGCGATGAGGGCGTGATCCAGCCTCTGGGCGGCGGCCTCTTCCTCAGAGCGGACACAGAGAGTGATCCCGACCTGATCGAGATCGCAGCGCGTGCTCCGGGCGCAACGCTCTGTCTCGCGACCGCTCTCGCGCGTCACGATCTGAGCGACGAGATCCCGGACACGATCCACGTCGCCATCGAGCGCGGTCGTCGGCCGCCGCGCACGCGGGCACCGGTCACGTGGCACCACTTCGACGGCCCCACCTTCGACACGGGGCGCGAGAAGTTCCGCGTCATCGACGAACTGACCCTCGGCGTCCAAGGCCCGGTCCGCACCATCATCGACAGCTTTCGGCTCCGCCACCGGGAGGGCCGAGACATCGCCATCGAAGCGCTGCGCCGATGGCTGCGCCGGCGGGGCAGCCAGCCGGCCGCGCTGCTCGCAATGGTCCGGGACTTCCCCGCCGCCGAGAAGTCGATACGCGCAACGCTCGAAGTCCTGCTGTGAAGTCCCGCCCATACAGGACGACGACGGCAGGCCGTGCCTACCTGGAGCTCCGCCGCCTTGCTGCCGCGCGCGGCAGGGCCACCGCCGAGCTCCTGCAGCTCTACGCGCTCGAGGGCTGCTTGGCGCGACTGCAGATCTCGTCGCACGCAGAGCGATATGCGCGTCACCGTGCCGTGCCGCTCGGCGAGCGCCGCGGTCGACTTCCACGTCGACGTCAGCGTGGGTGATCCGATCTGGGCCGTGGCAGACCACCGTCGTGGAACGGTGCAGCCACTGCGCAACCTGCCCAGCGACTTCCCCGACCCGGCACAGCGCTCTTGGGTCACGTGGCTCCGTAGACGCCGGATGGAAGCTGCTACGCCAGCTGCGCTCGCGGGTGCCCTGTCGACGTCTCACCCCCCACACACCGCCAGCTTCAGCGGCGGGCGGCCGTCCGGGCTCGGGAAGTCGGCGTCGGGGGTGATGACGTCGAGGGAGCGGATCGGGCGACCGGCCTTGTCGGCGCAGCGGCGGAGCTGGGCGAGCCAGGTGTCGAGGTCGACGGATGCGACGTTGTTGGTGGCGAGGAGATAGCCGCCTTCGGCGACGGAGAGCCAGGCGGGCTTGAACAGCGTCTGGTAGTCGGAGACGAGGTCGACGCGGCCGAGGGCTGACTTGGAGAGGCGAGGCGGGTCGAGGACGACGACGTCGTAGGTGCGGGGGTCGATCCGGGTGTAGCGCTCGGCCATGCCGTGTCGGCCGACCGGGAGGCCGGCGAGCTGGCGGAGCACGGCGAGGCAGTCTTCGCGGAGGAAGCGGATGCGGTCGCTGCGGAGTTCGTTGAGCCGCGCGTTGCGGCGACCGACGTCGAGCCAGGTCGCGGAGAAGTCGACGTTGTGGACCTCGTTGGCGCCGGCGAGTGCTGCCACGATCCCGGTCGTGCAGGTGTAGGCGAAGAGGTTGAGCACCGAGCGGCCGGGCGCGAGCTGCCGCAGCGCGCGTCGTCCAGCCCGCAGGTCGAGGAACAGCCACGGGTCCTGGCCCTCGTGCCGCGCGCGGATCAGGAAGCGCATGCCGCCCTCGTGCGCGACGAACTCCTCGCGCCGCGCGCGACTCGCATCGACCTGCCGGCCTGCGGTTCCTCCGCGCCGGTCGACCACGACAACCTCGGGGAGCGAATCGCCTTCGTCCGCGCCCTGGCGCTCGATGCCACATGCGGCGGCGCGCGATGCAACTGCGTCGACAAGGGCCTCGACCTCCAGGTCCGCGGGCGCCGCCCGGAACAGCTGCGCCAGCAGCAGGTCGCCGTATCGGTCGACGACGACCCCGGGCAGACCTTCGACCGCTCCGTGGAAGACCCGCCAAGCGTCGGTCTCCTCCGCGCGCAGCGTTTCGAAGAGTTCTGTGCGGCGGGAGAGTGCCTGGTCGAGCAGGGCGGCGAAGGATTCCAACCCGCGCAGGACTAACCGACCGCGCGCCCGTGCGCGCGGTCGAATCTCGTCGATCCCGGCCTCACCTCACGAAGTGCACCGTCTCCACCGAGAGCTCCTTGCCCTCGCCGTGGCAGACTGCGCAGGACTCCTCGCCTGCCGGGCTCGTGTTGACGTCGGCGTGGGCGCGGGCTGCGGTCGAGTCGTGGCAGGAGATGCAGGCCATGGTCCAGCTGCGGGTCGGCAGCGCCATCACCGTCGGGTGGTTGCGTTCGACCGGGCTCTTCCACGCGTCGGCGTCGCCATGGCAGGACGCGCAGTTGCTGGTGCCGCCGGCGAGGACCGGGAAGCCGACGTGCTCGTAGGTGTGGGCCGTGAAGTTGTTCGGGTAGCCCATGCCGAAGCCGTTGACGACGTAGGCGGCGCCGGCGGACAGCTGCGATCCGTGGTGGATCTTGTGGAGCATGTTGCGGAACTCGATGGTCGTGCTGGCTGTGGCCGGGGCGTTCGGCGCGACGTAGCGCGGGCGGTCCTCGGCGCCGGCGATGCCGTGGCACTGCGTGCAGACCTGGTAGCCGCGGCGGTGCGAGCCGTGGAACTGGATGTCGCCGTGGCAGGAGACGCAGCCCTCGACCGCGGCCACGCGGGCGGGCGGCTCGAAGGTCTCGGCGCCGCCGACCTGGAACGCGGCGAGGTAGCCGGTGGCCTCGTCGATCGCGGGCTTGGAACCGTCGACGTAGCTGGTGTCCTCGCCGAACGCGGTGAAGGTCAGGCTGCTCTCGAGCGAGATGTTGACGAGGTAGGTCCCGTCGGCGACCGGCAGGCCGACCCAGTCGCCGGCGGCGGGCCCCAGGTCCGCCGAGTCGTTGAGGCTGCCCTGGTAGAACGCGGGCATCTCGAAGTCGGTCGCGTAGGTGACGAGGATGCGGTTGCCCGCGCCGAACGACGTGCCGATCTCCGAGATCATCCCGGTGGCCGGGTCGAGCACGTATTCGACGCCCGGCACCGCCGTCGCGAACTCGACGACCTTGGCGCTGGCGCCCGCGCCGTGCGCGCCGCGGAGATTCGGCTGGTAGCCGCCGGTGTTCTTGGCGCCGAACCAGAGCCGACGGCGGTCGGCCATCGTCTCGACCCACTGGACCCGGAGGTACTCCTCCTGCCCGGGCACGCCGTCCGACAGCACGATCCACGCGCCGCGCGCGATCGCGGGCGTGCCGGGACCGGTCGCGAGCTCGACGTCGACGAAGTTCTCGAACGGCAGGGCCGGCGCGACCAGCGTGGTCGCCTCGCCGGACGCCGAAGCGTCGCGGAGCAGGACCTGCGTCGGCAGACCGCGGTCGCTCCAGTGCGGGGCGCGCAGCGTCCCGTAGGCGCCGAGTCCCCCGCCGTTCGACGTGCCGACGATCTCCGCGTAGATCTGTTCGGGCACGCGGAACACGTAGGGCTGCGCACCCTGGAACACCGCCGACGGCAGCGAGAACAGCTGCAGGAGCTGCGGGTTCGTCGTCGGGCCGGCAATCGTCAGCTCACGGCGCGCGAGCAGGGCCGCGTCGACCTCCTCGCCGGCGTCGTCGGTGACGCGGACCTCGAGCTCGATGCGCTCACCTTGGTCCAGCGTGCCGTCGTCGTCGTTGATGCCCGCCTCGCGGATCGCGGTGATCTGGACGTTGACGCCAGCGGCGAAGGTCTCGTCGAGCAGCGGATGCAGGTGCGAGTCGCGGACGTTGAGAATGCCCTCGTCGGCCCGGTGGCAGAGCGTGCATTCGGAGTCGTCGTGCTGCGGCGGCATCTGCAGGCCGTTCGCGACGTAGTTCTGGTCGAAGACCCAGTCGTCGTGGCAGGAGCCGCAGGCCATGCGCGACGGCTGTGCGTAGACGAGGTCGCCGTCGGCAGGCGCGCCGAGCGGGCCGTCGCCGTCCGGATCGCCGTGGCACAGGTAGCACTGGACCGGGCCACTGCGCTGCGCGTCCTCCATCGCCTTCGGGTCGCGCCCACCCGGCGTCGTCGAAAGCGCCGCGTAGCCCTGGTCGCGCGGCATCGGCTGCGCGAAGTTCGGCCAGTGCGGGAACTTGACGTGCGAGTAGTCGTGGATCGAGTCGCGATGGCCGAGCACCTCGTAGGGCACCGCGTCCGCGTCGTAGTCGCGCGAGCCGTCCTGGTTCGTCGACATGCCGAGCACGCTCGGCAGCGACGACCCGGAATGGATCTTGTGGACCATGACCTTGAAGTCGATGGTCACGTCCGGCGTGCCGCCGGCGACGTTCGGATTGTTGCCGTCCTCAGCGCCGGCCGTGTGGCAGAGCAGGCAGCCGTTGAGGTCCTTCCGGTTGTCGCCGTGCGCACGCAGCTCGACGTGGCACTGGAAGCAGTTGTCCTGCGCGACGACCTCGCGGAGGTCGATCGCCTCGACG
>JAQCBR010000045.1 GCA_027621295.1 Planctomycetota bacterium
GTTCCGGGGGTTCGCCCTGTCCCGGCTGCCCATTCCGGGTGCTTGGAACCTGATGGTCCTGCCCAAGCTTCGCTCGGCTCTCGAGCTGCCGGACTGGGTTCGGCCGTGGTGCGACGCGGTGGTCGCCGGCATCGCAGCCCGCGACGAGGATCTGCTCGAGATCCCGGAGCTCGGGCGTGACCTGCACGCCGACGATCTGATCGGGGTCGCGGCGCTTCCCGATCTCCTCGGGCTCGCGTGCTCCTCGTTCGTCGCCTGGGGCGGCGAGGTCGAAGGCGACGGGCCGGTCGTCGGACGGAACCTCGACTACTTCGCCAACGACGAACTGCTGCGCAACACGATGGTCGTCGTGCACGCGCCGCGCGGCGAGCGTGCTGGCTGGGTGTCGATCGGATGGCCCGGGATGGCGGGATGCCTGACCGGGTTCTCGGACCGCGGCGTGTCGGCGGCGATCCACGACGTGCCGAGCCGCGCGGTTCCCGGCAAGAAGGTGACTCCGCGGACGATCGCCCTCCAGGAGCTGATCGAGACGCTGAGCCCCGACGCGGAGGCTGCGGAGCGGGGGGCAGCGACGCTGCGGGGCTTCCGCTACCCGATGGGCGGCAACTTCATGGTCGGCTGGAAGGCCGGGGCGGATGCGGGCCCAGGAGGTGCGGTCTTCGAGGTCGCGCCGTCGCAGGAGATGGCGGACGGCGTGACGGTTCGCGCGGCCGACGACGGCCAGACGTTCGTCGTGTGCAGCAACGACCACGTCGCGCGCGTCGGCAGGCAGCCTCGCTGTAGCCGGTTCGGTGCGCTGCGCGATGGCTTCGCCGAGGTCGAAGCGGCGCTGGACTTCGGCGCGTGCCGTGAGCTGATCCGTGAGTCCGAAGTGCGGATGACTCTCTACCAGTCGGTCGTGGACCTCGGCACCGGAGACCTTGCGTTCCGGCTGCGTCGCGCGCGCAGCGGCGATGTGTGGACCGAGGTCGAGGGATGGAACTTCCACCGGCTGCTGCGGACGGGCGCGGCAAGCGGGACCGAACCCGTGACGACCGGCGCCGGGCGCTGAGGCTTGGCGCGAGGTCCTCGGAGAGCCGCCCATGCGGCGCTGTTCCCGCTGGCGACCCTGGTGTCCTGCGGGCCCTCGGATCGAGCTGAGCTCGTGTTGGTCCATGTCGCCCATCCCGGGCGACCGGCGAGCGACGCGATGGACGAGGCTCTCGCCGCGAGGCCGGACGTGCGTCGGCAGCTCGCCCGCGCCGGGCTCGAGCGCCGCGACACGATTCCGCACGAGCTGGATGGCGCGCTGCGAGGCTTCGGCACGGCGGCGTTCCGGAGGAATCCCGACGGCAGTCATGAACTCCTGGGAGTTCGGCGCGGCGCGTCGTCCCCGGGTGCTCTGCTGCGCTTCGTCGAGCGGGTGCGCGCCGTCCACACGGGCGAAGTCGAAGCCGACGCCCGACACTGGCTCGATGTCGGGCTGCCGGATCGCGCGCTCGCCGCCGCCGTCCGCGGCTCAGCGCCCCTGACGGAGCTGGTCGAGCTGCGCGTGCGCGCACTGCTCGCGCTGGACGAGGTCGCCCGGGCTTCGGCGCTGGTCGCGAGCGAATCCGCCGAGAACGTGACGCCTCTCTCCGCCGCGATGGTCCATGTCGCCGCTCGTCGACCGGCCGAGGCTGTCGCCCGTCTGGAGGGGATCGAGGCCCGCTCCCACGCGGAAGACCTCGTGTTGGGCCGGGCGCTGCTCGACCTCGGCGAACGCGAAAGGGCCTACGCGGTGCTCGATCGGGTGGCATCCGGTGACGGCCCCGAAGCGGTGGACGCGGCGGAGCTCCTGGCGACCGCGATCACGGGCAAGGATCTGCACTCCGACCATTGAGGGTGCGCGGGCGCGGTGCGGAGCTACGCTGTCGCCGCCATGTCCTACGCTCTCCGCACGTTCGTCGTCCTCGGGCTCGCTTCCGCCCACGCCGCAGTCGCCCAGGACCCGGTCCGCATCGGCGTGGGTGATCACACCTACGAGTGGGTGGCCGGCTTCGGCGCTCGGCCGGACGGCTCCGACCTGGGCAACACCCACGGTCAGATCGCCGTCGACCGCGAGGGCCGCATCTACTTCAACACCGACACCAAGGACGCGGTGATGGTGTACTCGCCCGCAGGCGAGCTGCTGTCGACCTGGGGGACCGAGTTCGCCGGTGGGATGCACGGCATGAGCCTCGTGACCGAAGGCGATCAGCAGTTCATCTACTGCGCGCACACCGGTCGCCACGAAGTCGTCAAGTGCACGCTCGAGGGCGAGGTCGTCTGGCGCCTCGGCTATCCGGCCGAGTCCGGCGTCTACAAGGACGCGCGCGAATACAAGCCCACCGACGTGGCGGTGACCCAAGACGGTCGGATCTACGTGGCGGACGGCTACGGCAAGAGCTGGGTCCACCAGTTCGACGCCGACCGCAAGTACGTGCGGTCTTGGGGCGGCAACGGCACGGAGCCGGGCCAGTTCCGCACCCCGCACGGCATCACTCTCGACATGCGCGGTCGCGAGCCGCGGCTCGTCGTCGCGGACCGTGAGAACGGCCGTCTCCAGGTGTTCGACCTCGACGGCGGGCTCCGTGCGGTCGTCACCGGTCTGTTCCGTCGGCCGTGCAGCAGCTACGTGCACCCGGACGGCAAGCACCTCGTGGTGCCCGACCTCGCGGGCCGCGTCACGCTGCTCGACGAGCGCAACGAGCTGGTCTGCCAGCTCGGCGATCAGCCGGAAGCGGGTCTCCGCGCGAACAACGGCGTCGGCAAGGACAAGTGGCAGGACGGTGTGTTCCTGGCCCCACACGGCGCTGCGTTCGACCGCAACGGTGACCTCTACGTGCTGGACTGGAACCGTCACGGGCGCGTGTCCCGGCTGCGCCGCGTCGCGGCGGACGGCCGCTGACCGGAAGTCCGAGCCGTTGCAGCGTGCCGTCGGCGGCTGGCGCAACGAGGATGTCGCGGGTCGTGCCGAGCGAACGTGCTGGCTCTGGCTTCCGCTAGGAGTCTGTCCCGCGGGAGCAAGCGCGCCCGGTCTCCTGCGGGCCCGACGTCAAGAGGAGCGAGTCGTTCAACGTAGTCGTTCTGCGCTTCGGAAACCGGGACTCAGGCAAGCTGGGCTTCACGGCATCGCCAGGAGGCCCACATGTCGCGGTAGAGCGCTCCTGGAGCACCCCTCTTCGGGCTACGCCCAAGCCACGAGCCCGCCGAGTCGCCTGAGATTCATCGCTGCACAGACGAGCTGCCACTCGGCGTTCACCTTCCGGAGGCCGCGCATCGAGAATCCCCGGAAGCCAAGGACCGATTTGATCCAGCCGAACGGAGGCTCGGCGATGTGCTTCCTCTTCCGGTAGGTCTGCCGCCCCTTCTTCGTCCTGAGCTTCCTCGCCATCGCGTTCGTCAGCGGGAGCCGTGCGTGGGAAGCGCTGATGCTTCGCTCGCGCCCGACGGCGACGTAGCCGTCGATGTTGCGAGCACGAAGGGCCTCGAAGTTCTCTTCTGAGCGATAGCCCGCATCAGCGAGCACCTTGCGCGGGCACATGCCCGTGACTTCCTCGACGCGATCCAGGACTGGGATCAGCTGCCGCGCGTCCGCGGCGACGTTGCTGACGAGCGCTCCGACGATGATCCGGGCTCCGGCATCGACGGCGATCTGAGCGTTGTAGCTCTGCTGAAACGCACCAGACCCATCGAGCATGATCCGGCTCTCTGGGTCGGTGAAGTTCTCCTGATCCTTCGGCTTCGGCTGGCCCTTGGGGTGTTTGCGGCCCTCCGGGCGCTCTCTCGGAGGATCGCGACCTTCTGCTTCGGCCTTCTTCGCCTTCCGTTCGTCGTCCTCTCGGGCTTCTTCCTCCTTACGGAGTTCCAGCCGCTTCTTCGCCTCGAGGATCGTCTTCAGCCTGCTCTCGCGCCGCGCGAGCTCCTGCGGCAGCTCATCGCCTCGAAAGTCGGGACCGAACTCGCGGTCGTCCAGAGAGTCCTGCTTCTTGGCGGCGGCGAGCAGCTTCCGGATCTCGCGGCGGAGTTTCGTCTCCTCCTCCTTCATCCGTCCGTAGCTCATCGCCCGGTGCTTGCTCGCGTTGGCTCTGATCTTCGAGCCGTCGACTGCGAGCGTGCCGAGCTTCACGAGGCCAGCTTCCTTCGCGATCTGCACGACTTGGACGAACACCTTGACGAAGTCGTCGTGATGCCGCGTCCGGAAACGACAGATCGTGCGGAAGTCCGGGAACAGGCCGCCTCCCAGCACTCGGAGCGCGACGTCCGTCTCCAGCTTGGCCGCGATCTTGCGCGAGCTGAACGTGCCCGTGCCGTACGAATACAGCAGCACCTTCAGCATCATCCGAGGCGGGTAGGCCTGCTCGCCCTTCCCGCTGACGCGATAACGCTCGAGGAAGTCGTCGAGATCGAGCTAGTCGACCGTGTCCGAGATGAACCACGCCAAGTGATCCGCCGGCAGCCAGTCTCGAAGAGACGGAGGGAGGAGCAGGCCCTGGTCGAGGTTGTCTTGCCGCTTGAAGACCGCCACGGGATCAGAAAGTAACGAACGTCGGCCGCGCGGACACGGGTCGACAGAAACTCAGCGGGCGGGTGTCGATCCCGTGGGACAGACTCCTAGGATTCCGGCCGCTCACTCTTCTCTCTCGGAGATCGCCATGCGACGGCTCGTTGCTTCCCTCTTCGCGGTCACCCTGGCCGCTTCCGCCGCCACCCAGGGCGTTGCATACGGGATTCCCAACTCGGACCCGACGTCCGGCAACTGCAACGTGATCCCGTTCGGCACGACGGCCAACAATGCGACCTGGGCCAACCAGCGCATGCAGGTCGTAGCGACCGCTTCGGACCTCGGTTCGGTGCCGGGCCTCGTCACCGGCCTCTCGTTCGCACCCTGCGCGACCGGGGTCCACTACACGGACTCGATCCGGATCACGATGGCGCTCGTGCCGGCCGGGTTCACGTTCTCGGGCGGCAACAACAACTTCGACCAGAACCTCAACGCGGTCGGTTTCGCGCAGGTCGTCGTGCTCGACCAGCGCGAGTACACGTGGCAGAAGAACGGCAACCAGTGGTCGAGCATCGGCCTGGACCAGAGCTTCGTCTACGACGGCCAGAGTGACCTGCTGATCGACCTGGTCCTCGAGGGCAACGACGCCGACAACGGCTCGTCCTCGATGCACCGGGACACGCGTGAGCGTCTCTACGCAGCCACCTGGGCGGGGACGCCTCCGGCGACGGGCAGGGTCGGCAACAACGGCACGAAGTTCCGCGTCGAACTGCAGTGCGCGGACATCACGACCTACGGCCTCGGCTGCGGCGGGCTCGAGATGTCGGCCAGCGGCTCGTCGGCCCTCGGCGGCACGCTGACGGTCGCGGTGTCCGGCGCGGCGTCGGGCCTACCGGTCGTGTTCGGCTTCGGCAGTTACAACGGTGTGCCGTTTCCGATCGACCTCAGCGGGTTCGGGGCTTTCGGCTGCCGGCTCCGGAACTCGACGGACGCTTCGGCGATCTCGCCGGCGGACGCCGCGGGGCGTGCGTCGCTCGCGCTGGCGATTCCCGGCGACCCCGGGCTGATGGGAGCACGGCTGTTCTTCCAGTGCCTGCATGTCAACCCGGCGATGCCCGGAGGGATCGCGGTTTCGAAGGGTGGTCGCGCGGTGCTCGGCGTCGGCTGCCCGTGACGAGGGATCGATGGCCGCGCGCTGGGCGTGCGGCTCCCGCTAGACTGCGCGCACCATGATCGTGATGCGCTCGCTCTGGCTCCTGGTCCTCGCTCTCTCACTCGCCGCGCCCCGGCTCGCAGCCCAGGGCGCCCTGCGCTTCGAACCTCTGTTCGACGGCGCGACGCTCGCCGGATGGAGCGGCGATGCGCGCTACTGGTCGGTCGAGGACGGCGTGATCGTCGGACGCGCGACTGCCGAGGTTCCCTGCAAGCGCAACACGTTCCTCGTCCACGACGGGACGTTCGGCGACTTCGAGCTGCGGTTCTCCTACCGCATCCTCGCCGGCAATTCGGGCGTCCAGTATCGCAGCGAGCTGCGGCCCGAGTTCGTGGTCGCCGGCTACCAGGCGGACATCGAGGCGGGCCCGACCTACACCGGCATCCTCTACGAAGAGCGTGGCCGTGGGATCCTCGCGCGTCGCGGTGAGCGGGTGCGCATCGGCACCGACGGCAAGCGCAGCGCGGAGCCGGCACTCGGCGACGGCGCGGCGATGCAGGCGCAGATCCGTGCGGACTGGAACGACTACGTGGTGCGTGCGGTCGGCAATCGGCTGACCCACACGATCAACGGCATGACGACGATCGAGGTCGTCGACGACGGGCCGGAGGCGAAACGGAGCGGGAAGATCGCGATCCAGGTCCACGCCGGCCCGCCGATGGAGGTCCAGTACAAGGACCTCCGGATCGCGCAGATCGGCGTCGAGGCCAGGCCCGAGTGGATCTGGGGCAGCGAGACCGAAGGCGAAGGCGCGCAGATCACGCTGCGGAGAGGCTTCGAGCTCACCGAGCCGGCGGCCAAGGTCGAAGTCCACGCGACCTGCGACAACGAGTTCGTTCTCTTCCTCGACGGCAACCGGATCCTCGCCGGCAAGGACTGGGCGAAGCTCCAGCACCGGAAGCAGGCCGGCCCCCTGGCAGCGGGCCAGCACACCCTGGTCGCGCGCTGCGTGAACGAGGGAGGTCCCGCCGGATTCCTGCTCCGCGCGCGGGTCACGACCGAGTCCGGCGCGACGTTCGACATCGTGTCCGATCCCGAGTGGCGCGTGGGCCCAGCGGACGCTGTCGACGCCGCCAAGGACTCGGGGTTCGACGCCTCCGCGTGGCCCCAGGCCCGTTCGTTCGGTCCGAGCGCGGAGTCGTCCGGTCCGTGGCCGGATCCGTTCGCGCCGCGTGAGGCGACGCCTGCCGAGAAGCTCGTGGTTGCCGACGGCTTCCGGGTCCAGCGGATGCGCTCGGCGCAGATCGGCGAAGGTTCGTGGATCGCGGTGGGCCTGGACGAGCAGGGTGAACTCCTCGTGAGCATCGAAGGCGGTCACCTGGCACGGGTGCTCGATCCCGAGCGCGAGGACGGCGGGCTGCTCGTCCTGACCGAGTCGCCGACGGGTTGCATGGGCTTCTGCGCGGCATACGGCGCGCTCTACGTCCAGGGCAACGGCAGCGACGGCTACGGCCTCTACCGGATGCGGGACGCGGACCGGGACGGTCGCTACGAGGAAGTGACGCGGCTCCACGCGCTCGGGGGCGGCGGTGAGCACGGCGCGCACGCGGTGCGACTCGGCCCCGACGGCCGCATCTACGTGATGAACGGCAACATGTCGCCGCGGCCGGAGTCGCTGGCGAAGTCGTCGCCGCACAAGGACTGGGCCGAGGACGTGCTCCTGCCGCGCCTCGTCGACCCTCGCGGCCACGCCCGCGAGGTCCGTGCCCCGGGCGGTCACGTGCTGCGGACCGGTGCCGACGGCAAGACCTTCGAGATCTACGCGGCTGGGTTCCGCAACGCGTACGACTTCGCGTTCGGTCCGGACGGCGAGATCTTCACGTTCGACTCGGACATGGAGTGGGACATCGGACTGCCGTGGTACCGGCCGACCCGGATCATCCACGCGGTGTCCGGTGGCGAGTCGGGTTGGCGGACCGGCGCGAGCAAGTGGCCGGTCGAATTCCCGGATTCGCTGCCTGCGGTCGTCGACGTCGGGCTGAGCTCACCGACCGGCGTCGAGATGGGCTACGGGTTCGCGTTCCCGGACGTCGATCGCCGCGCGCTCTACGCGGCGGACTGGGCGTACGGGCGCATCCTCCGCGTCCGGCTCGAGCCGGACGGCGCGACCTTCACTGGTTCGTTCGACCACTTCGTGACGGGCAAGCCGCTGAACGTGACCGACCTGACGGCGGGTCCCGACGGCGCGCTGTGGTTCACGACGGGCGGTCGCGGCACCCAGGCCGGTCTGTATCGCGTCACCTGGAACGGGGACGCGGCCGTCGAAGGCACGGAGATGGCGTCGCTGCAGGCCGAGGCCCGCGGCGCGGACGTCCGCGCGCAGCGCCGGGCATTCGAGGCGCTGCACGGCCGGCCGGACAACCAGTCGGTCGGCCGCGTGTTCGAGGGGCTGGGCCACGGAGACCGCTTCGTCCGCTACGCCGCGCGCATCGCGCTCGAGTTCCTGCCGCCGGGGCTCTGGGCGGATCGTGCGATCGCCGAGACGCCGGGGACGAGCGCGCTCGAGGCGCTGCTCGCGCTCGCGCGCCAGGGCGACGACGCGGATCGGGACGCAGTGCTGGAGCGGCTCGGCGCGTTCCGCTGGCAGGACCTCGATCGCGGGCAGCGAGCCGCGTGGCTCCGCGTCCACGAGGTCGCGCAGGCTCGGCGCACGGCACCGGTCGGCGACGACCTGCGGCTCTCGATGCTCATCAGGCTGAGTGGGCTCTACCCGTGCGGGGATCGACTCCTCGATCGTCAGATGCTGCAGCTCCTGGTCGCGGGTGGCGGCGCCGGCCCCGCGGTCGGCAAGTCGCTCGACCTGCTCGAGCAGATGGAGGTCGGACCGGGCATCCAGGTCGCCTACGCGCTCCGTCTCGTGGGCGAGGCCGACTGGTCGGCCGAGGACCGGGAGCGGTTGTTCCGCTGGCTCGGTGCTGCGAAGAACTCGGACGGCGGCGCGAGCTTCCGGGGCTACATCGAGGCCATCGAGCGCGACGCGCTCGAGCGGTCGCCGGAGTCGGCACGCGAAGCGCTGAAGGCGATGGCTGCGCCGCCGTTGGTCGCGATCCCGGACCTCCAGGCGCTCGGCAACGGCGCCCGTGCGTGGACGATGCAGGAACTCCAGCCGTACCTCGCGCAGGTCGGCAAGGACCGCGACTTCGCGCGCGGGGAAGCCGCGTTCACGAAGGCTGCGTGCGCGGCGTGCCACCGCTTCGACGGCAAGGGTGGCGGCGTCGGGCCCGACCTGACCGCCGCTTCCAGCCGGTTCTCGCGTCGGGACCTGCTGCAGACGATCCTCGAGCCGTCCGCCGACATCTCCGACCAGTACGAGAACACGATGGTCACGCTGCGGAACGGCAGCGTCGTCGTCGGCCGGATCGTCGACGAGGCGGGTGGGAAGCTCGACATCATCGTCGAGCCGTTCACGGGTCAGCGGCAGCAGGTCGCGGTCGCCGACGTGGAGTCACGTGTGGCCTCGCCCGTGTCGCCAATGCCCGCAGGGCTCCTCGGTGCGCTCACGCTCGAAGAGGTGCTGGACCTGCTCGCCTACCTCGAGTCCGGCGGCAACCGGAGCCATCCGGCGTTCCGGTGACCGTTGGTTGCAGCGATCAGCGCGGCGGGCTGACGGAGCGCAGCCCGTCACGCCCGTCCGCGATCGCGACCAGGTCGTCGTCCCGGAAGAACGTCTCGCCGACCACCGCCGGCTTGACCCCGGCGAAGCTGAGCCGGTAGCCGCGGAACTTGACCATCCATCCGTAGCGGACGTCGCGCGCGCGGAGTGGGCTGCCGAGGTCGCCGAACCACGCCTTCCGCGGATTCCCGACCTCGACCTCGACGACCTGCTCGCTGCGGTAGGTCGCGAGGACGAGGCGCCTGACGCGCGCCTCGACGTCGGTGGGGGGGATGCCGTACTCGGCGGCCGCGAGCTCTTCGGGGCCGGGCGGTGCGCCCACGCAGCCCCCGACGGCGACGGCGACGGCGCAGGCGAGCCTTGCGATCAGGTGGTTGGTCTTCGCGCTCACTTGCGGCTGAAGAAGTCGTTGCCCTTGTCGTCGACGACCATGAACGCCGGGAAGTCGACGACGTCGATCTTCCACACGGCTTCCATACCGAGCTCCGCGAACTCCACGACCTCGACCTTCTTGATGTTGTCGCGGGCCAGGATGGCGGCCGGCCCGCCGATCGACCCCAGGTAGAAGCCGCCGTGCTTCTTGCAGGCCTCGGTCACAGCCGCGGAGCGGTTGCCCTTGGCGAGCGTCACGAAGCTGCCGCCGTGCTCCATGAACAGGTCGACGTAGCTGTCCATGCGCCCCGCCGTCGTCGGGCCGAACGACCCCGATGCGTAGCCGGCCGGCGTCTTCGCGGGCCCGGCGTAGTAGACGATGTGGTCGCGCAGGTAGGCCGGCAGCCCTTCGCCGCGATCGATCCGTTCCTTGAGCTTCGCGTGCGCGATGTCGCGCGCCACGATCAGGGATCCGGTGAGTGAGAAGCGGGTTTCGACCGGGTACTTGGTCAGCTCGGCGCGGATCTCGTCCATCGGCCGGTCCAGGTCGAGCTTCACGACGTCACCGTCGAGCGAGCCCTCGTCGACCTCGGGCAGGAAGCGCGCCGGGTTGGTCTCGAGCTGCTCGAGGAACACGCCGTCCCGCGTGATCTTGCCGAGGACCTGGCGGTCCGCGGAGCAGGACACGCCGATGCCGATCGGGCACGACGCGCCGTGGCGAGGGAGCCGGATCACGCGGACGTCGTGGCAGAAGTACTTGCCGCCGAACTGCGCGCCGATGCCCAGTCGCCGGGTCATCGCCAGCACCTCCTGCTCGAGCGCGGTGTCGCGGAACGCCTGGCCGAGCGCGTTCCCCTCGGTCGGCAGGTCGTCGAGGCAGCGGCAGCTCGCGAGCTTGACGGTCTTCAGGTTCATCTCCGCCGACGTGCCGCCGACGACGATCGCCAGGTGGTAGGGCGGGCACGCCGCGGTGCCTAGCGTGCGGACCTGCTTCTCGAGGAAGTCCATCAGGCCCTTCGGGTTCAGGACCGCCCGCGTCTGCTGGTACAGGAATGTCTTGTTCGCCGAACCACCGCCCTTGGTGATGAACAGGAACTTGTAGGCGTCGCCCTTGGTCGCCAGCAGGTCGATCTGCGCGGGCAGGTTCGTGCCGGTGTTCCGCTCGTCGTACATCGTCAGCGGAGCCATCTGCGAGAACCGCAGGTTGGACTGCTGGTAGGTGTCGAAGATCCCGCGTGCGATCGCCTCTTCGTCATCTCCGTTCACGAGCACGTGGTCGCCGCGCTTGCCGAGGACGATCGCGGTCCCGGTGTCCTGGCAGGACGGCAGGATCATCCCGGAGGAGACTGTGGCGTTCTTCAGCAGCTGGAGCGCGACGAAGCGGTCGTTCGACGATGCCTCGGGGTCGTCGAGGATCGCCCGGAGCTGCGCGAGATGGCCGGGCCGGAACAGGTGGGAAACCTCGCGGATGGCCGCGGCGGTCAGCTGGGTCAGCGCCTCCGGCTCGATCTCGAGGAACTCGCGGCCCCCGAGATCGACGGTGCGCACACCCTCGGCGGTCAGGCGGCGGTAGGGGGTCGAATCCTCGCCGGTGCGGAACAGCGGCTCGTGCTGGAACGCGGTCATGGATGGGAAGCTAGGTCGGATCGATGCTCGGGGCGAGCCGGGCGGTCTCCCACAGGGTTGCGCGCGCGGCGTATCTGAAGGATGTTGCGGAAAGTCAGGCCCGTCCGCCCGAGTAAGGTCTCCGGACCGCGATCGCATCGCCATGCAAAGCCATCGACTTTCCTGCGTCGCTCTCGGACTCGCCTCGATCGTCTCGCTCGCCGCCGCGTCGGGCCGGGGACCGGACGGGGTGGACGGAGCCAGCGGAATCGCTCGTCCGCCGGCTCGCGCCCTGGAACGGGATCGGCAGCCGGGTCCGGACGAGACTTGGTGGTCCTACCGTGCGCTCCGGCGCCCCGAGGTGCCCGAGTCCGCGGACGCCACCTTCGTCGCCAATCCGATCGACGCGTTCGTGCTGGCGCGTCTCGATGCGGCCGGGCTCACGCCCGGCTCGCGCGCGTCGGACGCGACGCTGATCCGCCGCGCGTACTACGACCTCACGGGCCTGCCGCCGACCCCGGAAGAGGTGGAAGCCTACGTCGCTGACGAAGCGGCGGACAAATGGGAGCGTCTGATCGATCGGCTCCTCGACTCGCCCCAGTACGGCGTGAAGTGGGCGCGGCACTGGCTCGACGTGGTGCGCTTCGCGGAGACCGACAGCTTCGAACGCGATCGGCTCAAGCCGGGCGCCTGGCGTTACCGGGACTGGGTGGTCGACGCGTTGAACGACGACCTGCCCTACGCGCGCTTCGTGACCGAGCAGCTCGCCGGGGACGAGCTCGAAGACGCGACGTTCTCGAGCTGGGTCGCGACCGGCTACCACAGACTCGGCATCTGGGACGACGAGCCGACCGACCCGCTGCAGGCGGTCTACGATGACTTCGACGGGATCGTCGATACGACCGCGCGCGCGATGCTCGGCATGTCGATGGGCTGCGCGCGTTGCCACGACCACAAGAGGGATCCGATCCCGACGACCGACTACTACCGGATGCTGTCGTTCTTCGAGGGCGTGAAGCCCTACAAGATCGTCGGCAGCGGCGGTGTCGCGCAGGGGAACTTCGTCCGCTCCCTACCCGTCGACCTGGGGAACTCGGACTTCGAGGCGACGCTGGCCGCGTGGCAGCAGCAGCGTGCGGAGACGCTGCGGGAGCTGCGATTCCTCGCGGACGAGGCGTGGTCCCGTCATCCGGAGGGTGCGCGGGAGGCCGCGGCGGCCGGGCTGGACGCGGGAGTCGTCGCGAAGCTCGACTTCGAAGAAGAGGTCGAAGGAGCGAATCGCATCGAAGACGGTCGATTCGGCGCGGCGGGTCGGATCGCGCGCGAAGGCGTCCGGATCGACCGACCGATCCAGGACGACTTCTCGATCTCGCTCTGGTTCCGGACCAAGGTCCCCGGCCGTGGTTCGGCCACGGACACCCGCTGGTTCACCGGTTCGGGGCTCGTCGACGGCGAGGTCCCCGGGATCGTCGACGACTTCGGCATCTCCCTCGTCGACGGACACGTCGCTGCCGGCGTCGGCAACCCCGAGACCTTCGTCGCTTCGCCCGGCGGGTTCGCCGACGGGGCCTGGCACCACGTCGTCTTCACGCGGCATCGCGAGAGTGGTGAGGTCGTTCTCTATGTCGATGGCGTCGAGGCGCAGCGCGCGGTCGGCGGCAAGCAGGCGCTGACCTCCCCGCCAGCCCTGACGCTCGGTCGGATCCAGGCCGGGGGCGGCGTGTTCCGCGGCGCGCTCGACGAGGTCCGGATCTACGACCGGGTCCTCGAGGCCGGCGAGGTGGTCGACCTCGGGCTGGGTGGTGGATTCGGCGCGGCGACCGTTGCCGCGGTTCGCGCCAAGGTCGGTGAGCCGGAAGCGCTTCGCTACGAGCAGGCGTGGGCCCGGCTCGGCGACAGTCGCCGACCGACTCGAGCCACGGCCGAGGTGCTCTGTGCCCAGGAGGCGGGCGCCGAGGTCGGACCGAGCTTCGTCCGCATCCGCGGCAGTGCGCACGCCAAGGGGCAGCAGGTCGAGCCCGGCTATCCGGAGGTGCTCGGCGGGGAGGCGGAGAGTGGCATCGTCCCGCCGTCGGACGGGCGCTCCTCGGGGCGGCGCTTGGCCTTCGCGCGTTGGCTGACACGACCCGACCATCCGCTCACCTGGCGCGTCGCGGTCAACCGGATCTGGCAGCACCACTTCGGTCGCGGCATCGTCCGGACGCCGAACGAGTTCGGCCGGCTCGGCGAGATGCCGACCCATCCCGAGCTGCTCGACTGGCTGGCGGCGGAGTTCGTCGCGCGTGGGGGCAGCCTGAAGGCGATGCACCGCCTGCTGATGCAGTCGAGTACCTACCGGTTGTCCTCGGCCCCGGACCCGGCCAAGTTCGAAGTCGATCCGCAGAACGATCTGTTCTGGCGTTTCGACATGCGTCGGCTGACGGCCGAGGAACTGCGCGACTCGATGCTCGCCGTGAACGGCACGCTGAACCTCGAGATGCGGGGACCCGGCGTATACCCCGAGATGCCGCGCGCGGTGCTCGAGACGTCCTCACGGCCGGATGCGGCGTGGGGCCGATCCAGCCCGGAACAGGCCTCGCGGCGCACGCTCTACGTCCACGTGAAGCGATCGCTGCTGATGCCGATCCTGCAGGCCTTCGACCTCGCTGACACCGACACCAGCTGTCCGGTGCGCTTCGTCACGACGCTGCCGACGCAGGCGCTGTCGATGATGAACAGCGACCTGGTCAACCGAGAGGCCGCCAAGCTCGCGGACCGTCTCCGGAACGAGCGGCAGTCGCTGTCCGAACGGCTCGCGCGCGGGCTCGAGCTCGTGCAGCAGCGTCCTCCGACCGAACGGGAGGTGGCGCGTGCGGCCGAACTCCACGCCGACCTGATGGCCGAGCATGGGGTCGACGAGAGTGAGGCGCTGCGCCTCTGCTGCCTCGTGTTCCTGAACGTCAACGCGTTCGTCTACCTCGACTGATCCGCGCGGATCGCCTCGATGTCTGCTGCCATGAACCGACTGTCCATCCTCGGTCTCGCCCTCCTGTCCTGCAGCTGCACGGTGACGTCTCTCCAGGCACCGCTGCCGCTCTTCGACGGTGTGTCCCTGGCGGGCTGGCACACCGACATCCCCGCCGCGGATACGGGCGGGGAGATCGCGCCGTCCTTCGTCGTGCGGGACGGACTCCTGGTCAGCATGGGGACGCCCCAGGGGCACCTGATCACCGACGCGGCCTACGCGGACTACCGGCTGGTCGTCGAGTACCGCTGGCCCGGCGAGCCCGGCAACTGTGGCGTCCTCGTCCATGCTTCGACACCACGCCGCCTCTACGGGATGTTCCCTGCGTCGATCGAGTGCCAGATGCACGTCGGCAACGCCGGCGACTTCTGGTGCATCGGTGAGGACATCCGCGTGCCGGACATGGAGGCTCGGCGCGGACCGCCTGCGAAGTGGGGCGTCGAGGAAGGCCAGGCGCGCCGGATCAAGAACCTCACCGACGGCTCGGAGTCACCGCTCGGCGAGTGGAACCAGATGGTCATCGAGTGCCGCGGCTCGACGATCGACATCTGGGTCAACGGTGATCACGTGAACCACGGGACGGACTGCACGGCTTCTCGCGGGCAGATCGCGCTGCAGGCCGAGGGCGCTGCCTGCGAGTTCCGCAAGGTCGAGTTGACCCCGCTCACGCCCGCTGATTCCTGACGCCGCCGACCCGACGCCGCACCCCACCTCTGGACGAGCCGATGACCAACCGACCCCGCAACACGTTCTGCGGTCGCACCCGCCGCGAGTTCCTCTGGAACGCCGGCGCAGGCTTCGCCGGGCTGCCGCTCGTCGACCTGTTGAGCAGGGATGGCTTCCTCGGCGGGCTCCCGTCCGAGACGGAAGGCAACCCGCTGAAGGCGCGCCAACCGCACCACGCGCCGAAGGCGAAGGCCGTGATCTTCCTGTTCATGTACGGCGGGCCGAGCCACGTCGACACGTTCGACTACAAGCCGAAGCTGTACCCGCTCGACGGCAAGACCATCGACGTGAAGACCAAGGGCCGAGGCGGCTCGAAGTCGCAGGGTCGCGTCGTCGGACCGAAGTGGAAGTTCAAGCAGTACGGCGAGTGCGGGAAGTGGGTGTCCGACCTGTTCCCGAACGTCGGTCAGTGCGTCGACGACATCGCGTTCGTGCACTCGATGTACGCCGAGTCGCCGCTGCACGGCTCTGCGATGCTGATGATGAACTCAGGCAGCATCCTGAGCGGCTATCCGTGCCTCGGCAGCTGGGTCAACTACGGGCTCGGCAGCGAGAACGAGAACCTCCCCGGCTTCGTCGTCATGCTCGACGAGACGGGCGGCCCGATCTCCGGTGCGAAGAATTGGACGTCCGGCTTCATGCCGGCGACCTACCAGGGCGTCGTGCTTCGACCGAAGGGCGAGCCGATCCTCGATCTCGCGCCGCCCGAGGGAATGACGCGTTCGATGCAGCGTCGCCTCCTCGACGCGATGAAGGGCTACAACGAGGAGCACCTGACCACGCGGACCGGCAACACCGAGCTCGACGCGCGCATCGCCAGCTATGAACTCGCGTTCAAGATGCAGCGTCACGCGCCCGAGGCGGTCGACGTCGATGACGAGCCCGAACACATCAAGCGGCTCTACGGACTCGACGACGAGCGGACCGCGCCGTTCGCCCGCAAGTGCATCCTCGCGCGTCGCATGGTCGAGCGCGGCGTGCGCTTCATCCAGGTCTACTCGGGCGGCAGCCACAACGACGACAACTGGGACGCCCACGGCGACCTCGAGTTCAATCACAACAAGCACGCAGGAGCGACGGATCGGCCGGTGGCCGGACTGCTCCGCGACCTCAAGCAGCGCGGCCTCCTCGACTCGACGATCGTCGTCTGGGGCGGCGAGTTCGGCCGGCAGCCCACCGCCGAGTACGCGAAGGGCACGGGGCGCGATCACAACTCGGCGGGCTTCACGATGTGGATGGCCGGCGGGGGTATCCGCGGCGGCACGTCCTACGGCACGACGGACGAACTCGGCAACGAGGCTGTCGAGCACCCGACCCACGTGAAGCACCTGCACGCGACGATCCTCCAGCAGATGGGGCTCGATCCGAACCGGCTCAGCTACCCCTTCGCCGGCCTGGATCGGAAGCTCGTCGGCGTCGAGGGTGCGGACCCGATCTGGGACCTGCTCGCCTGAACGTCGACCGCTAGAACTCCGCTTCGCGCCGGAGGTGGTGGGAGGGCTCGTCCGCCTCGGTGGCAGTGCCAGGGCCGCGGGTTGCCCCCGAGGACCGGTCTCCGGGAGCGCCGACGGTGCCGGGTTCCTTTCCCGGTGGGCACGGCGCGGGGCACAGCGGGCAATTGTTCGTGCTACTCTCGGCATTCCCGATAGGGAGTCCCGGATGGTTTCTTCGCGCGAACCGAGGGGGGAAGTGCTGGGCAACGCAATCGTCGACGCGTTGCTGTGCGTTCTGCCTCTGCCGATCGTTTGGCTCGGTCCAGACGGACGCGTTCATTCCGCCTCGCCAGCAGCCTGCCGATGTTTCGCTCGTGATCCCGAAGACCTGATCGGGCTCGAGGCTGAGGCGTTGGCCAGCCCGGCTGCTGCTGCCGCGTGGCGCGAGCTCCTCACGCGGGCGAAGGCTGGCGAGCAGGTGGCGGTCGACCGTGGCGTGTTCCCGGCTGGCGGCACCCAGGCCGGCGAGCGCCGCGGCCGCAATGGCCATGGAGGGGGCAACCACCATCGGGAGACCACGGAGCCGGAGGCCAGCGTCGGCTTCGTGCTCGCTCCTCTGCGCGGTCCTGGACGGGAATACCTCGGCGCCGTGCTCTACGAGGACGTCACCGAGCTGCGCGGCATCGGTGAGATGCTCCTCGACGTCAACCGGGAGCTGCGCCACCTCGTCCGTGCCGACCCGCTGACTGGCCTCGCCAACCGCCGCGAGTACGAGCGCCTCCTCCGCACCGAGGTGGCGCGTGCGGCGCGGACCCGTTCGCCGGTCTCGCTCCTGATGATCGACGTGGACGAGTTCAAGGCCTTCAACGACGAGCTCGGGCACCAGGCAGGAGACCGCTGCCTCGCGGCCGTGGCCGCGGCGCTGCGGTCGGGCCTGCTGCGGCCGGCGGATGCGATTGCGCGCTACGGGGGCGAGGAGTTCGTCGCGCTGCTGCCGGGAAACGATAGTTCAGGAGCCCGGATGCTCGCAGAGCGCCTCCGGCGAGCGGTCGAGCGGCTGGCCATCCCGCATCCGCGATCCCGTGCGGGCTCTCTCGTCACCGTCAGCGTCGGCGTGGCGACAGTCTATCCCGCCCCCGGCTACGACGGCCGCCAACTCCAGGAGGCAGCCGACCGCGGGCTCTACCTCGCGAAGAACGGCGGGCGCAACCAGGTGCGCGTCGTCGATGGCTCGGGATCGGTCGATCGGCTGCCGCAGTCGCGCACGAACCCGGGCGCGGCAGAAGGCAGCTGAGCCGATCCGACGTGGCGGTCCGATCGGCCGGCTGCTCCGGTCAGACCCGCTTCAGGATCCGGGCGAGGGTCTCGTCCGCCTGCTCCTGATGCTGGGGGCCGACGTAGCGGGCGATCTGCAGCGCGATGCGCGTGCCCTCGCCCGCCGGGTCCACCGAGACGTGCACCCAGTGCCGTCCGGTGCGGATGACGACGCCTCCCCCCGACTCCTCGGACTCCGTGGCGTAGCCGTCTTCGGCGAGCACGACCTGCACGGCAGCGACGACGTCCTCCACCGATGCGGCGACGGTGGACTTGGCGGTGCTCCGACCGGAGTCGAAGCCCACCGGCACGTTGGTCGCGCAAGCGGCCAGCGCGGCGGAAAGGGAAAGGATCGTCAGGGTCGGGTGCGCTCCCATGGCGAGCAGGCTAGCGCACGCGGTCGCCGAGCGAAGCACCGTTCGTGGACCACGTGGTTGGTCGATCCCAGCCCGGCCCGGTAGGCTCGCGGCGCGTCCGAGTCGATGCGCGTCACCATGAGCGGAAACCAAGTGCTCCTCGCTGGCCTCGACATCGGTGGGACGAAGATCGGCGTGTCGCTCGGCACCGTGGACGGCCGCGTCATCGCATCGGACCGGCTGGCGACCGACCCGGAGCGGGACGCCTCGGAGCTGCTGACCGAGGCGTGGCGGCTCTCGGCCGCCATGGCCTCGGCCGCAGGCCTCGGCATGCCCGTGGCGCTCGGCGTTGCGGCTCCCGGTCCACTCAGCTACCGGGAAGGGCGTCTGCTCGAGGTGCCGAACATGCCTCGCTGGCAGCACTTCCAGCTCCAGGCCTGGCTCGACCAGAACGTCGCCTGCCCGAGCGCGTTCATGAACGACGCCAATGCCGGTGTGCTCGCAGAGGTGATGTGGGGAGCAGCCCGCGGTGCCGATACAGCCGTCTTCCTGACGATGAGCACCGGCATGGGGGCAGGCCTCTGGATCGGAGGGCGGGTGCATGAAGGGGCCCAGGCGCTGGCCGGCGAGGTCGGCCACATCCGCCTCGCGGGGGACGGTCCGGTTGGCTTCGGCAAGCGGGGCAGCGTCGAGGGCTTCTGCAGTGGACCGGGGCTCGTCCAGCTTGCGTTCGCGGAGCGGACGCGCCTGGTCCAGCTGGGGAAGGTGACGCGGCTCTCCGAGGTCGGGTCGCTCGACGCCGAGATCGTCTGCGGGCTGGCTGCGGGAGGCGACGAGGGCGCGATCCACGCGGTCACGCGCTCGGGGGAGGCCGTCGGCGAACTCTGTGCGATGCTCGTCGACCTGCTGAATCCTGATGTGATCGTGCTCGGCACGATCGGCACGGCGTGGTTCGAGCTGTTCGAGCCACACGTGGTCCGCGTGATCGAGCGTGAAGCGCTCGGTCCGGCCGCGCGCCACGTAGCGGTCCGGCCGTCCGGACTCCCGGCGCGCGGGGACCAGGCGGCGCTGGCGATCGCTGCCCGCCTCGCGGCGTCGGACTGACCACGAAGACAGCGATCACCGAGCCGATACGCAGCGGGCCAGGATCAGCTCCTGGTCTGCGTGCGGCAGCCTGTCGCTGAACAGGCGGTAGAGCACGCGGCCCTCCCTGATGTCGTGGTGCTGCATCAGGCTCTTGAACCACGACTGGCGGTCCAGCAGCTCCAGGATCGGGCGATCTCCGGGCGCGGTCCCGAGCTGCGCGAGCCGCTGCTCGCACTCGACGACGAACGCGAGCAGTTTGCGGTGCTCGACCTCGAACTGGGACGCGGGGCTGTTCGATGCGTCGCCGCCGAGCTGGGCGTAGGCCGGCAGGATGTGGGTCTCCTCGTCGGCGATGTGTTCGCGCAGCTTCGCGGCGAACTCGGCGAAGGTCCGGCGCGCCCTGGCCGGGTCGCGGTCGAGGAGCGCGACCTGATGGTCGTGGAGGGCGGAGTCCAGCTCGGCGTGCACCCGCATCATGCCTGCCTCCAGGGGACCGACCATCGAGCGGAGGATAGCCGTCCCGAGGGTCGGTGCCCTATCCTCCGCGCTCCGATGCGGCACTTGCTCCACTTCGCCGGCTTCGTCGACCGGATCAACCAGCGGATCAGCCGCGTCGTGGCATGGGGCGTCCTGCTGATGATCCTGCTCGGGGCCTACAACGCGGTCGCCCGATCGCTCGAACGGCGCGCCGGGATCCCGCTGTCCTCGAACTCGCTCCTCGAGCTGCAGTGGTACTTGTTCGGCATCGGGTTCCTGCTGGCCGCGCCCTACGCGCTCCGCCGTGGTGACCATGTCCGCGTCGACGTCGTCTACGACGGACTGCCGCGCCGCGGGAAGCTCTGGATCGATCTGATGGGTGGGCTGCTCCTGCTGCTGCCCTTCTGCGTGTTCGGCGTCGTGCTGAGCGTCGGTTTCGTGATGGAGTCGATCGCGCAGAACGAGTGGTCGAACGATCCGGGCGGGTTGCCCCGCTGGCCCATCAAGCTGTTCGTGCCGATCGGCTTCGCGCTGCTCGGCCTCCAGGGACTGGCCGCGGTGATCCGGAGCGCGGACGCGCTGCGCACGCGGGACGCGGGAGCTGCGGGGGGTGCCGATGACCAGTGACCCGCTCGCACCGCTGATGTTCGTGGTGCTGTTCCTGCTGATCTTCGTCGGCTACCCGGTCGCGTTCGTGCTGGGCGGCGTCGCGGTCCTGTTCGGCGGGCTCGGCGTGGCCAACGGGAACTTCGACCCACGCTTCCTCCAGATGTTCCCCGACCGAGTGTTCGGGGTGATGAGCAACCAGGTCCTGCTCGCGGTGCCGTTCTTCATCTTCATGGGGACGATGCTGGAGCGCTCGCGGCTCGCCGAGGACCTGCTCCGCACGATCGGGCTGATCTTCGGGCCGGTTCGCGGAGGGCTGGCGCTGGCCGTGGTCTTCGTCGGAGCCCTGCTCGCCGCGGCGACCGGGGTCGTCGGTGCCTCGGTGGTCGCGATGGGGCTGATCTCGCTGCCGATCATGCAGCGCTACGGGTATCGCCCCGAGCTGGCAGCTGGCGTGATCTGCGCATCGGGCACGCTCGGTCAGATCATTCCTCCGAGCCTCGTCCTCGTGGTCCTCGCCGACCAGCTCGGCGAGAGCGTCGGAGCGCTGTTCGTCGGAGCCCTCGTCCCGGGCGTGATGCTCGCCGTGCTCTACGGGGTCTACGTGGCCGGGATGAGCTGGGCGCGGCCGGACTGGGCGCCGGCGCTGCCGCCGGAAGAGCGGGAGAGGGTCCAGAACCTCGGACGAGAGGTCCTTCGCGTCCTCGTGCCACCGCTGGTCCTGGTGCTCGTCGTGCTCGGCAGCATCTTCGCCGGCATCGCGACGCCGACCGAGGCGGGTGCGCTCGGCGCGGTCGGCGCGATGCTGCTCGCAGCGGCGCACGGGCGACTCGATCGCGAGAACGTGTTCGCCACCGCCGAGGCGACGCTGCGCGTCACGTGCATGGTGATCTTCCTGCTCGTCGGCTCGACCGCGTTCACGATGGTGTTCCGCGGTCTCGCCGGCGACATCTGGATCGAGGAGCACCTGACCAATCTCCCCGGCGGGAAGATCGGTCTCCTGGTCGTCGCGAACCTCGCCGTCTTCGTGCTCGGCTTCTTCATCGACTTCTTCGAGATCGCGTTCATCGTGCTGCCGCTGATCGCGCCCGCGGCCCGCAAGCTCGGCATCGTCGGCGATGAGATGGTGTGGTTCTCGGTGCTCCTCGCGATGAACCTCCAGACGAGCTTCCTGACCCCGCCGTTCGGGTTCTCGCTGTTCTACCTGCGCGGGGTGGCTCCGCCCGAGGTGACGACCGGTGCGATCTACCGCGGCGTCGTCCCGTTCATCGGCGTGCAGTTGGTCGGTCTTGCGCTGGTCTGGTGCTTCCCCGAGATCGTCACCGCGCTGCTGCCCAGCTGAAGGAGTCTCGTTGCGGCGCCGTCAGCGCTGCTGGGCGTAGGTCGCGTAGGCCAACTCGTTGGTCCGGAACCACTGGCGGGACTCGGCGGCGAACGCACGCCAGTGCTCGAGGATCTTGCGGTAGCTCGCGTTGCGGGCCGCGTCGTCGTCCAGCAAGCTCTCCGATGCCTCCCGGCACGCATCGAGGATCTCGGTCGAGAACGGGCGCAGGATCACGCCCTTCTGCAGGAGGCGGGACAGGGCGCGCGGATTCTCCGCGTCGTAGCGCTGGAGCATCGATGCAGACGCGGTCGTCACCGCGGTCTCGAAGATGGCCCGGTAGTCGCTCGGCAGCTCGTCCCAGGCGCGCTTCGACACCAGCAGCGACAGCGTCGGGCCGGGTTCCCACCAGCCTGGGTAGTAGTAGTTCTTCGCGATCTCGTAGAAGCCGAGCTTCTCGTCGTCGTACGGGCCGACCCATTCGGTGGCATCGATCGCGCCGCGCTCGAGAGACGGGTAGATGTCGCCGGCCGCGAGCATCTGCACCGAGACGCCGAGCTTGTCCATCACCTTGCCGCCGAGCCCCGGGATGCGCATCCGAAGGCCGCGCAGGTCGGCGACGGTGTGGATCTGCTCGCGGAACCAGCCGCCCATCTGCGCGCCGGTGTTGCCGCAGGGGAAGTTGACGATGCCGAACTCGGCGTAGACCTCCCGCATCAGCTCCAGGCCACCCGCCTGGCGCAACCATGCTTCCTGCTGCCGGGCGGTCAGGCCGAAGGGTACGCACGTCTCGAACGCCAGGGCCGGGTGCTTGCCCGTGTAGTAGTAGCCGCCCGTCTGGCCGACCTCGGCAGCGCCCTTCTCCACCGCGTCCATCACCTGCATCGCCGGCACGAGCTCGCCGGCCTGGTAGCAACGGATGCGGAACGCTCCGTCGGTCATCGCCGCGACGAGCTCGGCGACCCTCTCGGCGGTTCCGAAGATCGTGTCCAGCGACTTCGGGTAGGTCGACGCGAGGCGCCACTCCACCTGCTTGCGCGACGTCGCGGTCGACTGGGTCGCTGCCGCGCGCTCGCCCGACTTGCCGAAGACGCCCGCGCTGGCAGCTCCCACGATCCCGCCCGCGGCGCCGACCAGTCCTCCGGCCAGGAACGAACGTCGAGACTCCGACCGGGTATCCGTCATGGCGCAGAGGTTAGCTGGCCCGCGCGGCCGGACGGAAGACCCGGACACGTGTCGGGGTTCGGACTAGCATGCTGCGATGGCTGGGAGGCTGTGTTCGGGTGCGCTCTACGGCGCGATCCTCGTCCAGGCGGTGTTGGCGCAGGAGCCGCTGCAGCTCGGCGCCGGGATTCCCCCGGCGCCGCGCGAGTTCCGCGGCGCGTGGGTGGCGACCGTCGACAACATCGACTGGCCGAGCCGCTCAGGGATCTCGGCAGATGCGGCGAGGCGAGAGCTCGACGCGATCCTCGACTCCGCGGCGTCGATGCGACTCAACGCCGTGCTGTTCCAGGTCCGTCCAGCCTGTGACGCGCTCTACCGCTCCGAGCTCGAGCCTTGGTCGGAATGGCTGACCGGCGCGCAGGGCCGTGCCCCTGCGGACGGCTTCGACCCGCTCGCTCATGCGATCGAGGGGGCGCAGCGCCGGGGCCTGGAGCTCCACGCTTGGATCAACCCGTTCCGGGGGAAGCACCGAGCGGCTCGCTCGCCGCTGGTCGCGGATCACCCGATGCGGAACGCGATGGTCGAGTATGCGGGGGAGATGTGGCTCGACCCGGGGCGCGCCGAGGCGCGTGCGCACTCGCTGCAGGTCTGCCTCGACATCGTCACGCGCTACGACGTCGACGGGCTGCACATGGACGACTACTTCTACCCGTATCCATCGGGTGGGAAGCCGTTCCCGGACGATCGATCGTTCGCCGACTACCGGTCGAGCGGCGGCCGTCTCGGACGCAGCGACTGGCGACGTGCGAACGTCGACTCGTTCGTGCAGACGCTCTACGCACGGATCAAGGACACGAAGCCCTGGGTGAAGTTCGGGATCAGCCCGTTCGGCATCGTCCGGCCGGGCGTGCCGTCGGGCATCCAGGCCGGCATCGACCAGTACGAGGACCTCGCGGCCGACGTGCGGAAGTGGGTGCGCGAAGGCTGGTGTGACTACCTGAGCCCACAGCTCTACTGGCCGATCGGTCAGAAGGCGCAGAGCTACACGACGCTTCTCCGCTACTGGTCCGACCTCGTGCCGGATGGACGGATGCACCTGTGGATCGGCAACTACGCGAGCCAAGCGGTGTCGGGCAAGTCGGGCTGGTCGACCGGCGAGCTTCTCGCGCAGGTCGAGCGGACGCGCGAGGACAGCGGGGCCACGGGGAACGTGTTCTTCTCGATGAAGGTCCTCCGCGACGACGCGGAGAGGCTGCGCACCAAGCTCCGGGAAGGTCCCTACCAGCTGCCGGCGCTGATCCCCCGGTCGCCCTGGCTCGACGACGAGCCGCCCGCGGCGCCGGGTCTCCGCGTGGAGCGGACCGCGGAGGGCGACCTCGAGGTGCGCTGGACCGAGGACCCCGATGCGCGCTGGCGGACTCTCTACGTGCTCTGCGAGGACCGCTGGGTGCTGCTCGAAGTCATCGGGAAACGCCCCGGCATCGCCGTCACCGGCCGCCAGCTGCAGCGCCTCGGCGCGCGTGCGGTCGCCGTCAGCGCGGTCGACCGCTGCGGCAACGAGAGCGAGCGTGTGGTGCGGGCGCTGGAGTGACCCGAGCTGCTACTCGAGGTGGCTGCGGAGCATCCACGCGTTCTTCTGGTGGATCTCGGTCCGTCGGACACCGAGGTCGACCGACGCGTCGTCACCGACAGCAGTTGCGGCCTCGATGACCTTCTTGGCCGCGGCGACGATCTTCTGGCTGTCGGCCACGAGGTTCTCGATCATCGCCGTCGCCTTCGGTACGCCGGTGTCCTCATGGACCGTCGCCAGCGCCTGGAACTGGCTGTAGCTGCCCGGTGCGACCGCTCCCAGCGTCCGGATGCGCTCGGCGATCTCGTCGACGGCGAGGGCGAGCTCGGTGTACTGGGTCTCGAACAGCGTGTGGAGCGTCGTGAACATCGGTCCCGTGACGTTCCAGTGGTAGCTGTGGGTCTTGAGATACAGCGTGTAGCTGTCCGCGAGCAGGCCTTCGAGGGCCTTCACGACTTCGGTGTTGCTGGTCATGGGGTCCGGTTGGTCCAGGGTCTCGGCCGAGGCGAGGCAACGCGCCTCGGAACGGGGTGATTTCACCTGCCCTTCTCGAGTTCGTAGAGAACCACGCCCGTCTCCTTCTGGATGAAGACGCCGCCGCCCGCGCTCAGGAACCTCCGCTCCAAGCGCTCTCGGTAGAACGACGCAGGCCGCAGGTGCACGGCGCCGTCGGTGACCGATCGGTCGCAGTTCTCGGCCCAGTCCTCCTCGGTCAGCGTCTCGAGGTACAGCGCGCCGCGGCACAGCCGCGCCATGTTCGCGAGCGCGCGTTCGGCCTCGTCGTCGTCGAGGTACTGCAGCACTCCCTGACAGATCACGAGGTCGTACGCGCCTCGCCCGCGGAACTCGGCCACGGACGCGTGCTCCCAGCCGTATTCGTCGCAGAGGTATTCGCTGATCTCCACGCCCGTGTAGCGGGCCTTGGGCACCAGGTCCTCCAGCGCCTCCTGCCAGTAGCCGAGGCCGCATCCCAGATCGACCACGCGTCGGACCGGGATGTCGAGGTGGGTGATGTAGGACAACACGAACGCGCAGAGCTTCCGCACGTCGCTCGCCTCGTAGACGCGCGTGCGCGGGTCGCGGTAGAAGCGGTCGTAGTAGGCCGCGTCGAACTGGGCGCCACGCATGGCAGGAATGTCGGGCCCAGGCCGTGCGCGTGGAAGTCCGTGGTCGGGGAATTCGCGCCGGTCTGTGCCTCGCGCACGGTCTTGCATTCGCTGCCGGGATCTCGTTCTGTGCCCCGCCATGGTCGATGTGGGTGGGATCGAGGCCCGGATTGCGGGCGAACTCGGTGTGCGGGACGTGCAGGTCACGGCCGCGGTCAAGCTGCTGGACGAGGGCGCAACGGTCCCGTTCATCGCGCGCTACCGGAAGGAAGTGACGGGAGGACTCGACGATGCGCAGCTCCGCACGCTCGAAGAGCGCGTCGTCTATCTGCGCGAACTCGAGGACAGGCGCGCGAGCGTGCTCGCCAGCATCGAGGAGCAGGGCAAGCTCACCCCCGAGCTGCGTCGGGCGATCCTCGCGGCCGACACCAAGACGCGGCTCGAGGACCTCTACCTTCCCTACAAGAAGAAGCGTCGCACGAAGGCGCAGATCGCGCGTGAGCGGGGTCTCGAGCCGCTCGCGCAGCAGATCCTCGCGGACCCGACCCGGGAACCAGCCGCGGTCGCCGCGGCCTTCGTCGACCCCGCCAAGGAGGTCCCGGATACGGTCGAGGCCCTCGAGGGTGCGCGGCAGATCCTGATGGAGGACTTCGCCGAGGACGCCGAGCTCATCGGCGGCCTGAGGACGCTGGTCTGGGACGAGGCCGAGGTCCACACCGTGCTCGCGAGTCCCGACAAGGAGCAGGAGGGCGCCAAGTTCTCCGACTACTTCGACTACGCCGAGCCGCTGTCGCGCCTGCCCTCGCACCGCATCCTCGCCATCCTCCGGGCCCGTAAGGAAGGCGTGATCCGTTTGCGCATGCGGATGGCGCCCGAGGACCAGGACCTCGGCGACGACGGTCGTGGCGTGTGCGTGGGCCGGGTGCTCGCCCGCTTCGGCATCCGCGACGAAGGGCGTCCCGGCGATCGTTGGCTCGTCGAGACCGCCCGTCTGGCCTGGAAGATCAAGATCACGCTGCACCTCGAGACCGAGCTCACGGCGAAGCTCCGCGAGGCGGCGGAAGAGGAGGCGATCCGGGTCTTCGCGCGGAACCTCCACGATCTGCTGCTGGCCGCGCCCGCTGGCCCCAAGCGCATCCTGGGTCTCGACCCCGGGCTCCGCACGGGGGTCAAGGTGGCCGTCGTCGACGAGACCGGGAAGGTCCTCGACACCACGACGGTCTGGCCGACTCCGCCGCGCAACGACGTCGACGGCACTCTCCGCGTCCTCGAGGCGCTGTGCCGCAGGCACGGCGTCAACCTCGTCAGCGTCGGCAACGGCACCGGATCCCGCGAGACCGACCGCGTCGCCGCGAAGCTCCTGGCCAACTGCAAGGACCTCGGCCTGCAGAAGATCATGACCAGCGAGGCCGGGGCTTCGGTCTACTCGGCGTCGGAGCTCGCGTCCCGCGAGCTGCCGGACCTCGACGTCTCGCTGCGCGGCGCGGTGTCGATCGCGCGACGCATCCAGGACCCGCTCGCCGAACTGGTGAAGATCGAGCCGAAGGCGATCGGCGTCGGGCAGTACCAGCACGACGTCAACCAGGTCCGGCTCGGCCGTTCTCTCGACGCGGTCGTCGAAGACTGCGTGAACGCGGTCGGCGTCGATCTCAACACCGCGTCGCCAGCGCTCCTCGCCCGCGTCGCCGGGCTGAGCACGACGCTCGCCGACAACATCGTGGCCTGGCGCAACGAGAACGGCCGCTTCGCGACGCGGCGCAAGCTGCTCGACGTGCCGCGGCTCGGTCCCAAGGCGTTCGAGCAGGCGGCGGGCTTCCTCCGCATCCCCGGAGGCGACGATCCCCTCGATGCGTCGGCGGTGCACCCGGAGGCCTACTCGGTCGTCCGGCGCATCGAGGCCAAGACCGGTCGCTCCATCGGCAGTCTGATCGGCGATTCGACGTTCCTGCGGACGCTCGATCCGAGGGACTTCGTCGACGACACGTTCGGCGAGCCGACGGTCCGCGACATCCTCAGCGAGCTGGAGAAGCCGGGCCGCGACCCGCGACCGGCCTTCGAGTCGGCGACCTTCCAGGAAGGCGTCGAGGAGATGACCGACCTGCGCCCCGGCATGACGCTCGAGGGCGTGGTGACGAACGTGACGAACTTCGGCGCGTTCGTCGACATCGGCGTCCACCAGGACGGTCTCGTCCACATCAGCCGTCTCAGTGACCGCTTCGTCGAGGACCCGCGCGACGTCGTCAAGACCGGTCAGGTCGTCCGCGTGAAGGTGCTCGAGGTCGACCTGCCCCGCCGCCGGATCGGCTTGACGATGCGCCTCACCGACGAACCCGGCGAGTCCGGCGAACGCGGCGAGCGCACCCGCGGCGAACGTCGGGACCGCACTCCCCAGCAGGGCCGCTCCCGCGGTCCCGCTCCCCGCAGCGAACCGCCCGCGTCCCGCCGCGAAGAACCCCCGGTCGAGAACGCATTCGCTCGCGCCTTCGCGCGCCTGAAGCAGTCCGGGCAGTAGGGGGCGGCCGCCCCGCCGCGTTGACTCCGGTCTCGGCGGCGAATGAGATGGCGGGATGCTGGCACTCGCTCTGGCCGTTGTCGCGCCGTTCTGTCCGCAGGGTCCCCTGGTCGCTGATCCGGTGGAGGTGGAGCGGACGGTGCGGGATCTGGTGGGTTTCGGAACGCGGCACGTGCTGTCGGAGACGGACGATCCGCGGAGGGGGACAGGCGCTGCGCGGAGCTACCTCGAGGGGCGATACCGCGAGTTGGTGGATCGGAGCGGTGGGCGCCTCGTCGTCGAGCGGCAGGAGTTCGAGGTGCCGTGCCGGCGACGCGGAATGCCGGCGGTCGTGAAGGTCGTGAACATCGTCGCGACCCTGCCGGGCACGACGGACGCCGAGCGCCACTACGTGATCGGCGGGCACTACGACTCGATCCGAGGCACGGGTTCGGCGGCGGACGGGGTCGCGCCCGGTGCGAACGACGACGCGTCCGGGACGGCCGCGGCGCTCGAGGCCTGTCGCCTGCTGTGTGCGGGCGAGTATCCGGCGACGCTCGTGTTCTGCGCGTACGACGGGGAAGAGCAGGGACTGCTCGGCTCGACCGCCCACGCGAAGGCCCTCGCCGCCCAGCAGGTCATGGTCGACGGCATGATCACCAACGACATCGTCGGCAACAGCATGGGCATGGACGGCGTGCGGCGGGACGGGCACGTGCGCGTGTTCTCCTACGCACCGCGAGGCGAGGACTCGCTCGGTCGCAGCCTCGCGCGCGCAGCTTCGTGGGCGAGTCGACGCGTCGAGGGTTTCGACGTGATGCTCGTGTTCCGCGGCGACCGCTACGGTCGAGGAGGTGACCATCGACCGTTCTTCGAGGAGGGCTACCCGTCGGTCCGCTTCACCGAGCCGCGCGAGGACTTCTCGCGCCAGCACCAGGACGTGACCGAGCGCGACGGCGCACCCTACGGCGACCTGCCGGACTTCATGGACTTCGAGTACCTGGCCCGCGTCGCCAGCCTGGATGCCGAGGTCTTGATGGAGCTCGCGAGCGCGCCGCGTGCGCCGGGTGCGGTGCAGATCCGCGGCGCGCGCGAGGCCTACGACACCGTTGTCCGGTTCGTGCCGGTCGAGGGAGCCGTGGCCCACGAGATCGTCTGGCGTCTGACCACCTCGGCCGACTGGGAGGAGCGGCGGCTCGTGCCGAACGACGTTCTCGAGACCGAGGGCGGACGCTGGGCTTCGGTTGTGCTCGAGGGGGTCTGCATCGACGACGTTGTCGTCGGCGTCGCCTCGGTGTCGAGCGGCGGCCACCGCAGCCGCGTCACGGCTGCTCCGGAGCCGGACGCGATGGTCTACCGCGCGGCGAGCGGCGACAGCGGGCGGTGATCAGCCTGCGGTGCCGCCCATGCGCGCGCGCACCAGGCTCTCCAGCGTCCTGGCGTCGGCGTCGAAGCGACGGATGCCGTCCGACAGCTTCTCGACGGCCATCGCGTCCTGGTTGTGGTCCCAGCGGAACCGAGCCTCGTTGAGCGGTGCGCCGAGCGGATCCTCGGTGGGGTCCTCGGGTCGCAGCTTCCGCTCGATCTCGCCGTCGCGCTGACCGAGCTCATCGAGGAGTTCGGGGCTGATCGTCAGCAGATCGCAGCCGCAGAGCTCCTCGACCTGGTCGGCCTTGCGGAAGCTCGCGCCCATCACCTGGGTCGCGTAGCCGTGCTGCTTGTAGTAGCGGTAGATCCGGCGCACCGACGCGGTGCCGGGGTCCTCGGCGATCGGGATGTCCGCACCACGCGCGGCGCGGTGGTAGTCGTAGATCCGCCCGACGAACGGGGAGATCAGCGTGACGCCTGCCTCCGCGCAAGCGACGGCCTGGGCGAAGCTGAACAGCAGCGTCAGGTTGCAGTGGATGCCTTCGCGCTCGAGCGCGGCCGCCGCACGGATGCCTTCCCAGGTCGCAGCGACCTTGATCAGGATGCGCTCCCGATCGTGGCCGGCCTCTTCGTAGAGGGCGATCAGGCGGCGTGCCTTCTCGACGGTGGCCGCGCTGTCGAAGCTGAGGCGGGCGTCGACCTCGGTGGAGACCCGACCGGGCACGAGGGCGAGGATCGCGTCGCCGAACGCGACGAACAGGCGGTCCAGTGCGTCCTCGGTGTCACGGGCTCGGCTCAGCGCGTCCGTCACCAGCGGCTCGAAACGTGCGTCTCGGGCGGCCTTCAGGATCAGCGACGGATTCGTCGTCGCGTCCCTGGGGCGGTGGGTGGCGATCGCATCGAGGTCGCCGGTATCGGCGACGAGGACGGTGTGGCGGGCGAGGGACTCGAGGTGGTTCATCTTTGCGCTCCCGCGCATCGTAGGGCCGTCCGTCGGGGCGCGGAAAGACGAGGTCTCGACCTGGGAGGGCGAGGCTGGCCCTGGTCGCCCGGTTGGGCGACACTCCTCGGCCACCCATGGACATCCTCGTCGTCGACATTGGCGGGACGAACGTCAAGCTCCTGGCCTCCAACCAGGAGAAGCGCCGCAAGTTCGCCTCCGGCCCGAAGCTCACGCCCGAGGCGTTGGTCGACGGCGTGCTGCGGACCGCATCCGACTGGAAGTTCGACCGCGTGACGGTCGGTGTCCCGGCGATGGTCCGGGACGGCAAGGTCGCCCTCGATCCGAAGAACCTCGGCCCGGGCTGGGTCGACTTCGACTTCGAGACGGCGTTCGGCATGCCGACCAAGGTCGTCAACGACGCGGCGATGCAGGCGCTCGGCAGCTACGAGGACGGGGGCACGATGCTCTTCCTCGGGCTCGGCACCGGTCTCGGCTCGGCCCTCGTCGTCGACCGTCGGGTGCTGCCGCTCGAGTGCGCGCACCTGCCCTACAAGAACGGGACGTTCGAGGACTACCTCGGTGAACGCGGCCTCGACAAGTACGGCAAGAAGAGCTGGGTCGAGCACGTGTTCGACGTGACCGAGCGGCTCCGGCTCGCGCTCGTCGCCGACTACGTCGTGATCGGCGGCGGCAACGTCAAGAAGCTCGAGCAGATGCCCGAGCACGCCCGGGCCGGGAACAACCGCTTCGCGTTCTTCGGTGGCTTCCGCCTCTGG
>JAQCBR010000200.1 GCA_027621295.1 Planctomycetota bacterium
GACCAGCCGACCAGCCTGCGCTCCGGCTAGCATCCGGGGGATGCCCGAGTCCGCCCCGTTCTCCCGCCTGTCCACCGAGGTCCTGGTCCGGAATTCCTGGCACCGCTACTGCCGGGATCGATACGTCCAGGCCGACGGGACCACCGGCGAGTACTACTACGTGGACATGACCGGGTCCTGCGGCGTGATCCCGTGGTTCGACGACGGGACGACCGTGCTGGTCCGGAGCCGCCGCTACCTGCTGGACGTGGACCTGTTCGAGTTCCCGATCGGCGGGATGCAGCCCGGCGACGACGCGGAGACCGTCGCCCGGCACGAGCTCGAAGAAGAGGCCGGGCTCCGCGCGGGGCGGATGGACCTGCTCGGCAGCTTCGCTCCCTACAAGGGAGTGTCGAACGAGCGCTGCCACTTCTTCCTCGCGCGCGACCTGACCTGGACCGAGCAGAAGCTCGAGCCCAGCGAGTCGATCACCGTGCACCGGATGCCGTTCGCCGAGGCGCGCGACCGCCTGCTGGACCAGGAGCTGCCCGACGGACAGAGCCTGAGCGGACTCGCGCTGCTCGACCGGTTCCTCGCGCGCGCGGCGGACTGATTCGCCGAGGGCCCGGGCTATGCTCCCGCGGATGAAGACCCTCGTCCTCCTGCGTCACGGCCAGAGCCGCTGGAACCTCGAAAACCGCTTCACCGGATGGGTCGACGTCGACCTGACCGAGCAGGGTCGGGCCGAGGCCGCCGAGGCAGGGCGCCTGCTCCGAGACGGCGGCTACGACTTCGACGTCGTCCACACCTCGCTCCTCAAGCGCGCGATCCGGACCATGTGGCTCGCGCTCGACGAGATGGACCGGATGTGGCTGCCGGTCCACCGCCACTGGCGGCTGAACGAACGGCACTACGGTGCGCTCACCGGCCTCGACAAGGCGGAGACCGCGGCCCGTCACGGCGACGAGCAGGTCAAGATCTGGCGCCGCAGCTACGACGTCCCACCGCCGGCGATGGAGGCGGGTGACCCGGAGAACCCGGCCGCCGACCGGCGCTACGACGATCTGAGCGTTGCCGAACGGCCGCTGACCGAGTGCCTGAAGGACACCGTCGAGCGCTTCCTCCCCTACTGGCACGACGCGATCGCGAAGGACCTGCACGCGGGTCGCCGCGCGCTGGTCGTCGCGCACGGCAACTCGCTCCGCGCGCTGGTGAAGTACCTCGACGGCATGAGCGAGGACGAGATCCTCGGCCTCAACATCCCGACCGGCGTCCCGCTCGTCTACGAGCTCGACGACGACCTCCGCCCGATCCGCCACTTCTACCTCGGTGACGCCGACGAGATCGCGCGGAAGGCCGAGGCGGTCGCGAACCAGGGCAAGGCGCAGTGAGCGGCGCAATCCTGCGGGCGGCGACCGCCGCGCTCGCGCTCGCGCCGTGCATCGCCACGCAGAGCGAGCCGCTGACCGTGGCCCGGATCCACGGGCCCGAGTTCGCGGTCGAGGGCCCAGGCCCGCTGCGCTGGGTCGACGGCCGAGGCTACGCGCGCCTGACGCCTTCGCCGGCCTTCCCCGGCGCGGTCGACCTGATCCGGCACGACACGTTCTCGGGCCAGGCGATCGTGCTGATCTCCGCCGCGGACCTGATTCCCGAGGGCGCCGATCGCCCGCTGCGGATCGAGGACTACACGCTGGCCGCGAACGGCCGGCTGGCGCTGCTGTTCACCGAGTCCCGGCGGGTCTGGCGCACGAACAGCCGCGGCGACTTCTGGGTCTTCGACCGCGAGTCGAAGGAGCTCTGGAAGCTCGGCGGTCCGGACGCAGCGCCTTCGTCGCTGCAGTTCGCGAAGTTCGCACCGGACGGGCGCCGCGTCGCCTACGTGCGGGATCGCGACGTCTACGTCGAGGACCTCGCATCGGGAGAGCGCACGCGACTCACGCGCTCCGACCGCGAGACCCTGGTCCACGGCGCGACCGACTGGGTCTACGAGGAGGAGTTCGGGATCCGGGACGGCTTCCGCTGGAGTCCTGACGGGGAGCGCATCGCGTTCCTCGCGGTCGACGACGACGGAGTCGGCGCGTTCTCGATCGCGCACAACCTGGACTCCGTCTACCCAGAAGTGCAGCGCATCCCCTACCCGAAGGTCGGCACGACGAACCCGGCCGTGACGGTAGGCGTCGTCGCCGCGACCGGCGGCGGGGTCACTTGGCTCGACCTCCCCGGCGACGCGAGGGACGACTACGTCGCCCGCATCGAGTGGACGCCTTCGAACGAGGTGATGGTCCAGCGCCTGGACCGACGCCAGCAGGTGAACCGCGTGCTGTTCGCGGACCCGAGCGACGGCAGCTGCCGCGAGGTCTTCCGGGACGCGGACGACACCTGGGTCGAGGTCGTCGACCCGGTCCACTGGGTCGAGGAGGGCCGCTCGTTCCTGTGGCTGAGCGAACGGGACGGGTGGAACCACGTCTTCGTCGTGCCCGTCGACGGCACCGAGCCTCGCTGCATCACGACCGACCCCTTCGACGTCACTGAGCTCGTCGCGGTCGAAGAGATCGCCGACGCGATCTGGTTCACCGCGTCGCCGGGCGATGCGGCGCGGCGCTTCCTCTACCGCGGTCCGCTGACCGGCGGACCCGCCGAGCGCATCACGCCGATGGACGCGGACCTCGGCTGGAACGAGTACTCGTTCGCACCCGGCGCCCGCTACGCGCTGCGGACCGCGTCGTCCTTCGACGTGCCGCAGAGGGTCGAGATGCTGCGCATGCCCGACCACGACGTGCTCGACGTGCTCGTCGACAACGCGGCGGTCAGGGCGAACCTCGACGCGCTCGCGCCGGTCACATCCGAGTTCTTCGAGGTCGGCATCGACGTCGACGGCGAGCAGGTCGCCCTCGACGGCTGGATGGTCAAACCACCGGACTTCGACCCGTCGAAGAAGTGGCCGCTCCTGGTCCACGTGTACGGCGAGCCGGCCGCGCAGACCGTCGTCGACCGCTGGGGCGGGACGAACCGCCTCTGGCACCGGATGCTCGCCGAGCAGGGCTACGTCGTCGTGTCGATCGACAACCGCGGCACCCCGGCCCCGAAGGGCCGCGCGTGGCGGAAGTCGGTCTACGGCAAGGTCGGGATCATCGCCCACCAGGACCAGGCCGCAGCGGTCCGCGCGCTGGCCGCCGCACACAGCTGGCTGGACCTCGAGCGGATCGGCGTCTGGGGCTGGAGCGGCGGCGGGTCGATGACCCTGAACGCGCTGTTCCACTACCCGGACCTGTACCGGGCCGGCATCGCGATCGCGTTCGTCGCCGACCAGCGGCTCTACGACACGATCTACCAGGAGCGCTACATGGGGCTCCCCTCCGACAACGAGGTCGGCTACCGCGAGGGCTCGCCGATCACGCACGCCCATCGGCTCGAGGGTGACGTGCTCCTCGTCTACGGCTCCGTCGACGACAACACCCACTACCAGAACTTCGAGCGGCTCGTCGACCGGCTGATCGAGCACGACAAGCCGTTCGACGCCCTGCCCTACCCTGGGCGGACCCACGGCATCTTCGAACGGACCAACACGCGCCGGCACCTCTACGGGTCGATGACCCGGTGGTTGCGGGAGCATCTCCCGGCCGGCGCCCGCTGACCGGGAGAAGTCCGGCGACAGACCGAGAGGCCCTCCGTCCACAGAGGGCCTCCTGACCCGGGGCCGGCTGCGACGGCCCCCGAGAAAGACATGCGACCCACTGCGTTCCCCACCGTCCTGACGTGCCTCGCGGCCGTCCTCTCCGTCCCGGCCTTCGCCCAGTCCACCCCCGAGAAGACCCACGAGGGACCCCACCACAACGTCCAGGTCGGGACCGAGCACGGGGGTGACCACGGCGACGCGCACGACCACGGCGACGCGCACGCGCCGAAGGCACCGATCCTGATGGTCCGGCCGTCCGGGGCCTACATGGACCTGCCGGAGCAGGGCGGCGACCTGACGACGCTGCTGGCCGGGGGCGGCGTCGGCAAGCCGAAGCCGTTCTACGAACTGCTCGAGCGCCTTGAGGAGACCGCGGCGGCGGACGGCGAACACGTCCTGTTCGACCTGAGCGGCGGCTTCATGCTCAACGGCCCGCAGCTCGCCGAGGTCGATCGCGCGATGGCTGCGATCCGCAAGTCGGGCAAGAAGACCTGGGCCTACGTCGAGAACGCGAGCACCGGCAGCTACCAGCTCGCCGCGGCCTGCGACCAGGTGCTGATGGCCGACCTCGGCTCGCTCGAGATCGCCGCGCCGTCGATGAGCGTGATGTTCATGAAGGACGCGTTCGACCTGCTCGGCGTGCACATGGACGTGATCCGCTGCGGTGACTTCAAGGGCGCGGTCGAGCCCTACGTGCTGCCCCGGATGAGCGAACACCTCCGCGCGCACTACGTGTCGATGCTCGAGCGCATCAACGACGCGGCCGTCGAGCGCATCGCGCGCGGACGCAGCATGGGCACGGCAGCGGTCCGCGCCGCGCAGGAGCAGCGGATCTACACCGCTCGACAGGCCCTCGAAGCGGGCTTCGTCGACCGTCTCGTCCCGTGGTCCGGTGCCCAGGCCGCGATCGAGATGATCACCGGCGACGAGGGTCTCCAGTTCACCGACGCGCTCGAGGCTCCGCGGGAGCGCAAGAGCAGCCAGAGCTTCATGCAGGTGCTCACGCAGCTGATGAACCCGCGGAAGGAGAAGGCGCCGGAGTTCGAAGACGACACGATCGCGGTCCTGCACCTGCAGGGCGGGATCGTCGACGGCACGTCCGCTTCGGCCGGCAGCATCGTCTCGGGCCCGACGGTCGAGACCATCCAGCTCCTGGCCGAGAGCGAGGGCGTCAAGGGTGTCGTCGTCCGCATCAACTCGCCCGGTGGCTCGGCCACCGCGAGCGAGGCGATCCTGCTCGCACTCCGCGACCTCGCCGACAAGAAGCCGGTCGTGTTCTCGATGGGCTCGGTCGCCGCATCGGGCGGCTACTACGTCACGTGCATCGGCCGTCCGATCCTCGCCGAGGAGACGACGATCACCGGTTCGATCGGTGTGTTCGGCATGAAGCCGAGCCTCGGCGCGCTGCTGCGCCGCGTCGGCATCCACGAGGAGATCGTCGGCCTCGACGCCTCTGCATCGATGACCAGCATGTCGCTGCCGTGGACCGATGAGCAGAAGGCCCGCATGCAGGCGTCCGTCGACAACATCTACGACGTCTTCATCGGCCACGTCGCGCGCTCCCGCGGCAAGACCGCGGGCGAGATCCTGAAGATCGCCGGTGGCCGGGTGTGGTCGGGCGAGCAGGCGATCGAAGTCGGTCTGGTCGACAAGATCGGCGGCCTCGAGGAAGCGCTGGCGATGGTCGCGGGACAGGCTGGCCTCGAGGCGGACGGCTACGAGATTTCCCACATGCCGCAGCCGAAGAACTTCCTCGACTCGCTGTTCTCGGACGGCATGGTGCAGGTCAGCGAGCTGTTCGACGACCCGAAGCTCCGTCTCCTCGCCCGGCGCAC
>JAQCBR010000046.1 GCA_027621295.1 Planctomycetota bacterium
CGACGACGTCGATGGTGACGGAGTGCCCGACCTCGTCATCACCCAGAACGACGGTCCGGTCCGCGTGCTCAGCCAGCGTGGGGATGGAGGCCAATGGCTCGGGGTCCGGCTCACGGGGCCGAACGGCAATCCGACCGGAGTCGGCGCCCGCATCGAGATCCAACTCGAGTCGGGGAAGCGCGCGATCGCCGAGGTCGGGGCCGGCGGCTCCTACCTCGCACAGTCGGGCGCGACGCGCTGGTTCGGACTCGGGCAGGACGGCGCGCGGTCGATCTCGGTCCGCTGGCCGGACGGCCGGGTGACCGAACATCCGGTGGACGCCGCTGCGCTGGACGGCTCCCGGGTCGTCACGCTGACGCGGCGCTGACAGCGGCTGTCCGCGCACGTCGGCCGCTCCGCACGTGTCGGATCGAGACGAAGTTCCCGGCCAGCGCATCTCCGGCGCCGCGCGCGCGGAAGACTTCGGCAGAGTCCGGGACACGGTCGCGGTAACCGCCCCGTGTTTCCTGGCTAGGGGAGGAGTCCGCGAGCGGTGCGACGACGCGCCGACCGCTGGCGAGCCCCCAAGTCCTGTGCGACCGGAAGAATGGCCATGAACGCGACCTATACGCTGGCCGAAGCCAACCGCCTGGTCCCCCTCCTCCGCAGCATCGCGGCGGAGATCGAGGAGCGGCGGGCCGAGAAGCGCCGTCTGCGGCGACTTCGCGAGCAGTTGGGCACGGCCAGGACCCCTGAAGGCCTCCGGACCGCGGTCCAGGCGATCGACTCCCGGCTGACCGGGCTCGACGTCGGGATCTCGGCGGCGCGGCACGAGTTCGAGACGCTCGGCCTCGAGGTGCTGCGGATGTCTCCGCTGACCGTCCATATCCCGGGCCGAACGCTCGACGGGCCTGTGGTCTTCTGCTGGCAGGTCGACGAGGACGAGGTCCATCACGGACACCTGCTCGGCGAAGAAGAGAGCGCCCGACGCCCGCTGCAGCTCCGCAACCACGACGGCGGACAGGCGGCCTGACCCCGGCTTTTTGGCGGGCCGCCCGCCCGTTTGGCTTCGCATCGATCGCCGCGCTGGCCCACGATGCGAAGCACCGGCGCCGCAGCGGGCGGTGCCCAGGCAGCCCTTGCGCCCGGACGGATGGCCTCCTCGACGTTCCACTACTCCGCCCTCTACCGCCTCCGTGAGGGCGTGACGCTCGACCGTGTGCGCGCGGCAAGGAAGGCGCTGGCCGAACTCGTCGAGACCCTGCCGGGCGTCCTGCACCTGGCCGTCGTCGACAACCTGTCCGCGGACAACCGCGGCTTCACGCTCTGCCTGTTCGCGGTCTTCGAGAATCGCCACGCCTACGAGGTCTGCAGCCGACACCCCGACTGGCTGATGGTCCGTGACGAGATGCTGGCCCCGGTCGTCGCCGAGCGGCTCCTCGTCGAAGGCGAGGGCTGAGCGTCGCCCCGACGGCGATGCAGGCCGCGTCGACGAGTTTCCGAGCTGCTTGGATCGGAAGAGGGGTCCTGCTCGAATGCCGGGCATGACCCAAGTGAAGCGCGTGGCCGTCACCGGAGCGGCCGGCCAGATCGGCTACAGCCTCCTGCCGCGGATCGCGAACGGCGACATCTTCGGCAAGGACACCCCCGTCGCCCTGCAACTCCTCGAGATCACCCCGGCACTCGGCGCGCTGCGCGGAGTCTGCATGGAGCTCGAGGACGGGGCGTTCCCCCTCCTCCGCGACATCCAGGCGAGCGACGACCCGAACGTCGCGTTCCGCGACGCGGACCTGGTCCTCCTCGTCGGCAGCAAGCCGCGCGGCAAGGGCATGGAGCGCAAGGACCTGATCCTCGACAACGGGCCGATCTTCACGGGCCAGGGGCGGGCCATCAACGACCACGCGAGCAGCGACGTGCGCGTCGTCGTCGTCGGCAACCCCTGCAACACCAACTGCCTGATCGCGATGCACGCGGCGCCCGACGTGCCGAACGACCGGTTCACGGCGATGACCCGCCTCGACCAGAACCGCGCGAAGGCGCAGCTCGCGCTGAAGGCCGGCGTGCACTGGAACGAGGTCACCCGCTGCGCGATCTGGGGCAACCACAGCAACACCCAGTTCCCGGACTGGACCAACGCGATGATCGGCGGCCGCCCGGCCCTCGAGGTGATCGGCGACCGGACGTGGCTCGAGGGCGAGTTCGTGCGCACGGTCCAGGAACGCGGCAAGGCGATCATCGATGCTCGCGGCCTCTCGTCGGCGATGTCCGCCGCGAACGCCGCGATCGAGCACGCAGCCTCGCTGTTCAGCGTGACGACCGCCGACGATCCTGCTTCGATCTGCGTGTTCTCGGGCGGCGCCTACGACCTGCCGAGGGACATCGTCTGCTCGTTCCCGTGCACGACCGACGGGCGGGGCAACTGGCAGATCGTCGAGGACTTCGTGCTCGACGACTACGCGCGGGCACAGATCGCCAAGAGCACCGGCGAGCTCCAGCAGGAGCGCGAAATGGTGCAGCATCTGCTGAACGCCTGAGGCTCTCGAGGCCTGCACGTTGGACCCGGCCCTCGCCAACGCCGTCATCTGCCTGACCGGCGTGGCGATGGGCTTCGTCAACAACCTCGCCGGCGCCGGCGGCGTGCTCGCGCTGCTCGCGTTCGACATGGCCGCCGGCCTCGATACCCTCGCGGCGAACGCGAGCATGCGGCCGGCCGCGCTCGCGATCGCCGCAGGAGGCATCCTGGGCTTCCGCTCGAAGGGCGAACGGGTGCCGACGGCCGCCTTCGGCTACGCGCTCTGGACGCTCCCTGGCGCGATCGTCGGCTCGATCCTCGCGATCCGACTCCCTACCTGGGTCTACGACGCATCCCTGTTCGTCGTGATCCTCTGCCTGACCCACCGCCTGCTGACACGCCCGAGCAAGCCGGGCCAGTCCACGGAACCGGGATCTCGCCTCGCGGCTGCCCTCTGGTTCAGTGCGGTCGGGCTGCACATGGGCTTCCTGCAGGTCGGCGTCGGGCTCCTCGCCATCCTCGCGCTGCAGCACGTCCACAGCCGCGACCTCGTCCACGTGAACATCGCCAAGACCGCGCTGATCGCCGGCTCCGCGGTAACCAGCGTCACCGCTTTCGCCATCGCCGGCGAGATCGTCTGGGACCCCGCGCTGTGGCTCGCGCTGGGCGCCGGCATCGGCTCGTTCACCGCCGCCCGCTTCAGCCTGGAGCGGGGCCACGGCGCGATCCGAGCGGTCGTCCTCGGCGTCTGCGCCTTGCTCGCGATCCGCCTGCTCGCCCAACACTGGCCCGGGTGACGAGTTCTCCACCGGTCCCCAACCCCCTCCACGGAACCACGATGAAGCACATCGTCCTGACCGGAGCCAGCTCCGGGATCGGAGCCGCCACGGCGCGAAAGCTCGCCGCCGACGGCCACCGGATGTCCCTCGGCGCGCGCCGCGTCGAGAGGCTCACCGAAGTCGCGCCGGATGCGTTCCGGCACGCGCTGGACGTCACCGACGAGGCGTCGGTGGAGACCTTCCTCGCCGCTGCGACGGCGGCGAACGGTCCGATCGACGTGCTGATCAACAACGCCGGGCTGGCGCGTGGCACCGAGACCATCCTCGGCGCGACCGGCGAAGCATGGCGGGAGATGGTCGAGACGAACGTGATGGGCGTCCTGCACGTGACCCGCCGCGTGCTGCCGCAGATGGTCGAGCGAGGCAGCGGCCAGGTCGTGATGATCGGCTCGATCGCGGGCCACGAGACCTACGAGGGCGGCAGCGTCTACTGCGGGACCAAGCGGATGCTGCAGTCGATCACCCAGGCGCTCCGCTACGAGACGCTCGGCCACGGCATCCGCGTGACCAGCGTCGATCCCGGCATGGTCGACACGGAGTTCAGCGTGGTCCGGTTCCGCGGTGACGAGGCCCGCGCCGCCTCGGTCTACGACGGGATGACCCCGCTGGCAGGAGAGGACATCGCCGACGTGATCTCGTTCGTGATCAGCCAACCGCCCCACGTGAACCTCGACACGATCGTGGTGATGCCGACCGACCAGGCATCGCCGAAGCGGGTCCATCGCCGGACGACCTGAAGGAATCCGGCCGAACGGCCGATAGGAAGGCAGGAACCCGCGCGCCGATGGACTCCCTGCCCCGCCCCTCCCGACTTGCCCTGATCACCGCGATCGCCGCGATCGCAGGTCTCCTGTCGGGGGTCTGGCTCACGCCGCCCCCACCGGCGACGACCACGTGGTCCGGCGGCGAGTCGAGGGCCCGGATCGAGCCGGCAGCCCAGCTTCCGACCGAGTTCCCGCTGCGACTCGAGCTGACGCTCGAAGAGCCGATGCACGTCTACGTCGCGAGCCACGACCTGGTGCGCGGGACGATCGCGATGTTCCCGAGCACGGCGCTCCGCACCGATCTCGGCATCAACCCGCTGCCCGCAGGAGTCCACGGCCTGCCCGGACGACACCTCGGCAAAGAGCTGCTCTGGCACGCCGGAGACGGTGTCGGGGGAGCTGTGTTCCTGGTCATCGCCAGCCGCGAGCCGCTCGCCGATCTCGCTGGCGTCCTCCGCTCGTGCCGACAGATGGGCAACGCCGCGTTCCCCCAACTGCCGGTGCTCGGCACCTACGCCCCGCTCGGCGGCATGGGAACCACCCCACCCCGGACCAGCCTCCCGCACCCGCTGCTCGCAGCCGCCGAGCGCGCCGCACTCGTCGACCACGACGGCCCGATGACCCGGGTCCCCGGACACGACGGCGTCTTCGCCTCGGTCCTGCGCGTGGTCACCGAGAACCCCGTCCCGCCGGACGACGCGGACGCGGCGGCCGATCGCATCCGGGCCAGGCTCGGGTCGGCCGTGCCGTTCGAGGCTGCCCCCGCTCCCGCGGGTCGGTGACCGGCCGGGCGCGGTCCGCGCCTAGCTGCGAGCGGCCCGGAGCGCCGCTTCGAGCCATCCGCAGAGCACGTGCACGACCACGAGGTGGCACTCCTGGATCCTCGGCGTCGACGACGAGGGCACGGCGATCGCCACGTCGGACAGCTCGGCCACCGGCCCGCCGCGCGCGGAGCCGAAGCTTGCCGTCGCAATTCCCATCTCGCGCGCGGTCTCCATCGCGCGGACCACGTTGCGTGACCCGCCCGAGGTCGAGATCCCGATCAGGAGGTCGCCCGGTCGCCCGAGCGCACGGACCTGACGAGCGAAGATGTGCTCGAAGCCTGCGTCGTTGCCGATGGCGGTGACGGACGGCGTCTCGTGCCCGAGCGCGATGGCCGGAATGCCCTCCCGGTCCTTGTCCTCGAACCATCCGATCAGCTCGCCGGCCGCGTGCGCGGCGTCGCAGGACGAGCCGCCGTTGCCGCAGAGCATCAGCTTGCCGCCGCCGAGGACGCAGTCGGTCGCGAGCTGACACAGGCGCTGCAGCGCGCCATGACACTCGGCGAGGAACCGCTCCTTGGTCAGGATGCTCTCGCGGATCTGGGCTTCGATGTCGTAGGTCTGCTCCACGCGCCGGATGCTACGCGCAGCCGGCCCCGATCGGGAGGCTGCGTCGAGAGTGCCGCATCCGGCCGAACATCCTCAGCCGACCGCCCGCAGCGCGGCGCCGACGTCGACCGGGTGACCGACCCTGGAGAGCCCATCGCCGAGCGCGGCGACCAGTCGACGGACGTTGGTCAGGCGCGCTCCGTGCCCCATCAGGCCGATCCGCACCGCACGCCCGCGGAAGGCTCCGAGGCCCGCACCGATCTCGATGTGGTGCTCGGCCCGAAGGAAGCGCCGCAGACCCGCCTCGTCGACGCCCTCCGGGACTCCCACAGAGGTCAGCATCGGCGTGCGGAAGGCCGGGTCGACGAGGCAGCGGAGTCCGAGCACGTCGAGCCCGCGGTACAGCGCAGCGGCGACCGCACGATGGCGCTCGAACCGGGCCTCGAGCCCCTCGTCGATCACGAGATCCAGCCCGCGCGCTAGCCCGTAGACCATCTGGACCGGGGCCGTGTGGTGGTAGACACGGTCGCCCCCCTCCTTCCAGTAGGCGGACAGCAGGCCGACGTCCAGGTACCAGGACGTCGACGGCCCGGACCTCCCGCGGATGCGATCGATCGCGGCGTCGGAGAGCGTGAACGGAGCGAGGCCCGGCGGGACCGACAGGCACTTCTGGGTGCCGGAGTAGACGGCGTCCAGCCCTCGAGCGTCCGCCTCGACCGGCGCACCGGCGAGGCTCGTCACGCAGTCGCCGAGCACCAGCGCACCGACCTCCCGCGCGGCGGAGACGATGCCGTCGAAAGGCTGGAGCACGCCGGTCGAGGTCTCCGCATGCACGAAGCCGACGAGGCGGGTCGCCCCCCCAAGGATCGCACGCGCCATCCCCTCCTGGTCCAGAGGCTGCCCGAACGGCGCTTCGACCACGACCACTTCGCCGCCCTGGCGCCGGACGAGATCGACCATCCGACCGCCGAAGACCCCGTGCACCCCGACCACCACCCGATCGCCGGGCTCGACCAGGTTGACGATCGCTGCCTCCATCCCGGCCGAGCCGGTCCCGGAGATCGGGATCGTGAAGCGGTTCGCGGTGCCGAGCACGACCCGCAGGTCCTGCTGGACCCGGTCCATCAGCGCGATGAACTCCGGGTCGAGGTGACCGAGCGTCGGCGCGGCCATGGCGGCTGCGACCGCCGGATCGACCGGGGACGGCCCGGGGCCCAGCAGAAGGATCTCGGACGGACGGAACGGGTCGCGCAGCGCCATGGCCGGAACATAACCCGCGCTGATCACTCCTTGATGCGACGAGGTAGGGTCTCGGCCGTGATGCACGACCTGGCACGACTCCGAGTCCTCGCTACCCTGCCGCTCTCCATGGCAGTCACGGTCTCCGGCTGCGCTTCTCCCGGAGGAGCACCCGAACCACGGACGGCGCACGTCACCCGGCTGTCCCAACGGCTCACGGATGCCGCGAGCCGCTCCCCCCTCGTCGTAGCACACCGAGGCTCGTCGGCCGCTTGGCCGGAGAACACGCTTCCCGCATTCGAGGCCGGGATCGCCGAGGGCGCAGGCATGGTCGAGCTCGACGTGCAGACGACGTCGGACGGCCTTCTGGTCTGCCTGCACGACGCCACGCTCGATCGGACGACCGACGCCGAGGACGTGTTCGGCAGGACCAAGGTGGCGATCCGCGATGTGGATGCGGGAGAACTCGCGCGCTGCGACGCCGGGTCCTTCCGCGGCGCGACGCACGCGGGAACCCGCGTCCCGTCACTGGCCGATGCGCTCGCGATGCTCGCGGGCAGGACCGTGCCGATGGTCGAGCACAAGACCTGTTCCGCGGAGGCCATGCTCGCGGTGCTGCGAGACGCCGGCTGCGTCGACGACGTGCTCGTCCAGTCCTTCGACTGGAGCTGGCTGCGCGAGATCCGTGCGCTCGCGCCATCTCTGACGCTCGGAGCGCTCGGCAGCGGAGAACTGACTCCGGAGCGGCTCGCCGAGATCGACGCGCTCGGCGTCTCGATGGTGCACTGGAGCGCGTCAACGCTCCGCGTCGCCGACGTCGAGGCGCTCCACGCTCGTGGCTACCTGGTCTGCGCCTACACCATCGACCCCGAGCTCTCGCTGCTCGGCGCCGTCGCGGCCGGGCTCGATGCGATCACGACGAACGTGCCGGCCCGGCTCGTCGCGATCCTCGCGCGCCGGAGCGCGCGCGTCAGCGGAGCGTGACGGTGACGTTGCCGTTCGCGGCCATGTCGAACCAGAGGTCGTAGCCGATCGCACCAGCCCCCACGACCTGGAGGCGGAGGGAGTCGATGCCGACCCCCTTCAGCGCGCGGAGATCGCGCGAGCGGACGGTCAACAGCTGGCCCTGGATGTTGCCGACCGGCGCAACGGTCGGGCCGGTGCAGGCGATCAGCAGCGCGGAGCTCATCCGCGGGTCCATCTGGAAGACCACGTCCTGCCCGGCCGCGAAGCCGTACGACTGCCGGACGCTCTTGCCCCAGCTCATCGCGTGGGTCGGCGCCGGGAGGATGATGATGCCGCCGTTGCGAGTGACGTCGCCCGGAGCGGGCCCCGACGCGAGCAGGGCGACGAGCAGCGCGAGGGACGCGATCACCCACGAACGGGCCCGCCACGCGGCGCGCGGCGGGACGGACGAGGCATCGGCACGATGGGTACGAGACATCAGCAGGCTTCCTTGTCGGGGAACCAGCACGGGAAACTGTGGGCGAGGCTCGCGTAGACCGACGGGTGTCGGCTCAGCGCGTCGACGAAGTCCTCACGGCAGCGGAACTCCTCCGCGATCATCCGCCTCTTGTGCGGCATCTCGACGTACAGGCGCTCGAGCCAGCGATGGCATTCCTCGAAGCGCTCCTGCATGCCGTAGGCGAGCGCGAGGTTGAAGTAGATGAGCCCGAACTGCGGCGTGTCCTGGATCGCTCCGGACGCCACGAGCTCGAGGAAGAGCTGCTCCGCCTGGTCGGGCTGCCCCTCTTCCAGGTGGATGTTGCCGAGGTTCAGCAGCGCGAAGCCCCGTGTCGACGGCTCGCGCGTCCGCTCCAGCACCGAGCGGAACTCGCCCGCTGCGCGCGGCAGGTCACCAGCCATGTGGAGCGCGTGCCCCAGGTAGATCCGCGCCTCGTGGTGCTCGGGGTCGAGGTGCAGGGTCTCGCGGAGGAGCTCGACGCCCTTCTCGAGGTTCTGCGCCGGACTCCGCCGCCACTCCTCGCCGAAGAGCTCCCGCGCCCTGACCCACTCCGTTCCCTCGTCGGAGGACGACGGCGCTCCGGCGAGGCGGGCGACTTCGTCGAGCAGGTTGCGCCCGCGCTGGAACATGTCCGGGATCGGTACAGGCTCCCGCTGGACGACACGCGAGTAGTTCGGCGAGATGCCCATCAGCACGAACCCGCGACCGAGCTCGTAGAAGATGCGCGCGAGCTGCACGCCGTTCGCAGTCAGCTGGCGCCGCAGTTCGTCGGCACCGACGCGGATCGTCGCGCCGTCCGCCCCGGGGACGTCGACAAAGCCCTGGCCGGCCATCGCGGCGTGGAGGTCTCGGTGCGACCGCGCCTGGATCCGGATCCCCTTGAGGAACCCGCGGCAGGACGGACACGCGTCCGAGTGCACCATCACGCGGCGCACCGACGCGGCGTCCAGCTCGCCGTCGAGCATCGCCGAGAGGTCCACCTGGATCTGCGTGCACGGATCGACAGATCGCGCGCGTGTCCTGGGGCGCGGAGCGCCACGGCGCGGTCTGGCGGTCATGACACCACCTCCTCGGCTCCCGCTCCGGCGGTCGACGTGGGCGACACCGCTCCGCGAGCACGGCGCCCCGCCGCCACGGCGCGCTGCGCCTCGGCCTCGAGCTCCGCCATCGTGCGGCTCATGCCGCGGTAGATCTTCCGACGCGCACGGAAGATCACCATCTTCAGGTTGGCCACCGAGATGCCGAGCTCCGCCGCCGTGTCGCGGTAGCTCCAGCCCTCGACCTCCACCCGCGTCAGCGCCTGCTGCTCCCGCTCGGTGAGCTCGCGGAAGTGGACGAGGTAGAGGTTCAGGTAGATCAGGAACGCGCGGTCGATGGCCCGGTGCTGCTCGGCGTCCGCCGCACGGCGCAGCGGCGTCACCTCGCGTTCGTCGACGTGCTCACCGATCGCCTCGTCGAAGACCTGGGTCCGACGCCGCCGCGACTCCAGCTTGAGGAATCGCGACAGCGTGTTCAGCGCGATGCGATGTCCCCAGTTGCGGAACGCGTCGGCGCGTTCGGCGACGAAGCGGTGCGGGTAGCGATAGATGTTGAGGAAGACCTCCTGGAGCACGTCGCGCTCGTCGACGCGCGTGAAGGTCCGCCTTACACGGGAGCGGATCGCTTGGCCGAACGAGGCTTCGTTGAGCTCGTAGAGCAGCGCGAACACCTGGCTGTCGCCCGTTCGCTGGAAGCACTGCATCAGGGCCGTGTTGATCCAGTCGAAGTGCTCCTGGGGCGGGAGGTCCTCGAGCCTGGGAGCCTCGGGGGATTCGTCGAGGGAGAGCCCTGCGACGACCCGACCGAGCCCGTCGTCGCCGGTCTGCTCCCACAGCTCGCCGAGGCGTTCGGCGAGGGCGTCGGTCAGCGCACGTTCGACAGCTTCCATCGAGGATCGGGGGAGGAGGCGAGGCTGGCGGCCTGCCTGGACCGCTCGCCAGTGTCCCATAGTCGGGCCTGGACCGGAAGTCACCCGGACCTGCCGCGGGGTGACTCCCCGCTTTGATCCGGGCAGCGCTCCACGGACCATGCGGTCCGAATGCGCATCTCCCCCGAGCTGGTCCGAGAGATGGCCGACGAGGCCGGCTTCACGGTCGTACGCTTCGGCCCCCCGGACCCTGGGGCCCACGCGGCGCGATTCGACGACTGGCTCGACCAGGGGCGCCACGGCGAAATGCGCTGGCTCGACGCCCAGCGCGCCGAGATCAAGGACCCGCTGCGCTGGGCTCCCCACGCGCGGAGCGCGATCGCGCTCGCGTTCGACTACGGCCGCCCGGCGGCAGAGATCCAGGGTGGCGCGCGGATCGCCCGCTACGCCGTCGGTCGCGACTACCACCGCGCGCTCGGCAACCGGACCAAGAAGCTCCGGGAGCGCCTGGAGGGCGAAGGAGTCCCCCGAGGAACGGTCCGCGTCGGCACCGACGCAGTGCCGATCCTCGAGCGCGCCCTCGCGGTCCGCGCGGGGGTCGGCTTCCTCGCGAAGTCCGCCGGCGTGATCTCACCCACCCACGGCCCCTACCTGCTGCTCTCGGAGCTGCTGACCCCGCTCGAGCTCCCGTTCGACCTACCTGCTCCCGGCAGCTGTGGAACCTGCACCCGGTGCATCGACGCCTGCCCGACCGGAGCGATCGTCGCGCCGTTCCAGGTCGATGCGCGGCGATGTCTGAGCTACACGACGATCGAACTCCGCGGGCGCATCCCCGAGGACATGCGCGAACCGCAGGGCGAGTGGCTGTTCGGCTGCGACGTCTGCCTCGAGGTCTGTCCGTTCGCGTCCTCCAGGGGGCGGGCCACGCGGCCGGAGCAGGAGCTACCCGCCGAGCTGGTGCCGCACCGTGCGGTCACCGATTACGACCTCGTCGGCATCCTGGAGCTCGACGAGGAGTCCTACGATGCGGACTGGACCGGAACCGCGATGCGGCGTGCGACGCGCACCGGACTCCGACGGAATGCGGCGGTCGTGCTCGGCAATCTGGGCGACGGCTCTGCCCTGCCCGCACTGCGCCGCACGCTCACGGATCCTGATCCGATCGTGCGCGAGCACGCAGCTTGGGCGATCGGCAGGATCGATCCTCGCGACCCGGGTCTCGAACCGGCACTCCGCGGAGAGTCCGACGCGAACGTGCGTTCCGCGCTCCGCTCGGCCATGGATCGACGCTGAGCGGGGCGGCTCGACGCCGCTCAGCCTGCTGCGGGCGCCGCCTGCGTTGCGCCCGCAGGACGCGTCGTCGGAAGACGACGCCCGCAACGATCCGTCGACGGCAACGAGCGATGGGCGCCGAGAGCGAACGCGTGGAGCGCGTCGCGCGGCGCCGCACCGTCGCGCGCATTGGACGAGGACTGGATGCGCGCCGAGTCGCGTCGCGCGCGCCGAGCCGCGAAACGCCGATCGCAACGCGCACTCGCTGCGGGGCCGCAGAGCGATCCCGATCTGGCAAGAGATGTGCAAGACAGAGTCCGCACTCATTGCAGGTTCAACCGATAGCGCAAGACATGAGCACCCACGACTTCTACGCCGAGACCAAGTGGTGTGACGGCTGCAAGAACTACGTCCACTACATGATGAGCGTGAACCACTCCTACTGCGTGGAGTGCGGGAGCCGCGTGCGTCTGTTCAACAAGGACGACGCCAAGCGGTTCAGCGACGATGTCGAACGGCGCAAGTGGAAGGCCGTCTGACCGGCCCCGAGCAACGATCCCCGCGGTGACGCGGGCCCCCTGCAGTCTTTCCTTCTCGACTCCTTGACTCCGGCCGGCTCCGCTCGCGTTCGTCGCGGGCGGGGCCGGCGGTTTGTACAGTCGGTCCGATGACGCCCTCACGGATCGCGATCGTCCTTCTCGTGTTGGCGGCTGGCGTTCTCGCCTGGCCGAAGCCGGAGGAGGGCCGCGTGCGGGCCGTGGTCGAGAGCGCTGTCTCGGACTTCGCCGCGGGTCGCTTCCGTGCGTGCACACAGGCCCTCGCCGAGGAATTCGTCGACGCGTCGACGAACCCAAGGATCGACAAGCCCCTGCTCGTCGCCGCGTTCCGCCAACTGCGCTTCGGGGGCGACGACCGGACAAAGGGGCTGTTCTGCCGGTTCGTCGATGGCCAACCGTTCGAGATCGAGCTCGACGAGGGCGAGCGTCCGTCCCACGCCATCGCGCTGTTCTCCGTCGAGTTCGTCGAGATCCACCCGAAGGCTTCCTACATCGATCCCGACGCGCCGGTGATCTGGGCGATCGAGGTCGAGGCGGTGCTACGTCGCGGTGAGGACGGGGCGTGGCGATTCTGGCGGTCGAGTCACCGGACGCTCAGCGGCGAGAGACCCTACCGCTGAACTTCGACGCGTCGTCCGAGACGCTCGACCTCGACCGTGATCGCATCCTCGAAGCGTCCATCGCGGTCGAGGCGACGCGCCGCCGCGAGCTGGCGCCTGGCGGCACGCGCGTGCCCCTGCCGACCGAGCACCGAACCCAGGCCGAGTCGACCCTGCAGGTCCCAGGGGTCGGCGCGCACCAGTCCCCGGAACCCCGCGGCCGCGGCGTCGAGGTCGTCCTCGAGGAACGCAACCATCGCCGAGCGCAGCGCCTCGGCCCTCCGGGCGGAGGCCGCCCCGGAGCGGCGCCGCACCGTTCCCCAGACCGCCCGCAGCGTTTCGAAGACTGTGTAGCCCTGGAGGACCGCGAGACTGGCGACGTATTCGGTGCCGGTGTTCGCGTAAGCGAAGCGCAGCACGAGCGCGAGGTCGGCGGCTCCCCACGCAACGAGGAGCAGGAGCACGCCGCGCAGCGTCAGCCCGGTGCGCAGGTAGAACCAGGCGACGACCTGGGCCACCAGGAACACCGCGAGGTTCGCTCCGAACGCGTCCGGGAACATGGGCGGGGAGGATAACCGCGCGGGCCAGCGGTTGGGATCGCGCGTTGGCATCGGATCGATCGCTCCGATCCGCATCTGGATCGGCAAGCCCAGCCCGGGACTTCGGGGGCTCGCGTCCGATTCGCTGCTCCTGACCCGCGGAATCGGCGCGGCCCATCGCTTGCCCGCCCCGGCCGCATCCATGCTGCGCCCGTCGCCCTCCGTCGGAACTGCCTTCCTGCTCACGATCGCCCTCGCGACGGCCTCGGCGACGGCCCAGGTGCGCGGCTTCCCCGAGGCGTCGGCCGAGATCAGGACGCTGCTGATCCACTACGACCCCGAGGTCGCAGGCGACCTGTTCCCGACCTGGCGCGACCTCGCCCGGCAGCTCCCGACCCAGGTCCAGGTGGTCCTCGCCTGCAGCGACACCTCCGCCAGAGCGGGAACGCGCCTCGCGGAGCACGCGGGGTTCGGCCGGGACCGCCTGCGCACCGTCGTCACCGAGGGACCGCCCACCGTCTGGGCGAGGGATCGGATCGTCGCTCTCGCGGGCCGCAACCCGGGCAGCGTCGAGCTGATGACGCCCGACCCGGACATGGTCGAGATGGACCTGATGCCGGATCTCCAGGTCAGCGAGGCGCTCGCCGCGGAAGGGAGCTCCTTCTACGCGACGCAGAGCAAGCTGCACTTCGCGGGTGGGGACCTGCTGTTCTCGGCGGTCCGCCCCATCGCGGGCTCCCACCTGCTGCTCGCCAATCTCGACCGACTCTACCGCGGTGAGGCGGACGCGTTCGCAGGGCTCGCCCACACGTTCGGAGCCGAACCGCTGATCATCGGCCGCAGGGCCGGAGTGCCGCACGAGCACTGCGACATGTTCCTCACGGTGCTCGGGCCGGACACCGTCGTGCTCGGCAACCCGATCTCGGGCGCGGCGTGGCTCGACGACCTCCTCGACGCAGGTCTGCCGAGCTCCGTGATGCCGCTCCATGACCAGTGGAACGCGGAGACGACCCGACGCGAAGCCCCCGTCTACAAGGCGATCCGGGAAGAGCTGGTCGCAGCGGGTCTCCGCGTGCTGTCGATCCCGATCCTCGTCGGACAACAGGGCAGCTTCCTGACGTGGAACAACGCGGTCGTCGAGCGGCGCGCCGACGGCCTCCACGCCTACGTGCCGCGCTACGGCATCGCGGCGCTGGACGAGGCTGCATTCGCGGTCTACGCCGATGCCGGCGTCGAACCCCATCCGATCGACGTCGCTCGGCTCGCGCAGCACGGGGGCACGGTCCGGTGCGTGACCAACGTGCTCGAGTGGCAGGAGCCCGCGGCCGGCGTGCGCTGATGACGCGCGCGGCGGTTCGCGCCGGCGCCGATATCCTCGGCGTCCGTGCACGGACCGATCCCCCACGCCCTCTACCTGCTGTTCACGCCGAGCATCTGCCCGGGTGACCCGTGGGCCCGCCTCGAAGCCGCCCTCGACGGCGGGGTCGACCTCGTGCAGTGGCGCGTCAAGCACGCGGACGCGGAGGCCGCACGGCGCTGCCTCGAGATCTGCAGCGCACGGAACGTCCCGCTGATCGTGAACGACGACGTCGAGCTGGCGGCAGAACTCGGCGCCGCCGGGGCCCACGTCGGCCAGGACGACCTCGACGCGCGGAGTGCGAGGCGGAGGCTCGGTGACGGGCGGTGGCTCGGCGTCTCGACGCACGCCACCGACCAGGTGATCCGCGCCTTCGAGGACGGCGCCGACCACGTCGGGTTCGGGCCGATCCACCCGACCACGACGAAGGGCTACGTCGAGGGACAGCCGGACGGCGCGCTCCGCGAGGCGATCGCAGCGGCCGGAGGCCGACCGGTGTTCGCGATCGGCGGCATCCGCCTCGACAACCTGGATCGAGTGCTCGAGCAGGGCTGCACGCGGATCGCCGTCAGTTCGGCGATCCTCGCGTCGCCCGATCCGCGCCGAGCGGCCGCGGAGCTCCGCGACGCGCTCGCTCGAGCCCGGGCCTGATCCGGGAGCCCGCCGACGCGTCAGCGCCCGCGAACGGCGGGAAGGACGTCTTCGTGCAGGACGCGACCGTCGACGCCGCGGTGCCGGAGCCGCAGATCGGGGGAGCCTTCGCCGAGCACGACGTCGACGTGGAGGAAGCCCCCGCAGATCTTCAGGTAGTCGTGCTCCTCGGTGCGCGCCCCGAGGCTGAAGCCCCCGGCGTGCTCGTCCGACGCCGGGCCGCAGCCCCACTCCCGGAGGCCGGTGCGCAGGTCGTGGGACGCGTACTGCCAGTGGCGGTCGCCGCAGACGACGATCACGCCGTCGTGGCCCGACAGCAGATCGCGGAGCGCGTCGCCCTCGTGCTGGAAACCGACGTTCGCGTGGTTGTCGTTCTTGGCCTGCCGATCCGGCCCGACGATGGGCGTCGCCGAGACGATCACGCGGAACGTCGCGTCGGACGCTGCGAGCGTGCGCGCGAGCCATTCCATCTGCTCACGTCCGAGGATCGTCTTCTCGGGACCGTCCTCGATGCGGTTCGGGGAACGGAACTCACGCCCCTCCAGGAACCACAGCTCCAGGTGCTGACCGAACCGCTGGTGCCGGTAGGGCATCTCACCGATCGGCAGCTGCTCGCGGTAGATCGCGACGCCCTGGTCGAACGTCAGATCACCGTAGGTCTGACCCGGCCAGCAGTCGTTCTTCAGCGTGTCGTGGTCGTCCTTGACGAACCACGTGGCCACGGCGCGGTGGAACTGCTGCGGGAGCCGCAGCCCGTAGAAGCGGTTCCACTTGAAGCGCGCGGTCGCGACGTCGCGGGCGAAGGGCGCCGGCTTGTCGTAGTAGAGCGTGTCGCCGGTGTGGACGAGGAAGTCGGGGTCGAGTGCGAGCATCTCGCGGTAGATCGCGTGCCCCTCGTCACCCTCGTCCCGCCGCGGGTGGTCCTGGCAGGCGATCACGCAGAACGAGGCCGCGTGCGAGACCTCGGCGGGCGCCGCCGTGCGGAACGCCCCCTCGACGGTGGCCGTCACCTCTGGCTCAGCGGTTCCACGGGCCGGCTTCGCCGCCTCGACGACGAACGAGACGCTCCCGTGGGGGACCAGGTCCTCGAGCACGAACGTGTGGCAGAAGTCGCTGTCCGAGCCGACCTCGATCCAAGGCAGCGCCCGCTCGCCTCGATCCCCTTCCCGGAAACGGACGCGCACCGCTCCCGGAGCACCCGGCACCGCTCCCTCCATGTCATCGAGCACAGCGCCCTCCGGGAGCTGCGGCTCCCCCTGCTTGCGCTCGGGGAACGGCAGCCCGTCGAACCGCGCGGATGATTCCTGCGTCAGGCGGATCCAGATCCGCGCCGAAGTCTCGGTGACCTCGCCGATCTTGACACCGTTGCCCAACTGCGGGGCGGTCTCCTGCGCATGCGCAGCAGCGACGATGAGGAGCGTGGACAGCCAGGGTGCGGGGCGCATCCCGACAGGCTAGCGAGGTTCCGCGGGCACGCCCCATGCGCCGGGGTCCAGATACGATCGGAATCGCATGCTGTCTCTCGCTCGCACGCTCACGCTCGCGGCACTCTCGGTCCCGCTCGCGTCCCAGAACGGCGCGGTCTCGATCAACTTCCGCGGCAACGGCGGCCAGAACGTCGCCGGCGCGACCGGGGTCATCGCCACACCCGGCTGGAACAACGTCAACGGCGGCGGCGGGAGCGGCGTGGTCCTACGCGACGACCAGGGCGCGGACCGGGGCACGCGGCTGACGTTCGCGTCGGCGAGCGGTGGGTTCCAGCTCAACCCACCCGCCACCAGCGATGCGGGCGCGCTCTTCGACGGGCAGATCATCACGAACGCCAACAACGGACCGGCCACGGTGACGCTGACCGGCGTGCCGTTCCCGAGCTACGACGTCTTCGTCTACTTCGGCCACGGTCCCTCCCACGCAGGACGCGACGTCGAGATCTCGATCCAGGGCGCGTCGTTCTTCTTCCAGAACGAGAACCTGCAGCTCTACGCCGACCCGATCTCGTTCCGCCAGGTGACGTCCCGGACGCTGCCGGGCCAGACCGGCAACTTCGTGCGCATAGCCGGGGTCACGGCGAGCACGCTGGCGATCACGCTGCGCCCCGCCCCCTCGGGCAACCCCGGGAGCTCCGGCATCGCCGGCCTCCAGATCGTCGACCGCGGCAGCGACACGGACGGCGACGGGCTCGACGACGGCTGGGAACGGCGCTGGTTCGGCGACCTGAGCCAGGGGCCGCAGGACGATCCCGACCAGGACCAGCTCGACAACGCGGGCGAGTTCCAGGCCGGAACGATCCCCGTCGCCCCCGACTCGGACGACGACGCGTCCACAGACGGCGTCGAGGTGCAGCGGCGCACCGACCCGCTCGATCCGGACACCGACGACGACGCGCTGGATGACGGCGTCGAGACCGGGACCGGGATCTTCGTGACGGCGCTGGACACCGGAACCGACCCGCTCCTCCCCGACTCCGACGGGGACGGGCCGCGTGACGGCGCCGAGGTCCGACGCGGCAGCGACCCGAACGATCCGACCAGCCTGCCCGCTCTGCCGAACGTGATCCTGATCCTCGCCGACGACCTCGGCTGGGGCGAACTCGGCAGCTTCGGCCAGACGACGATCCGGACGCCGCGCCTCGACCAGCTCGCGCAGGAAGGCATGCGCTTCACGCAGTTCTACTGCGGGTCCCCGGTGTGCGCGCCGACGCGGAGCACGATCCAGGAGGGCCGACACACCGGGCACTGCGACGTCCGCAACAACAGCCAGCAGGCGATGCTCGACCCGGGCCGGTTGACCATCGGCCGGATGCTGAGGAACGAGGGCTACACGACTTCGTTCATCGGCAAGTGGGGCGTCGGCGACATCGGCTCGACCGGGCTGCCCTGGGACCAGGGATACGACCACTTCTTCGGCTTCCTCGATCAGGTCGAAGCGCACTGGTACTACCCGAGCTACCTGTGGCGCAACCAGACCCAGGTCAGCTACCCCGGCAACAACGGTGCGCAGGGCCCGAACAATGCCGGCAACACGCACGCCCAGGACGAGATGACGAAGGAGGCGCTCGCGTGGATCGGCCAGAACCACACGCGACCGTTCTTCCTGCAGCTCGCCTACTGCATCCCCCACGTCTCGCTGCAGGAGCCCGCGCACAGCGACCCCGCGCAGGCAGCCCAGGGCAGGACAGCCATCGACGAGTTCTACGGCAACGTCACGTGGTCGGAGCCGAACGCGAACTTCCCGAGCTCCCACTACACGAGCCACCCGCAGCCGCGCCGCGCCTACGCCGCGATGATCACCGCGATGGACCGGGACATCGGCCTCGTGATCGACCGCCTCGCCGCACTCGGCATCGAGGACGACACGCTGATCCTGTTCACGTCGGACAACGGGACCAGCTACTGCTGCGGCGTCGACCGCCAGTTCTTCAACTCGCTCGCCGGACTCCGCGGCTACAAGGGTGAGGTCTACGAGGGCGGCATCCGCGTGCCGACGATCGCGCGCTGGCCCGGGAAGATCGCGCCCGGCACGACGACCGATCACGTCGCCGCGGTCTGGGACATCCTGTCGACGGTCGGCGACGTCATCGATGCCGGCGTGCCCGCGGATCTCGACGGCGTGTCGTTCGCGCCGACGCTGCTCGGTCAGGGACCGGGCTGCCAGGAGGAGCACGAGTATCTCTACTGGGAATACGCGCAGGGCGGCACGCAGCGGAAGGCGGTGCGCATGGGCGACTGGAAGGGCGTCCGCTACGGCAACGCGGGCAGCGGCGTGCCGCTCCAGGTCTTCGACCTCGCGAACGACCCCGGCGAGACCACCAACGTCGTGGGCCAGAACCCGTCGATCGACGCGGCGCTCGAACGCCTGATGGCGTCACGACGCACGTACGACGCGCAGTGGTTCCGCGGGGCCGACGAGTTCCCGACCGTGCGCAACGTGACGCTCACCGCGTCGGGTGAAGACCTGCAGCTCGATGCTGGCTCCACCGGCGACGTGCAGGGCCCGTTCGCGTTCGACGTAACCTCTACGATCGACGTCCCGCTCGCCGCGACGATGCAGGACCTCGCCGGACGCGGCGCGAACATCGCGCTTCTCCTCGGCAGCGGTGCGGCGGCCGGCCCCGAGCTCGCGTTCGAACTCGACGCGCGGCTGGGTGTCTACCGGATCCAGCATCTCGGGCAGACGGTCCAGCAGAGCCCGTTCCCACAGGGCACCGACGCGTTCGCCCGCTTCGACGTCATCTGCCGCTACGACCCGTCGACCGGGGTCGCGTCGATCCTCGACCAGGGTTCGGTCCGCGCTACGGCCACGCTGACCAACGGTCCGACCACTCTTGCCGGCTACGGCTACCGGGTCGCGAACGCACGCGCGGTCGTGTCACCGCTCGATCCGTCGCTCGACGGCCGTTTCCGCGGTGCGTGGTCGCCGTTCGGGCAGGGATGCGCGGGCGCAGGCCGCGGGAGCCCCGTCCTGCTCGCGCGACCCGGCTCGCGACCGCGGCTGTCCGGATGCTTCGAGACCTCGGTCGTCGGCGCCAGTCCGGGCGGCATGGCGGTCGGACTGCTCGGCTTCTCCACCGCGAGCTTCGGCGGGATCAACCTGCCTGCGTCGCTGGACGCGCTCGGCATGACCGGCTGCTCACTGCTGGTCGCCGCGGACATCCCGTTCCCGCTGCTCGCCGACCCGCGCGGCGAAGCCCTCTGGCCGGTGCCGATCCCCGCCGCGCCGTCGCTGCACGGACAGGTCTTCCACCAGCAGGCCGTCGTGCTCGACGCGGGCGCCAACCCGTTCGGAGCCGTGCTCAGCAACGCCGGGACCGGCCGCATCGGTCGACCGTGACCCCGCGGCCCGCACGGTTCAGAAGTAGCCGGTGATGTGCGCCGAGACCTCGTAGCCGCCTTCTCCGTCCGGGCGGCGAATGTCGAAGTCGTGCGCGTACAGGACCTGGAAGCGCGTCCTGCCGAAGAAGCCCGACGACAGGCGCACGCCCACCGACCGGTGCGTCTCGTCTCGGCTGGCCGAAGCCCCCTGCCGCACATCGCCGAGCCAGGCGAGCGTTGCGCCCACGTCGACGAACGCGAACCAGGTCGGCTGGACGCGGTAGCCGACGAAGCCTATCGCGTAGCTCTCCGGCAGGAACTCGCCGAGCCCGGCACCGGGCAGGATCGGTCGCGACACGAGCCCATACTCCTCGCCGCGGGGGTCGGGACCGCCGCCGAGGCGTAGCCCCGAGAACCGGTCCGTGCCGTCGGAGGTGGCGAGGTGCACCGAGCCGAGCACCCGATGCTTCTCGCTCGCGACGCCCGGCAGACCGCGGATGCCGAACGCGTAGGCGGAGCCGGTCACGTAGTCGCTGCCGTCCGCCTCGAACGACAGAGCGGGGTCGGTGTCCCAGCCGAACCGATGGCCGGCGACGAGATCCGCGCCGAACGCGTAGCCGGCGTGCGGCATCTCGAGCAGGTTCCGTTCGAGCATGTCGAGCCGGAACCGCACGCGGGCCCGTGCCTCGACCACGCTCGATGGGAGCGCGGCCGAAGCCGGCGTTCGGTCCCCCCGTCCGAAGTACAGCGACCCGACCTCGCCCACGAAGTGCGCGGCGAGCATGTTGTCCTGCGCAGGACCGACCTGCCGCCGGTAGCCGAGTCCGAGCCCCGGCCGCACGTGACCCCACGCGACCTCGGTGTCGTCCTCGAGCACGCCGTCCACCCACTCGCGCGTAGCCGCAGGCCACGTGAACGTGTCGAGGGTCACGAGATGTTCGAGATTCCCCCACCCTTCAGGGGACTGGGCCCACGTCACGTCGTTGTAGATGCCGCCGACCACAGCACGCAGGAACCGGTCCTCGTCGGGCCGTCGCCAGAAGTATGCGGACGCGAACGGCTGGACCTCACCGCCGTCCGTGTCCGGCGTCGACGCGAAGCCGACATCCCAGGCGTCGACGTAGCGGCGGTCCCGCCCGGGGGCCTCGAACTCCATGCCGAAGACCCTGCCGCGGAACGCATCCCCCGCGCGGAGCGTCCGCTCGGGTTCGGCTTCGACGTCGTGCATGACGGCCCCCTCGACGGGCCGCGGCCCCGCCCACGAGCAGGCGCCGAGGCAGCCCGCCAGGATCAGGGCGAAGAAGCGCTGAGAGGACTCGAACATCGCGCGGGATCATCGTGACTCCACGACACGGGCGCCACCGCGGAGGCGATCAGGAAGGAGTATCGGTTAGCCTGCCGGCGCTCGTTCCAGCCCCCCAAGGAGTCCCGCCATGACACCGCTCCTCGACCTCCTCGTCCCGATCCTCGCGACCGGCGTCGCCGTGTTCTTCGCCAGCTCGCTCATGCACATGCTGCTACCGCTCCACAAGAGCGACTACCGCGGTCTGCCCGGCGAGGACGCGGTGCTCGACGCCATGCGTGAGCAAGGCGTCGGCCCCGGCACCTACATGTTCCCGTTCTGCCACTCGATGGAGGAGATGAACTCCGACGAGATGAAGGCCAGGTTCGACCGCGGACCGGCCGGGTGGATGACGATCCTCGCGCCGCGCAGCTTCTCGATGGGAAAGAGCCTCGGGCGCTGGATCTGCGTGGCCATCGCCGTCAGCGCGATCTGCGGCTACGTCGCATCCTTCACGCTGCAGCCCGACGCGGAGGGCGCCATGGTCTTCCGACTGATCGGGACGCTGACGTTCCTCGCCTACGCGACGGGCTCGTTCTCGGAGTGGATCTGGAAGGGGCTCGCGTTCACGACCACGCTGAAGTTCACGTTCGACGCCGCGATCTACGCGCTGGTCTCGGGCGCCGTCTTCGCGTGGCTCTGGCCGGCCTGAGGCGCGCCGGGACCGCCCGATCCGCGCGGTCCCCGTACGGGCCCGGGGGGGGTCCCCGGAGCGCTCGAGGGGGCTAGTCTGGGGCGCCGCCTGCCCCGCCTCTCTCCGCCCGCTCGCCATGCGCTCCGAATCCCCCTCGATCGGCGGCCTGCTCCGGACCGCGCTCATGCTCGGCGCGGCGGCGGCGCCCTGCATCGCGCAGAACACCGTCCAGGTCCCGCTGAACTACAACTTCAACGGGATCGTCCATGCCGGCGAGGAGGGTCAGCCCGACGCGCCGAACGGCTTCCGCTCGATCTCCGACCGGGCGCTCGACTTCAGGGGCGGGGTGCCGGCGATCGCGCCGCTCCTCCCCTACCGCCTCGTCACGCAGGCGAACACGCTCGACATCGTCCACCTCGGCAACCGGAACACGGTCAACAACGGGTTCTGGGCATTCGATCCGACGCCAGACAGCGACAACGTCGGCATCCGGCCCGCGTGGCTGGCCAACACCAACCAGACCGGGCCCCAGGTCACGCAGCTCGCATCTGCGATCCAGCTCGGCCCGACCTCGCGCGCGGGAGTGCTCTACCAGTTCTGCAACGGCGGCGGGTCGTTCGACGTGACGTTCGTCTTCGCCAGCGGCCAACGCCGCACGGCGACGCTGCAGGGCGTGGACTGGTTCGGCGGGTCGTTCCCGGGCATGGACAGCACCGACCGCGCGAATCCCGGCGCCAACCTCAACGTCAGCGAGGGGATCGTCGACCTGAGCGCGAACGCGGGGGAGACCGTCCAGCGGATCGAATTCTCGAACCTGCGTAGCGGCAGCGGCAGCTGTGCGATCCTCGCGATGAACATCGACGCCGCTCTCGACCCGCGCCGCGTGACCCGTGTCCCTCTGGCCTACAACTTCAACGGGATCGTCCACCAGGGTGAGGATCGCCGACCGGACGACGTGAACGGCTTCCGCTCGATCAGCGACCGCGCGTTGGACTTCCGCGGCGGAGTCCCGAGCGATGCGCGCCTCGACGCCTACGACCTCGTCGGCACCCCCGGGGTCCTGGACCTCGTCCACCTCGGCGACCGCAACCGCACCGACGGCGGCAACTGGGTATTCGATATCGCTCCCGACGGCGACGACGTCGGTGTCCAGCCGGCGTGGCTGGCGCAGCCCGACCAGAGTGGCCCGCAGACCACGCCGCTCGCCGAGCCCATCCTCCTCGACGGCGCGTCGGACGCGACGTTCCTGTTCCAGATCAGCAACGGCGGCGGCTCCTTCGACGTCACGTTCGAGTTCGGTGCACAGGGATCGGTGACAACCACGCTGAGCGGCGCCGACTGGTTCGGCGGACCCTACCCCGGCACGGACAGCACGGACCGCGCCAACCCCGGCGCCGGTCTGTTCGTCGAGGAGCAGCGCATCGATCTGAGCCCGCTCGCAGGCTTCGTGCTCACGGCGATCACGTTCTCGAACCCGTCCAACCCGAACGCCGGCTTCGCGATCCTGGCGGCCAACGTCAGCGGCTGCCGGGCCTGCCCCAACCGCGGGGCGGTCACCCATCTGGGCGGCGGCACGGGACCGACGCTCGGCACGACCGCCACCGCAGCCGTCGGCTGCAGCCTGGACCTGCTCGTCGACCAGGCAACGCCGTCGACTCCAGCCGGACTCCTGACGATCGGTTTCGCGGTCCAGTCGCTGCCGATCTCGTCCCTTCTGCCCGGCTGCCCCGGGGTCTACCACGTGGCTTCACCGATCGCCGTGCCCCTGGCGATCGACGGCGCCGGACACGGCGAACTCTTCCTCGACCTCCCGCCGGATCGCGCGCTCTGCGGGTCTCTTCTCGTGGCCCAGTTCCTCGAGGCCAGCCCTCCGCCGTGCGCACTCCGCCTCAGCGACGCGCTGTCGATCACCGTCGGCCACTGACCCATCCTCGATCCATGACCAAGCGACCCGCAACGCGCCGACACGGCTTCTCGATCGTCGCCGGCATGCTCGCCTGCGCAGCGGCGACCGCGCAGGGGAACACTCCTCCCGACCAGCCGAGGATCACCGAGCCGACCCAGCCGGGTCTCGTGCTGAGCCCGAACGACGTGCACATGGAGACGTCGCCGTTCTCCGACCCCGACCCCGGCGACACGCACTACGCGTCGGACTGGGAGATCTGGCGCGTCTCGCCCCCTGAGCGCGTGTGGCACGCGACCGACGTGACGGGCTTCGAGAAGATCCACGCGCACTTCGGGGACGGGATCTTCGAGAACTCCCACACCGGCTGGCGACGCCTGTTCGCGTTCACCCAGTACACGATGCGCGTGCGCCACCGGGACAGCAGCGGCGACCCGGCGACCTCGTCGAGCCCCTGGGCGTCGATCCCGTTCTCGACCGCGGCGGCCACGGCGAAGGAGCCGCTGCTCCTCGACGACATCGAAGCGTTCCCCCCGGTCACCTGGACCGACGATGCGGGGCAGCCCATCGAACTGCCGACCGGCACGCCGAACGCATCGATGCGGATCGAGACCTCGCTCGGCTGGCTGCTGCTCCGACTGGACGGCGCCTCCGGTCCCGGCAACCACGAGACCAACCCGCCGGTGCTGCCTCGCCACCAGGCGACCCGCGTCGTCATCGAGGCAGGCAACACGGGCGGGAACCTCGTGCTCCCCGCATCGACGGTGGCCGGCTTCGAGCACGAGTGCGAGGGGTTCCGGATCCACCTCCCTGCCATCGACATCGCCGCGGGCTCGACGACGCGATTCTGGGTCAGCAAGGACGGCGGCACCTACCGGGCCGACCTGTCGCCGAACACGCCGGACTTCCGCACGCCTGCGCGCAGCGTCGCCCCCCCGTGGAGCGCGATCGAACCCGGCTACACGGTCGAGGTCGTGGCCGAGGGCCTGCGGATGCCGGTCAACATCGCGTTCAAGCCCAGCGCCGGGAGTGGCCCGCTCGACGTCAAGTACTACGTCACCGAGCTCTACGGCAACATCAAGGCCGTCACCAACGACGGCACGGTGCTGACCTACGCGACCGGGCTCGTGAACTACACGCCGTCGGGCGCGTTCCCCGGCAGCGGCGAGCAGGGGCTCACCGGCCTTGCCGTCGATCCGGCCACCGGCGACGTCTTCGTGTCGCACCTGTGGCGCACGGGCAACCAGAACTACCCGCGCATCACGCGGCTCACGAGCCAGAACGGCGGCCGGACGTCCTCGTCGCGGTCGGTGATCCTCGACATGCAGGGCGAGCCGCAGGGCCAGTCGCACCAGGTCTCGAACGTCGAGATCGTCGGAGGCCAGCTCTACTGCCACATGGGCGACGGCTTCGACTACCGCACCGCACAGAACCTCGCGTCCTACCGCGGCAAGATCCTGCGGCTGAACCTCGACGGCTCGCCGGTCACCAGCAACCCGTTCTACAACGGCGGCACCCGCGACTCGCGCGACTACGTGTTCGCCTACGGCGTCCGCAACCCGTTCGGCGGCGCGTGGCGCGCGGCGGACAACGCGCGCTACACCGTCGAGAACGGGCCCTCGGTCGACCGCTTCGCGAAGATCGTCCAGGGGCGCAACTACGGCTGGAACGACACCGACCAGAGCATGCGTCAGTTCGCGCTCTACAACTGGGACCCGGCGCGCGGTCCGGTCAACGTCGCGTTCGTGCAGCCCGAGACGTTCGGTGGCAGCGGCTTCCCCGCGGACAAGCAGGGGCACGCGTTCGTCTCCGAGTCCGGCCCGACCTACGCCCAGGGCCAGCAGGAGCGTGGCAAGCGGATCACCGAGTTCGTGCTCGATGCGGCCGGCAACCTGGTCGCAGGCCCGATCCCACTGGTCGAGTACGTCGGCGACGGCTTCGCCACCGCGGTCGCGCTCGCGGCCGGCCCGGACGGCCTGTACTTCAGCGAGTTCTACCTCGACTCCAACACGTCGGGCCCGACCGACGTCGGTGGACGCATCCTCCGCATCAGCTACGGCGACGCCCAGGACTGCAACGCGAACGGCGCGCCGGACTGGTGCGAGATCGCGAACGGCTACGTGTCCGACTGCAACCTGAACGGTCTCCCGGACTCCTGCGACATCCGCGCCGGCACCTCGACGGACTTCGACGCGAACGGGGTCCCCGACGAGTGCGACCTCCTGTCGGCGAACCGCGACACGCTGTCGGTAGCCACCGGCGGACGCGTCGACTTCACGCTCGACGCCGGCCCGGCGAACCCGGCGCTCCGCTACATCCTGGTCGGCTCGATGTCGGGGACCACGCCCGGCACGCCGCTCGGCGGCGTCGTGCTGCCGCTCAACGCGGCCGGCGACCCGTGGTTCGCGATCACGTCCGAAGCCGCGGGGACGCCCGCCTTCCCGAACACGATCGGGACGCTGGATGCGACCGGGCTCGGCTCGGCCGCGATCGTGCTGGGTCCGCTGCCGCCGAGCGCGCTGGGGCTGACCCTCCACCACGCCTACGTGGCGGTCGACCTGGCGAGCTTCCAGTTCCGGCTGGCGAGCAACGCGGTGCCGCTGCGCCTCGTCCCGTGATGCTGGGTCCGCATCGGCAGAGCCGACGCGGACCCGCACTCGAGAGGGAGGCGATCAGTCGCCGATCACGATGCCGATCGCATCGCTGATCTTGACCGGGCACTGGAACAGCCCCGGATCGAACTGGCCGAACTGGCCGATGATCATGTTGCCGCAGAAGCTCGGATCGACCGGCATGTCGAACGAGATCGAGCCGGAACCGGTGCCGTCCAGCGTGATCGCGTAGTCGAGGAAGTCGCCGAGGTTGATCGATCCCGAGCAGAACGGGATGAAGTTGCCGAGCGGGATCGGCTGGGTGGTCGGGAAGCCGATCAGGAACCAGCCCTGGTTGTTCGGCACGCCGTTCGAGATCTGCCATTCGATCGGGCAGCCCAGGTTGCCGTTGGACGGCGACATCAGCGTCGTCGCCGAGTTGCCGCCGCCGAGCACCTGCGGGCCTCCGGGCTGGCCGCAGGCGATGCAGCCGCCGACGTTCGCACCGAGAATCGCGTAGCCAGCACCGAGGTTGGACGGGTTGCTGAACGCGATCGAGGTCAGCGTGTCGCCGGCGTAGGTCGACAGGTCGATCGACGACTCGGTCACGTTGAGGAGCGCGCCGAAGTTCGCGAAGTCGACGGAGTCGCAGCCCGGGATGTTGCCCCCGAACCAGTCGCCGCCCGTCAGCGTCGTCGTCAGCGGCCCCGCGCTGCCGAAGGTCAGAGTGACGTCGAACGAACCGCCACCGTCGCTGATCTGGTAGATGAACGACGCGCGCGACGCGCCGTCCAGCAGGATCGGGTTCGGAAGACTGGTGACCTGCGACCCGCTCTGCTGATCGACGTTCGTCAGCCAAGTGGGCTGGGTCCCGACGTTGTCACCGTTCGCGACGTTCTGGAACGCGAACTGGCCGCCCGCGACCGTGTTGCGGTTGCCGAGGTAGACGATGTCGAGCGTGTTCGCCTGGTCGACGAGCGAGTACTGGTCGAGGATCGGGTCCGCCGGGACACCGCCCACGAAGTTGGTCGCGCGGTCCGAGATCGAGCGGAAGCCGTTCGGGTCGTCAGGGACACCCTGCTCGCCCGTGTGGACGATGCCGTTCCAGTTGTAGTTCAGCGCGATCTGATTGATCCGGCGCACCGGCGGCGGGGAGTCGAACTTGCCGGCGAAGATCGCGTAGCCGGCGTTGCCGTTCGAGCGGTTGGCGAACGAGACCGAGTTGCAGGTCTTCCCAGCCTCGCCGCTGAGATCGATCGTCCGCTCGTCGATGTGCAGCCCTGCCCCCGGATTGCCGGAGTCGGTCGCATCCGCGCCCGCGTAGGGGCCTCCGAACCAGTCGCCCGCACTGATCGTGTGCGTGCTCGTCGACCCGTCGGTGTAGCCGAAGATCACGTCCATCGAGCCGCCGCCGTTGCTGATCTGGATCAGGAAACTGGCGCGCGTCGTGCCGGTGATCGCGTAGGGCGTCGACAGGGTCGTGGTCTGCGGACCGGTCTGGTCGACGTTCGGCAGCCACGCGGGCTGGATGCCGATGTCGTCGCCGTCCGGCTGGGCGTCGAAGGCCCTGTTCCCGCCGTCGACCGTGTTCCGGTTGCCCAGGTGCACCATGTCGAGCGTGTTCGCGGCGGTGACGAACACATACTGGTTCACCACCGGGCCCGTCGGCACGCCGTTCTGGAAGTTCAGACCGCGGTCCGAGATGGCGCGGTAGCCGTTCGGGTCGTCAGGGTTGCCCTGCTCCCCGGCGTGGACGATGCCGTTCCAGTTGTAGTTGAGGGAGATCGGGGTCGACTGTCCGGTGACAGCCGCGGCGAGCAGCAGACCGGCGACCGGCGCGCGCAAGAGATGGGTATGCATGGGAGTTCTTCCGTCTCACGAGAGAGCGTGAGTCGGAAGAGACTAGTCAAAGGACGGCGATGGTGTCCGGATCGACGGGCGGCAGATCGCGGCGGACTCCGGCGAGCCGAACACTCTGGCGCCGGCTACCGATGGCCACTCCACCGGTGACAGGGGCTCCGAATGGCCGCTGCCATCGAGCCTTCCGCGTCATGGTCGCGTTCGGGCGATCGCTCGCTCGCCAGCGCAGGACCGCTCCAAGAATGATCGCCGGACCGGCCCGCTGGCTCGCCTCACCGCCTCGGGTACTCGTCGACGACGGCCCCGGGATTCGCCGCACCCGGGTTCCCCTCGTCACCACGCACCCAGAAAGAACGCCTCGCCTGGAACGAAAGAGGTCCGCGACGGCGGCGCCGGCGCGGACCTCGAGCAGTCGAGAGAGCGTGGCGATCAGTCGCCGATCACGATCCCGATCGCGTCCGTCGCGAGGATCGGGCAGGGCAGGCCGAGGACGATCTGCCCGTACTGGCCGACGACCGTGCCACCGCAGAGCGCGCTGTTGACCGGCATGCCGATCTCGAACATCCCCGAGCCGGTCGCGTCCAGCGTCAGCGGGACGTCCACGAAGTCCTGGAGGCGGATCTCGCCGGTGCAGCCCAGGCCCGGCAGAACCAGCGCGAACGGAATCGGAGTCGTCGTCGGGAAGCCGACCAGGAACCAACCCGGCGTGCTCGGCTGACCGCCGATGATCTGCCAGTCGAGCGGGCAGCCGAGGTTGCCGTTCGAAGTCGAGGTCATCGTGATGCCGTTGCCACCACCGATGTTCACGACACCGCCCGGCTGACCGCACTGGTAGCAGCCGCCGACGTTGGCCGCGATGATCGCGTAGCCCGCGTTGAGGTTCGCCGGGTTCGAGAACGCGATCGAGGTCAGCGTGTCGCCCGCGTAGTTGCCGAGGCTGAACGTGGCCTCAGCGGCGTTGAGCTGGGCACCGATGTTGCCAGCATCGACCAAGTCACATCCCGGCAGGCTGCCGCCGAACCAGTCCGGGCCGGTCGCGGTGACCGTCAACGGTCCTGCGGTACCGAAGGTGAACGTGATGTCGAACGCACCACCCCCGTTGCTGACCTGGAACAGGAAGCTCGCCGCCGACGCCGCATCGAGGTAGATCGGCGGGTTGAGCGTCGTCACCTGCGGCGTCGACTGCTGGTCGACGTTGGTCAGCCACGCGGGCTGGACGCCGACGTTGTCGTTGTCGACGGTCAGGTCGAACGTCCAGTTGCCGTTGTCGACGGTGTTGCGGTTGCCGAGGTGGACGATGTCGAGCGTGTTCGCCTGGTCGACGATCAGGTAGGGATCGAGTTCCGGCGAGGCGGGGACGCCGGCCTGGAAGTTGATCGCACGGTCGGAGATCGCGCGGAAACCGTTCGGGTCGTCCGGTCGAGCCGCTTCCCCGGCATGCACGATGCCGTTGAAGTTGTAGTTCAGCGGGATCTGGATGATCTGCCGCGACTGCGGCGGGTAGTCGAACCGGCAGCCGAGGATCGCGACCCCGCCGGCGGTGTTGGGGTTCTCGAAGGTGATCGAATCGACGAACTCACCGAGGTAGGGCGAGAGGTCGATCGTCCGCTCGGTGATCGACAGGTTCGCGCCCGGGAGTCCGGAGTCGACGCGGTCCGTCCCCGCGAAGCTGCCGCCGAACCAGTCGCCGCCGCTGGCGGTGAACGTCGCCGAGTTGCCCGAAACGAAGCTGAACTTGATGTCGAACGAGCCGCCGCCGTTGCTGATCTGGTAGAGGAACTTGGCGCGCGTCGTCGGGGCGATCGGCAGTGACTGCGGGAGCACGCTCGTCTGCGGAGTCGTCTGGTCGATCACAGGGAGCCACGCGGGCTGCGTTCCCACGTCGTCTCCGTTCGCCAGCTGCTGGAACCGGAACGCACCGCCGCTGACCGTGTCCCGGTTGCCTAGGTGCACGCAGTCCACGACGAACGGGGTGCTGACGATCGGGTAGTTGGCCAGCA
>JAQCBR010000201.1 GCA_027621295.1 Planctomycetota bacterium
CCGGCGCGGGCGCGCGGCGGACGCGCGCGCCGGTGCCGGCTGCGGCGTCCCCGTCGCCCCAGCCAGATACGGTCGGACCGAAAAGGCTCGGCTTTCGGGCTTCGCCTTTGGAGGTCGGAACGCCGATCCAACAAGATACGCGCCCAACCGATCGGACGATGGAGCCGCTGGAGTCTGCCGCAGCACTGAGTTTCCGCCCCTTCGAAGCGGGTGACCTCGACGTCCTCGAGCGATGGCTCGGCGACGCCGGGCTGAGGCCGTCGGCGCGGGTTCGCCGCGACCTGCGGATCAGGCGGCTGACGGACGACGATCGGATCGTCACGCGGCTCGTCGACAGCGGCGGGGATGCGGTCGGCTTCTTCCGGCTGGATCTCGCACCGGACCGCTCGGCGGAGCTGACCCTGTTGGTCGCTGCGGGCCGGCGGCGTCAGGGTGTGGGCCGCCGCATCGTCGACCAGGTGGTCGCCGAAGCGAGGGAGCGGGGGCTCGTGCGACTGGTCGCCGCGGTCGCGCTCGACAACCACCAGGCTCACGAGTTCTTCCCAGAACTTGGCTTCGAGCAAGGAGATACGACGGTTCCTGGCTTCGTCCACTACGAGCGGTTCCTGCACCGGAGCGACTGCAGTCGCCCGTTGGAGATCCGGCCGTGACGGTCGCACCCCGGGAATTCGAGCTGCGAGGCGCGCCCCTCGTCATCCGGGCCTATGAGCCCCGTGACCGCGACGCCTGCGTCGATTGTTTCAACGCGGTCTTCCCGGTCGACGATCCGACGGTGCCCCGGATCGACGCTCCTACCTGGGAGTGGAAGTACGACCCGGTCCCGTCCGGGGGGCGGACCGAGCTGATCGTCGCGGAACACCCAGAGGTCGGCATCGCCGGGGCCTACCCGTGCCAGCCGCTCCGCGCGCTCTGCGACGGCAGGCCGATGCGGACCGCGCAGATCACGGATCTGATGGTCCGTCACGAATGGCGCCGGGCGGGTCCCAGGCCCGGGCTCTTCGTGACGCTCGGCCAGGCGTTCTACGACGCCTACTGCGGGGCCGGCGCAGAACGACAGGCGTTCAACTACGGCTGGCCGGTGCCGGCTTGGCGGATCGGGCAGCGCTACCTGCGCTACGAGAACGTCCGGGACTGGAACTTCCTCGCCCGCGAGATCCCGGTCGATCCAGCGGCTCTCCGCGCGATGCCGGGCGGCGTCGAGGTGCGGGTCGTCGAGCGATTCGGCGCCGAGGTGGACGCGCTCTTCGCCGTGCTCGGTCCGCGCTTCGGGCTGACGCTGGTCAAGGACGCGTCCTACCTCAACTGGCGCTTCGCCGACCACCCGACGCGCAGCTACCGGCTGCTCGAGTGCCGTGGGCGAGCGGACGGCGCGCTCCGCGGAATCGCCGTCGACACGGTCGGGGACTTCCGGCGACCCAACACGTCCTTCGTGCTGGAGCTGCTCGTCGACCTCGCCGACGACGAGGCCTTCACCGCCCTCCTCGCTGCCTGCGAGCGTCGTGCCCGCGAGGACGAGACCGGTGCGATCGCCGCGGTGTTCAGTCCGGCCGATCCGATGTTCCTCCGCCTCCAGCAGGCAGGCTACCAGGTGTGGAACAGCTCCTACTTCCTGGTGGCTGCGACGTTCTCGATCGACGCGCTGTTCCTCCGCGAGGCCTGGGCGTTCACGATGGGCGACTCGGATCTGATCTGACAGACCTCGACGGTTCCTGCCCGTGACCAGCGGGTGGTGGAGATCGATCGCGGTCGAAGCCCCAGCAGTCGACGATGCCCCACTCCAAGGATGGCTACCAGGTCGCGGGCTCGCCGTTGGCGGAGTTCCGCGTCGCTCCCGTTCCCGGGCCTGTCCTCTGCTTCGCGCCGCACCCCGACGACGAGGTGATCGGCCCGGGCGGCGTGCTCGCGCGTCACGTGCTCCAGGGTGATGCGGTCCGCGTCGTGTTGGCCACGGACGGCACCGCGGGTGACCCCGATCGTCGGTTCGGCACGGTCGACGAGCTGCGCGCACACCGGCGGGAGGAGTCCCGCGCGGGGCTCGCGGAGCTGGGCGTCATCGACGTCGTTTTCTGGGGCTATCCCGATGGCTGCGTGGTGACCGCCGACGACGTCGAGGGCATCGCGCGCCGCGCGGCGGAAGATCTCTCAGCGTTCCGCCCCCGGACCGTCTACCTGCCGTGGAGCGGCGAAGGGCACTCGGACCACCGCGCGCTCCACGCCGGCGTGTGTGCGGCTCTGGATCGGCTCGACTTCGACGGCGAAGCGCTCGGCTATGAGGTGTGGACCGCGATGGACCCCGACGTCGTCATCGACACGACCGCGGCCGAGGGCCGCAAGCGGAACGCGATCCGCCGCTACGCGACGCAGCTCGCCTACGTCGACTACGAGCACGTGATCTTCGGACTGAACGCCTACCGCTCCCTCGCCTTCCAGGCGGGGCGGGGCTTCGCCGAGGCCTTCGAACGACTGGGAGGAACGCGATGACGACGGTCGTGCTGAACGACAGGGCTGCGAAGCTGTGGCGGAAGGGTCGACCCTGGTTCTTCGCCGACGACGTGCAGAGTGGTCCGGATCTGCCGGCGCTGGTGAGCGTCACCGACACGCGTGGTCACGATGCAGGGCTCGGCTTCTGGTCACCCCGTTCGCGTCTCGCGCTGCGCCTCTGCGGCAGCTGGCCGGGGGGCGAGCTGCCCACCGCGGAGGCGTTCTTCGACGCGCGAATCCGGGATGCGGTCGCGCGTCGTGCCCCGCTCGCGGGCGCCGACGCGGGCGTCCGGCTCGTCCACGGCGAGGTCGACGGTCTCGCCGGTCTCGTCGTCGACCGCTACGCCGACGTCGTCGTCGTCCAGGTCGGTGCCGCCTACGCCGAGCAGGAATGTGGGGCGCTGGTCGCCGCGCTCGAACATCACGCTGGCGCGCCTCGGATGATCCTCGCGCGGAACGACTTCGCGGTCCGCGGGCTCGAAGGACTTCCCCAGGAAGTCCGGCTGTTGGCGGGTCGCCGCGTCGAGTCGGTGCGGATCGTCGAGGGCGGCCTCGGCATCACGGTGCGTCCGTTCACCGGCCACAAGACCGGCTTCTACCTCGACCAGCGCCCGGCGCGGGCGTTCGTGCGCGAGCACGCCCGAGGGCGGCGCGTGCTCGATCTGTTCAGCTACCAGGGCGGCTTCGCGCTCAGTGCGCTGTCCGGGGGAGCGGCGCACGCGACGGCGATCGACCAGTCGGCGGACGCGCTCGCGCAGGCCCAGGCCGACGCCGAAGCGAACGGGCTCGGATCTGGCCTGACGACCCGGTCGGCGAACGCGTTCACCGAACTCCGGGAACTCCGCAAGCAGGGCGCCGAGTTCGACCTCGTCATCGTCGACCCGCCCGCGTTCGCGAAGAGTCGCCGCGAGGTGGACGGCGGCCTGCGCGGCTACCGTGACCTCAACCGCCTCGCGCTCCGCGTGCTGGCGCCGGGCGGCGTCGTCGTCACCTGCTCGTGCAGCCACCACGTCCAGCTGCCGCGGTTCGAGGACATCCTGCGTCAGGCGGCTGCGGACCTGCCGTTCCGCGTCGTGCTGCGGCACAGACTCGGCGCGGGGAGCGACCACCCGGTCTGGCTCGGGCTGCCCGAGTCCGAGTATCTGAAGGTCGTCGTGCTCGAGCGGTTCGACTGAGCGGTCCACGACTCGATCGAGTCGCGACCCCGGGAGGACGGGGTCCGTGGAATTCGGGACGGCCCGCACCTTGCCCCGCTCGACATAGCGTCCGATCCTTGGCCGCCCGATGGACGAAGCTCCGACTCCGATCCGCGTGACCGTGAACGGCGACGCGCACGAGATCCCGCCGTCGCTGACGGTCGACGACCTGCTCGACCGGTTCGGTCTCGACCGACGGCACACGGCCGTCGAGCGCAACCGTGTGCTGGTGCCGCGCGCGGCGTTCTCGACGACCGAGGTCGAGTCCGGCGACGTGCTGGAGATCGTCACCCTGGTCGGCGGTGGATGACGGTGCGCCAGCCGATGTCCACCCGCATGCTCCCGTCCGCTCGAAGCGAATCCCCATGACCTGGTTCTCCCCCGACGAGCCGCTCCGCGAGGACCGGCCGCTCCAGATCGGCGCCCACACGTTCCGCTCCCGGCTCTTCGTCGGCACCGGCAAGTACGACGACCTCGCGGTGATGCAGCGGGCGCTCGCAGAGTCCGGGACCGAGTGTGTGACCGTCGCCGTCCGGCGCATCTCTCTCGGCGTGCCGAGCGGGAAGACGCTGCTCGACTACCTCGACACGGACAAGTTCGTGCTGCTCCCGAACACCGCCGGCTGCTTCAACGCGGAGGACGCGATCCGCACCGCGCGGCTCGGGCGGGAGGCCGGCATGTCAGACCTCGTCAAGCTCGAGGTGCTCGGCGACACGGATACGCTGCTCCCCGACCCGGTCGGCACCCTGGAGGCGGCGAAGGTCCTCGTCGAAGAGGGCTTCACCGTGCTCTGCTACACGAGCGACGACCCGATCCTCGCCCGTCGGCTCGAGGATGTCGGCGTTGCCGCGGTGATGCCGGCTGGCGCTCCGATCGGCTCCGGCCAGGGCATCCTGAACGCGAACAACCTCCGCATCATCCTGGAGCGTGCGCGCGTCCCGATCCTCGTCGACGCCGGGGTCGGGACCGCCTCCGACGTGGCGGTGGCGATGGAGCTCGGCGCGGACGGCGTGCTGCTGAACACCGGCATCGCGCGCGCGAAGGACCCGGTGCGCATGGCGCGCGCGATGCGTCTCGCGTGCGAGGCCGGTCGAGATGCGTGGCTGTCCGGTCGGATGGGGCGGAAGCTCTACGCGACGGCCTCCTCGCCGACCGAGGGGACGATCGGGATCCCGGGCGAATGAGTGGGCTGTTCCCCTCCGGTTCCGCGGCGGGCGGGGCCGCGTCCCGATCGGGAGTCGCGGCAGCAGCCTGCACGTTCCTGGCGCTGGTCGTCACGTCGACCGTGCTGCTGTTCCTGATCACCGGAGGGGACGTCGATCCAGACGGCAGCGCCGGCCAGGTCGAGATCGGCATGCTGGCCCAGCTCGGCGGCTCGATCGCTGCACTCCTGCTCGCGCTCGCCTGGCCCCATGCCCTGCCGTGGCGCGGTGACGGGGCGGTGCTGGGCCCGCTGGTCCGCTATGCGTGCGCGCTGCCGGTCTGGCTCGTCATCGCGGTCGGCACCAGCCTCGTCTGGTCTGCGCTGGGGTGGCCGCTCGCCGACCAGCCACACCTGTCCTACTTCGCCGACGCCGAGCCGGGCTTCGCGTGGATCGGAGTCCTGGCCGCCGTCTGCGTGGTCGGTCCGGTGCTCGAGGAGCTGATCTTCCGCGGGTTCCTGCTCGATGGTCTCGCCGCGCGCCATGGCGTGCCGATCGCCGTCTCGGTGAGCTCGGTGCTGTTCGGTCTCGTGCAC
>JAQCBR010000202.1 GCA_027621295.1 Planctomycetota bacterium
GAACGCGGCTCGGGTCGCGCTCCGCGAACTCGGACTTCTCCTGTCCTCCGAGCTCGAGTCGGCGCTCGAGCGGGCAGCCGACGAACAGGGAGCACTCGCGGCCGCAGGCGAGTCGGCCGAACGGGCCGCCGATGCCGGCGCCGCCCTCGACGGCATGCTCCGCGACGCGGTGCGCGAGCAGGGCGTGACCACGTCTCTCGTCCAGGGCCTCGACCTCGCGGTCGACGCCGAGAGCGCGCGACTCGCCGAGCCCCAGGCAGAAGAGGACGCGGCCGCGCGCGCCGAACGGACCGCGCGGCGGGCAGTACTCGACGAGGTTCGCTCCGAACTCGGACCCGCGGCCGAAGCTGCGACGGACGCGGCCGACGCGCTCCAGAGCAGCGGAGACCCATCCGAAGTCCTGACTCGCGCGGCGCCGAACCAGCGCGAAGCCGCCGACCGCCTCGCCGAGGCGCTCCGCCTCCTCCGGGAGTCGGGCCTGTCCCTCGTCGAACTCGCGGATCGCATCGTCGAAGGCGAGACGGGGGTCGTCGGCGCCGCGCGGTCGCTCGCGCAGGGCCAGCCGGTCGCGGCGCCGAGCGGGCAGCCGCTGACCTGGGACGACGTGCGCCAGGGACAGCTCGACGCGGGCAGCTTCGCGCTGCGCCTCGAGGCGGCGCTGGAGCGCGAGCTCGCGGCCGCTGCCGCACAGGCTGCCGAAGCGCCCACCCGCGACGAGGCCGACGAACGTCTGCGCCTCCTCGTCGACGCCGTGCGCGCGAGCCAGTCGGCCGCCGGGGCGGCGTTCCCATCCGAAGGGGTCGACGCCGAAGCGGACCGCGTCATCACCGCGACCGAAGCGGTCCTCGACGCCGGGCGTGCGCTGTGGCGTGAGCTCGCCGAGTTCCAGCCGCTGCTCGAGCGTGCGTTCGAGGAGCAGGAGGCGCACGCTGTCCGGAGCGGCGCGCTCGCCGCGAATGACGCAGCGGCCACGGCCGAGCTCCGCGCTCTCGTCGGTGACCAGGAGCGGACGCGTCGCCTGATCCCGCCGCTCCAGGCGCGCGTCGAGGCCGCGGCGGAGCAGGCTGCTGCCGCGCAGCAGAGCCCCGACGGCCAGGCTGCTCCGCCTGGAGGCCTGTCCGAAGAGGTCATCGAGCTCGCCCGCCAGAACCTGCCCGCGGCCGACCGCGCGATCGAGGCGGCGCTCGGCCACCTCGCGTCCACGCCCAAGGCCTGGAACGACGCGCTCGATCGCCAGGAAGAGGCGCACCGTCTGCTGCGGGAGATCCTCGACCAGCTGGAGGACGAGCAGGACCAACAGCAGCAGCAGGACCAGCCGGAGCCACAGCAGGGCGAACAGCAGCAGCAGGGCGGCGAGTCCCAGCAGTCGCTGAGCCGCGAGGAGCTGCAGCGGCTGATGCAGGCGGTCCGCGAACGCAACGACCGCCGCCCCGAACCGCGCGCGCGCACGCCGGTGGAGCGGGACTGGTGAGCCGAGACCTCGACGACGATCGCATGAACCGCCGTGTCCCAAGACCTGTCACCGCGCTGGTCCGCGCACTCGGTACCCTCGCGTGCGTTCTATTCGCGCTGCCGCTCCTCGGGACCGAGGCGCGCGCGCAGCGCGTCCTCAGCGAGGTGCGCCCGCAGCAGGCCTGGCTCGGTCAGGAGATCCGCTACTACGTCCAGGTCCGTGGTGCCCGCGAGGCGAGCGCCGAGACCCCGCAGGTCGACGGTCTGACGATCGAACTCCTGGAGCAGGGAATCACCAACCAGAGCACGCAGGTGACGATCGTGAACGGTCGTCGCCAGGTGACCGAGTCCGCGGACTACATGTTCGTCTACGCGGTGCGTGCCGCGCGTTCGGGCCAGTTCCAGTTCCCTCTCCCGGAAGTGTCGGTCGGCGGCGAGACGCTGCGCGCGGGCCGCGCGTCGGTGCTCGTCGTTGCGGACCCGCGCGAGGACGACCGCGCGGTCGTCGAGGTCTCCGCCGAGCCGTCGACGCTCGTGCTCGGCCAGGACGGCACGCTGATCGTCGACGTGTTCCTCCAGCACCCGCCGGCCGGTCTCGGCAGCAAGGACCCGCTCGACATCTACGACCGCGGCTCGGCGTTCAGCTTCTTCGACCAGGGCACGCCGCCGCCGACGCTGCGCGTGCCGTGGATCCAGGAGCGGCTCCAGGGGATGGGGCCGATCAACCTCGACGCGTGGGTCCAGGCGCGCGGGGTCCAGCGCGGCGGGCTGCAGATCGCGGGCGCGCGCGGGCGCTTCGTCGAGCGTGGGAAGACAGAGGACGTCACGCGGACCGGTGCCGACGGCACAGACAAGCGCTACCGCCGCTACCGCTACACGCTGCCGGTCACGGCCGAGGTGGCGGGCTCCTACGAGCTGCCGCCGGCCGTGCTCGAGGGCGCGCTCGTCGCTGTCGAGGGACAGGACCGCTACGTCTGGAAGGACGGCTTCGCGAAGTCCGAGCCGCTGCGCTTCGACGTCATCGAGCCGCCGCGCGAGGGGCGACCGGCGAGCTTCGGCGGTGCGGTCGGGGCGTTCACGTTCGAGATGGAGCCGCCGAGCCCGACCGAAGTGTGCGTCGGTGACCCGGTCTTCGTGACGCTGGTCGCGCGCGGGGCGGGCTTCCTCAAGGGCGTGCCGTTCGATCTCACGGCCCAGCTCGGGGACGCGTTCCGCGTCGAGCGCGTCGGCGTGACCGAGTCGCTGCCGCCGGGTGCGTCGCGGCCGGCTGGCTATCCCGACCGTCCCGGGCAGTGGCGGCAGTGGGACTTCAAGGTGTTCCCGGTCCGGGCGTCGGTCGATGCGATCCCCGCGCTCGAGTTCGCCTGGTTCGATCCGACGGAGCGCACCTACCGGACGGCATCCACGTCGCCGGTGTCGATCGTCGTCACGGCGGCGGCCGCGGGTCCGGACGTCGTCGTCGGCGGGGGGGAGGCCTCGACGCCGCGCCGGGCGGTCGAACTGGTCGCGACCGCGGCGCTGTCCGCCAACGTCACCGACCTGAACCTGCTCGGCGACCAGACGCCGAGACCCCTGGCGTGGACCGCAGCGCTCGTCGGGCTGGCCTTGCTCTACTTCGGGCTCGCGTTCTTCGTGCGCCGCCGCCGCCGACTGCTCGGGGACCCTGCGCTGCTGCGTCGAGCGCGTGCCGTGCCGCGCGCGCGCACGCGCCTCGCAGCAGCCGCTTCGGCGCAGGGGACGGCTGCTCTGCGTGACGCGCACCTCGCCCTGAGAGGCTTGGCCGCCGACCTGACCGACGCGGACGAAGGAGCGATCACGCACGACGAGCTCGTCGCGTTCCTCGCCGCGCGGGGAGTCGTCGAGAGTGGGCTCGCTGCCGTGCGCGAGCTCGGTGCTTCGGTGGAGGCGGCCCAGTACGGCGGGGCGGCCCAGGGGGCATCCGCATCCGCGGACCTTCTGCGTGGTCTGGGGGCCGTCGTCGATGCGGTGCGGGCCACCGCGAGGGTGCTCGTTCTCGCGGGGCTGTCGGTGCTCGGGGCCGTCGGCGTCGCTTCGGGAAGCCCGCTCGTGGCGCAGGACGTCGCGGCGTTCCAGTCCGCGCAGGCAGCGTTCGAGCGCGGCGAGTACGAGGCGGCCGCGCGCGGGTTCGAGGCGATGCTCGAGCAGGGGTACGAGAACGGCTACGTCCTCTACGACCTCGGCAACGCGTGGTTCCGGGCGGGCGAGCTCGGTCGTGCGATCGCTGCCTACCGTCGCGCCCAGCGCTACCTGCCGACCGACGCGAACCTCGAGGTCCACCTGCGCCGTGCGCTCGACGCGCGCGAACGGCCGCTGTCGCCATCTGCTGACCGGACGGTTCTCGACTACGTGCTGTTCTGGCGCGGGCGCATCTCCTGCTCGGCCGAGTTCGCATGGGCGTTCGGCCTTGGCCTCGTCGCCTTGGGCGCGGCGGTTGCCCGCCTGCTGCTCGGCTCGCCTGGACTCCGCGCGGTGGCTGCTCTCGGAGCGGTCGCGTCGCTCCTCCTCGCGCTGTCCGGCTGGCTCGACTCCCGCGCGCTGACCTCGCGTTCCCAGGGCGTCGTCGTCCTGCCGGAGGTGACCCTGAGGACCGGCCCCGGGGAGACGTTCGATGCCTGCTACGAGCAGGGGCTCGGCGAGGGCGCCGAGCTGGTGGTCCGCGAGCGCCGGGATGGATGGTTCGAGGTGCTGGCGGGGGGCCAGTACGAGGGCTGGCTGCGGGCGGACAGCGTGGCGACCTGGTAGGGCTTGGTCCGACCTCGCCGAATTCGCCCAAGTCGCTGTCCTCGCCGCGCCGATGAGACCCGTCGTGGACGCGACGGTGCGCAGCCGAGGACTGGGTGAGACCTGTGCGGACGTGCAGGCGGCGGCAGGGGATCTCCGTCGCTTCGTCCGCGCGGCCGCCTCGCGCCGCACGGACCTGGACCGGCCCGAGCGGGCTGCGCTCGCTCGGACGCGCGCGGCCCTCGAGTCGCTGATCCGCGAGATCGACGAACTGCACCTGCCGGGTCTCGGCGCCGACGCGTTCGCGTCGCTGTCGGAGGCCTCGGTCGATGCGATGCTGGCCAAGCTGATGGGGGAGAGCGTGGAGACGGTGGGGCCTGGGACAGACGTGGAGGTCGAACTCGAAGACCTCGTGCTGCCGAGTCTGGCGGAGGCGGCCGATGCGGTCGGGGCGCCGCCGGAGCCTCCGGTGCGGGAGCCCGTTCCGGTCGACCGGCTGCTGCAGACCCTTCTCGACGAAGTGGGCGCGCCGGTGTCCCTCCAGGGTGAAGCCTGCACGCTGCCGATCGCGACCCTGGTCAACATGCTCGCTGGGTCGCTCCAGTCCGGGAGCCTCCATCTCCGCCGCGTGGACGAGCACATGCGCTTCGTCTTCGAGGACGGTCGGATCGTCGCGACGTGGACCGACCACGCGCCGCCGAGCCAGCGGCTCGGAGCCATCCTCGTCGCCCAGGGTGCGCTGACCCAGGAGCGATGCGACGAGCTGCTCGCATCGGCGCGCGCGAGGGGCGCGGCCTTCGGGGCCGTGGCGCTCGGCGCCGGGGCGATCGACCCGGATCAGCTCGCGGACGCGCTCCGCGCCCAGGTCCAGGCGCGATTCGACCGGGTCTTCGACGACCCGCACGTCGCCTACGCGTTCCGGGCCTCCCGGGAGGACGCGGGTGCCTACCGCCTCGACGTGGATGCGCGGCAGATGGTGTTCGAGAGCGCGCGCCGGAGCGACGAGCGCTCCGACCTGCGGGGCTGAGCGGCCCGGCCGGTCCGGGCGCTGCCGCGCGGGG
>JAQCBR010000203.1 GCA_027621295.1 Planctomycetota bacterium
GCGCAGCAGGAGGCGCGTGCACGACGGCGCGAGGCTCGTCGTCGCCAGCAGGACCAGCAGGATGCCTGCGTAGGCGAGAGCGATGCTGCGGTCGTCGAGTCGGAGGACGAGAGTCCCTGCCAGCAAGAGCCCGACTCCGAGGATCGCGGAGCGGCGGTGGGCTGGACCGGTCTTCGCCTCCAGAGCCGCGCGCTGGATCGCCTCCCGCGCGGGCACGCGCACCGCCTCTCTCGCCGGCATCAACGCCGCAGCGACGCATGCGACCATGCCGAGCCCGGCGCCCTTGGCGAGCACCAAGCCGTCCAGCGCGAGTTCGCGGACGGACATCGAGAAGTAGAAGTCCTCGATCGTTCGCGCGACGAGTCCGAGCAGCAGGTGGGCCAGGCCGAGCCCGAGCAGGAGCCCGAGGAGCGTGGCCGCGCTGCCGAGCAGGAGCGCCTCGCCCAGCACGGACGTGAAGACCTGGCGCGGCGTCGCGCCCAGCGCCCGCGCGATCCCGAACAGCGGCCTGCGCTGCACGACCGCGAAGCGCATCGTGTTGTGGATCAGGAACGCGCCGACGAGCAGCGCCAGCATCCCCATCGCCTCGAGGTTGATGCGAAAAGCGCGCGTCAGGTCACGCAGCACGCCGCGCTGCCTCTCGGCCGGCTCGATGCGCACACCGTCCGGCAGCGCTGTCGCGAGCGCCGTGGCGTCATCCGGACCGACGAGGATGTCGACGCGGTCGAGTCGACCCGGTCGCAGAAGGAGGTCCTGCGCGGTCGAGACGTCGGTGACCAGCACGTGATCGAGACCCTGCGCCGCGAGCGCGTCCTCGGGCTCCAGGACGCCGATCACGCGCACCGCGGTCGTGAAGCCGGCGACTTCCAGGTCGAGGGTCCGGCCCTCGCCGGTCGCCAGAGCGGCGGCCGTTCCCGCGGTCATCACCACGGTTCCCGGCTCGGACATCAGCCGTCCGACGTCCAGCTGCGTGCGTCTCGCGCCGAATGCCCCCAGGTGGGGGCGCAGCGGCGCTTCGGCAAGCGGATCGATCCCGAGGATGCGGAGCGTGGGGCGCCGCGCGTCGTCGTCGAGGATCGCACGGCACGTGCCTTCGATCACCGGGGCCGCCGTGTGCACCCCGAGCTCGGTCCGGAGACGGCGATGCACGTCCTCGTCGAGACCGCCCGGTCCGCCGAGCACTCGGTGCGTCGCGCGTCCGGACAGGCTGTCGACCGAGAGGTCGAAGGCGCGCGCCGCGCTCTCGTTCGCGAGCCCGATCGCGACGACCGCCGCGACGCCGATCGCGACGCCGAACACGGCCAGCGCCAGCTGGGCGCGGTGCCGCAGGAAGTGCCGGCCGCCGATGCGGACGAGCGGGTTCATGGCGAGGGTCGTCCGGCCTCTTGCACGTGTCCGTCGACGATCCGGATCACGCGCTCGCAGCGCGCTGCACACGAGGCGCTGTGGGTGGCGAGGACGAGCGTGCGGCGGCCGTCGCCGCAGAGCTCGTCCAGCAGGTCGAGGACCTGTTCGGCGGTGTGTGCATCGAGATTGCCGGTCGGCTCGTCGGCGACCAGGAGCTCGGGATCGTGGACGAGCGCGCGGGCGAGCGCGACCCGCTGCTGCTCTCCGCCGGACAGCCGTTCGGGCAGCGCGTCGATGCGGTCGGCCAGCCCGGTCCGCCGCAGCAGCTCGACCGCACGATCGCGGTCCTCCGCCGAAGGTCTTCGGTCGAGCTCGATCGGCAGCATGACGTTCTCGAGGACGCTGAGGACCGGGACCAGGTGGAACGCCTGGAAGACCATGCCCACGTGCCGCCGCCGGAACTCGGTCCTCGCCGTCTCGTCCAGCGCCGCGAGGTCGGTGCCCGCGATCCGGACCGAGCCCGTCGTCGGCGGATCGATCCCCGCGAGGAGCGACAGCAGCGTCGACTTGCCCGAGCCGCTGCGCCCGAGGAGGGCCACCTTGGAACCCCTGTCGATCGCGAGGTCGAGGCTCTGCAGCACGGCGCGTTCCCGCCCTCCTTCGGAGTAGGAGCGCGTCACCGCGTTCAGCTCGACGAGGGCCGTCATCGTGGCGCGGTCGTTCGCTCCGTCGAGGGAGACGGATGCGTGGCGAGCCGGGCCCATCCGAGGCCGATCAGCAGCCAGGCCGGCCCGATCCACTGCGCGGTGTAGCGCACCATGCCCTCGCGGAGGAACAGGTCGATCGCCTGCGGCGGTCGGTCAGCCAGGTACAGCACGATCGCGGTTCCGGCCAGCAGCAGCGCCGCGAGCAGCGGTCGCAGCGGGCCGAGCCCGCAGCGGCGGTGGACGATCCAAGCCGTCGCGATCACGAGCACGAACGTCAGCCCGAGCTTCCGGACGTGGACGAGGTTGAGCATGCCCTGCCCGAGGATCGCCGGCAGCGCCCCGAACTGGAGCTCGAGCCGAGCGAGGTTTCGCAGAGTCTGTCCGATCACCGTCTGATCGAACGCGCCGAGCGCCAGCAGCCCTGCGGGTGCGAGGACCGCCACGACGATCGCGACCTTACGCGTGCGGCTGCTGTGGATCGCCGAGCCGAGTGCCCACAGCACAGCGGGCAAGGTCGCGGGCAGGAGGCTCGCCCAGCCGACCGGCAGATCGGGCGTGCGGAGCTGCTGTTGCAGCGGGACCCAGAGCGCGAGTCCGATGCATGCGCCCAGCGCAGCGCCGAGGGCCGCGCGCCGTCTGCCCGCGAGTGCGGCGAGACCGACCAGGATCAGCGCGTGGATCAACCCCTCGGTCTTCGCCATCGGCAGGAGGAGCCCCGTGACCGCGGCGAGCGTCGGTCGGTCCTCGGCCAGTGCGATCGCCGCGTGCAGCACGATCGCCGCAACGAGGAGATCGGCGAAGCCCGACGCAGCGCCGCCGCCGCCCGGCTCGACGAAGAGCGGGACCAGCGCGAGTCCGAGCACCGCGAGACGGCGAGGACGCTCTCCGAGACCCGCGCGCCCGAGCGGTCCGTCGAGGCCTGTGACGAGGAGCAGCCAGAGCGCGGGGAAGAGCAGCCGCCCCCCGAGCTCGCCGAGCCATGACATGCCGAGCGCGAGCAGGATGGGCTGCAGCAGCGGGTAGCCGCGCGCGTACTGGAAGACGTCCGGGTCGCGGAAGTACGGATGGTCGAGCGTTCCGTCGACCGCGAGCCAGCGGGCGTTGATCGTCCACGTCGCGAGACCGTCCCAGGATCGGTCGGGCGTGGCGACGGAGCCGTACGCGATCGAGAGCGCGGCGACCGCGAGCAGCATCGTGACGGCTGGCTGTCCCAGGAGCGGCCGGGTGGGGCGGTTCAGCGCCGCGGCCGCGATGCCCGTCAGCGGGAGGAGCCACGGCATGACCGGCAGCCCGAGCAGCAGGGCTCCGTGGGCGAAGACGGCGACCAGCGCGATCCACCACAGCGACCACGGCACGTCCTGGACGAGCGCACGTGTGTTCATCGGCGCACCCACCCGAGGCTCGAGATCCCGCCGACGATGACCGGGATTCCCGCCGTTCCCTGGTCGAGCCACGGCGGCTGCCCGCGGAACACCGGCCGGCCGGCTGCGGTGCCGTCGGGAGCGACCGCGGAGGACCGGACGAGGATCGCTGGGAACAGCAGGGGCGCCAGCAGCTGCAGGTTGCCCTGCATCACCCCTTCGTAGAGCAGCGCATGGTCACGCGGCATCTCATCGAGGAGCCACGCGGCGAGGCGCTGCGCGTCGGGCTCGCTGTGTCGGAAGTGCCAGATCGGCCCCGCTTCCTCGTATTCAGCGACGGCACGCACCCGCTTGACGATTCCCCCGGATACGAGCCTCACGACGCCGAACGCGACGTGGACCGTCACCAGGACCGCGAGCACCGTCGAAGGCAGCCCGCACCGTGCCCGCAGCTCACCGAGCCAGGCTGTCGTCGTGGGGGGCGGCGCGTCGTGCTTCCCTGCGGGCAAGGCGGCAGTGTCCTCGCGCCGGGTGTGCCGCGCAACGCCGCCGGTCCGCGCCCTTTCGCGGCGGACCGATCGCTGCTTCGATGCTCGTGTCCCATGGAACCGACCGCAGTCCGCCTGGCCGCGGGGATCGCCCGCGCTTTTCGCTTCCACGTCGTCGAGGAGTGTCTGCCGCGGATCCGGAGCTGCGTGGAGCGGCTCGACGACGAGCAGCTGTGGCGGCGACACGGCGAGAAGGGCAACTCGGTCGGCAACCTGTGCCTGCACCTCGAGGGCAACGTCCGCCAGTGGATCGTCGCCGGGGTCGGCGGCGAGCCGGACGCGCGGGACAGGCCGGGCGAGTTCGCGTCGGGACCGCAGCCGCGCGCGGTCGTCATGGACCGCCTCGAAGAGACCGCGCGGGCCGCGGCAGGGATCGTCGACCGTCTCGACGCCGAGGACCTGCTCGAAGTGCGGACGTTCCAGGGTCGCTACGAGCGCGACGTCTTGGGCGCGGTGCTCCACGTGCTCGAGCACTTCACCGGGCACGCCTACCAGATCTACGCGTTCACCAAGGCGATGACCGACGACGACCTGGGCTTCTGGGATCTCTGACCCCCGATCAGAGAGAGCCCTTCGACCGGGGGCGTCGCCGCCGTGCGCGCGCCCGTTCGGTCGCCCAGTCCTCGGCCGTGCCGCGGAAGACGAACGGGACGTCCAGCGCGGTCGCCAGTCGTGAGGCCGTTTCCACCGTGCGGGGGAATGCGCCCGCGCTCCGGAACAGCGCGGCTCGCCGGACTTCGCCGTCGGCGCGCCAGGCCAGCACGACTTCGAGCGTGTCCATGATCGTGCGGTGGGTCGAACCGCCGCTCTCCACCATCAGCTGGTCGCGCGCGGCGAGCGCCTGGACGGCGATCAGCTCTGCGCGCGACCCGGAGACGATGGTGACGTCGGCGTGCTCGATCGACCAATCCTGTGGGCCGAAGCGCAGCGTGATCCGGCTGCCGAGCGTGCGGTTCATCACGTACGCGATGATCCCGAGCCCGGCGGCGAGGGGCATGAGCGCCAGGCCCGACGCGACGCCGTGGGCCAGGTCGGAGTTCTGGATCTCGTCGACCATGTCGTCGAGCGGCCGGAACCCGAAGAAGATCGCCACCATGCCCGCGTAGAGCGCGAGTCCGAACGCGACCAGGCCGGCGATCCGGAGGCGCTTGACGTTGGGGTCGGGGATCAGTTTCCCGCCTTCCCCCTCGAGCACGAGCAGGTGTGCGCACGTCGACTCGGTGTGACTTCCCTCGGCGAGGATCGGCGCGTCCTCCAGGTCTGGATCC
>JAQCBR010000204.1 GCA_027621295.1 Planctomycetota bacterium
CCGCCGAACTCGAAGCGGCGATGCGAGCGGCCGTCGCGGACTTCGAAGCGCAGCACGGACGCTGATCCCGCGCATCCCGGCGTAGGATCTCCGGGATGCGCTGCTGCATCGCCCTGCTGCTCCTCTGTTCGGTCGCGTTCGCCCAGGACCGGCCGAACGTCCTCTGGATCTCGAGCGAGGACAACGGGCCGGACCTCGGCTGCTACGGGAGCGAGGTGGCGGACACGCCGAACCTGGACGCGCTGGCGGAGGCCGGCGTCCGCTACGACCGCGCGTGGTCGAACGCGCCGGTGTGTTCGGCGGCGCGGACGACGATCATCCTGGGCGTGCATCCGCAGTCGATCGGGGCCGAGCACCAGCGGAGCCGGCTGCCGCTGCCGGCCCCGATCGTGCCGTTTCCGAGGCTCTTGCGGGAGGCGGGCTACTACTGCACGAACCGCCAGAAGACGGACTACAACCTCGAGGACCCGGGGCAGGTCTGGGACCAGTCGAACGGCAAGGCGCACTGGCGTGGGCGCGACGGGGAGCAGCCGTTCTTCGCGGTGTTCAACTTCACGGTCTCGCACGAGAGCCAGGTGCGGAAGCGACCGCACACGCCGGTGCACGACGCGGACTCGATCCCGATCCCGCCGCAGCATCCGGACGCGCCGGAGGTGCGCCGGGACTGGGCCCAGTACCACGACAAGATCACCGAGATGGACGCGCAGGCGGGCCGCGTGCTCGCCCAGCTGGAGGAGGACGGCCTCGCGGAGAACACGATCGTCCTCTACTGGGGAGATCACGGTGCGGGTCTGCCGGGCTTCAAGCGCAACGCGAAGAACCAGGGTCTCCACGTGCCGCTCCTGGTCCGCGTGCCCGAGAAGTGGCGCGGCCACGCGCGGTCGGGCGAGCCGGGCTCGGCGGATGACCGGCTCGTCAGCTTCGTTGACCTCGCGCCGACCGTGCTGAGCCTCGCGGGCATCGCGCCGCCGGCGTGGATGCACGGCCGTGCGTTCCTGGGCCCCCACCGGGCCGACGCGCCCGCGTTCAACTTCGGCCACCGCGGCCGCATGGACGAGCGGGACGACCTGGTCCGCACGCTGACCGACGGTCGCTTCGTCTACACCCGCAACTTCATGCCGTGGCTGCCGCTCGGCCAGCACGTCGACTACATGTTCCAGACGCCGACGACGCGCGTCTGGTTCGAACGCTTCGGGCGCGGCGAGCTCGACGACGTGCAGGCGGCGTTCTGGGAGCCGCGTCCGGCCGAGGAGCTGTACGACCTCGAGTCCGACCCGCACGAGACGAAGAACCTCGCCTCGGACCCGGCGCACGCGGCCCGGCTCGAAGCCATGCGCGACGCGCTCCGCACGCGCCTGCTGTCGATCGGCGACCGCTCGTTCATCCCCGAGGCGCTGCTCGCCGACCGCCTCGACGCGCCCTACCGCGACGTCTGGGTCGACGCCGCGTGGCGCGCTTCGTCGGGCGACGCGGCCGAGGAAGGTTGGCTCGTCACGGCAGCCGACAGCGTCGACCCCGTCGTCCGCACCTGGGCGCTGCGCGGGCTCGCCCACCTCGGGAGCGTCGCACGGCATCGGGACGCGTTCGAGGCCGGGCTCGAAGCCGCCGAGCCGACGGTCCGGATCGCCGCCGCCGAGGCGCTGATCGCGACCGGCGGAGACGTCGCCGGGACCGCGCCGGCGCGCGCGGTCCTCGTCACGCTCGCCGACCGGAAGACCGCCGGGTTCTTCCCGGCCCTCGACGCGTGGAACGCCATCGATCGGCTCGGCCCGAAGATGGCCGCGGACGCGGACCAGCTGGCCGCGATCCCGGGCGAAGTCGAGGACGTCCCCGGCCACGCGAAGAGCTACCTGCCCCGCCTCCGCGAGCACGCGATGGCAGAGCTGGGCAAGTAGCCCGGGTCTCCGGGGAACGTTTGCGGAAACCTGCGAACCGTGCCGGTCCGGCCGCGTTCCGTCCTTGCCGCATCGCCCGGGGGCCGGTCACCTGGGCGGTCCGACCCCGGAACCGCAAGCCATGCAAGCGCCCAAGACCCGTGTCCTCGCACCGTTCGCACTGCTCCTGACGCTCGGCGCGCTCCGCGCCCAGGGCACCGAGATCGGCTTCCGGGAGACGTTCGCGCTCGCCGAGGACCGCGCGGCGACGCTCGCGCAGCTGGTGCCGGGCAGCGAGGAGCACTTCTTCTACTCGTGCCTGCTCGCCCAGCACGAGGGGCGGGACTCCGACGTCGTCCAGCTGCTCGCCGAGTGGACCAAGCGTCACGGCCGCACTCCCTCGGTGCTCGAGATGGAGACCCGGCACGCGCTGCTCGCGTTCCCGCGCGCGCCCGAGACGACCTGGCGGTTCATCCAGGAGCGGCTCGGTCTCCGCTTCGACCACACGCAGCAGGTCCCGGGTGCGGTGCCGGACGTGCCCACGCGCCTCGACCCGGCGCTCCTCGATCCGCTGGCGCTGGCCGAGCGCGCGCGGAACCGGCATCCGGGAACGGTGAACGGCTTCACCGACCGCTCGGTGGCCGCGCTGGCGGCGACCAACCTCCCGCCCGAGCTGCTGCGCCCGCTGCTCGCGCGACTGCGCTACCCGGACGTGCCGAACCTGCCGGCCCTCGTCGTGCGCGAGCTCGGCCAGCGGGACGCGGGTCCGTTCGGCTCGCTCGCCGTCCACGGCCTGCTCGTCCAGTCGCAGCTCGACGAGTGCGCGCGGCTCCGGCCCGAGCTCCTCGACGAGCCGGCCTTCGTCGAGCAGTACCTGGCCCGACTGCGACCCGACGCCGACACGGACGTGATCCGCGACGCCGCGGCCCGCGAGGCCTGGCTCGAGAGTCTGCAGGCGTTCACCGACCGCCTGTCGGCCGCTCACAACTCGCTCAAGGCCCACGTCCTCTACCACCGCCTCCGCCACGATCTGCGCGGCGGTCAGCTCGACGAAGAGCGGTTCCTCGCCTACCTGAGGCTCCCCCGCCGCGCGGGCGTGGTCTGGCCGGAACCGCGCGTCGGGCGGCGGACCCAGCTCGTCGATCCGAGCGAGAGCCACGGGACCGGATTCGGCCCGATCGCGGACGACACCGAGGTCGTCCGCGCGTGCCTCGAGCACTTCCTGCGTCCGGCCGGCTCCTACGACCGCTACGCCGAGGTCCTCCGCGCCGACTGGGTGCGGCGCGTGTTCGCCGAGACCAAGATCCTGGCCGGGGTCGGTGACGTCGAGGAGTGGGCAGCCCTCCTCGACGACGCCGAGGCGCTCGAGCGCATCCGCGACCGCGTCGAGCTGCGGTTCCCGCCGACCGCGCGGCAGGAGTTCGCGGTCGGCGAAGAGGTCGTGATCGACGTCGACCTCAAGCACGTCGAACGCCTCCTGGTGCGCGTCTTCGAGATCGACACGCTGAGCCGCGGGCTCGCCGGCCGCGAGGACGAGGACCTGGAGCTCGAGAGCTTCGTCGCGCGCGAGGAGCAGAGCGTCGACATCGAGGACAACCCGTTCCTGCGCGTGCGGAGGAGCTTCCGGTTCCCGTCGATGGACCACCGCGGCGTGTTCGTCGTCGAGTTCATCGGCAACGGCCTGTCGGCGCGGACCATCGTCCGGAAGGGCGACCTGCAGTTCGTCGAGCGGCCGGGTGCGGCCGGGCACGAGTTCCACGTCTTCGACGAGACGGGCACGCTGCTGACCGACGCACGGATCCAGATCGACGGCCGGGAGTTCCTGCCCGAAGAAGACGGGCGAATCCTCGTGCCCTACACGTCGTCGAGCCGCTACCGCCGCGCGCTCCTGATCCACGACGACTTCGCGGTCTCGCACCGGTTCCGGCACGAGGGCGAGTCCTACGCCCTCCACCTCGGCGTCCACGTCGAGCGTGAGGCGCTGCTGCCCGGCCAGCGCGCGTCGGTGGTGTTCCGGCCGGCGCTCCGCGTCAACGGCTCGTCGGTCCCGCTCGAGGCCCTCGAGGAGCCCGTGCTCCACATCCGCGGCAAGGGCGCGAACGGCATCGAGTCGGCGCTCGACCTGCGCGGCCTGACGCTCGACGACGTCGACGCCTACGTCCACGAGATCGACGTGCCGGAGGGTCTGACGCAGGTCAGCGCCTGGCTCGAGGGCAAGGTCCTCGAGCTCGCGTCGGGCAAGCGGGTCGACGTCCAGTCGGCGCCCTCGGAGTTCTCGCTCAACGGCATCGAAGCCACGACGGCCACGCTCGGCGCGGTGCTCACGCGGACCGCCGAAGGCCAGGTCCTGGAGCTCCGCGGCAAGGACGGCGAGCCGCGCGCCGACCGGGCGGTCCAGCTCACGCTCCGCCACCGCGACTACACCGACCCGATCGAGGTCACGCTCAAGACCGACGCCGCCGGGCGCACCGTGCTCGGCCCGCTGCCGGGCATCGTCGCCGTCGAGGCCGAGGTGGCCGGGATGGGCCGCGTCGGCTGGGACGTCGTCGGAGCCGAGCGGACGGTGCCGCAGGAGCTGCAGGGCACGGTCGGCGAGACGCTCCGCGTCGCGGTGCCACAGGCCGACCTCCCGCTGACGCGCGGCGCCTACGGGCTCCTCGAGGTCCGCGAGGGCAAGTTCGTCCGGGACGCGTTCGCCAAGCTCGCGGTTCGCGACGGCGTGCTCGAGCTCCGCGACCTCGAGGCCGGGGACTACCGGCTGCGCGTTCCGTTCGCGAGCGCGCTGATCTGGGTCCGCGTCACCGCCGGCACGATCCGCGGCAACTGGGCGATCGGCGCGCACCGCGCTTTCGCGCACGTCCCGGGCCAGACGCTCCGGGTCGCATCCGTCGAGCGCACGGACGACGCGCTGGCGATCCGGGTCGCCGGGGCGAGCCCCGACGCGCGTGTCCACGTGTTCACGTCGCGCTACCTCCCGCCGTACGACGCGGTCCGCGGCCTGACCCGCCCGGCCGACGCGAGTGCGTCGTGGTTCCAGATCGCGCCGCAGCCGTCGGAGTACCTGGAGAGCTGGGAGATCAGCGACGAGTACCGCTACATCCTCGAACGACGCGAGTCGCGGAAGTTCGCGGGCAACATGCTCGCGCGGCCGAGCCTCCTGCTGAACCCCTGGGATCTGGACGCCACCGTCTGGAACTCGGCGCTCGGTCTCGGCGGCGGCGCGGGCGGCCGGAGCGGTGGACGCCGTGGCGGAGGGGCGGGGCCGGGAGCGGCGCCCCCGCCCGCC
>JAQCBR010000205.1 GCA_027621295.1 Planctomycetota bacterium
GGGTCGCCGCGGTCCTCGTCGGCCATGTGCTGGATTCCCGGCCCGATCTGCTGCCAGCGCTCGTCCAGCGTGGCGAGCATCAGGTAGGCCGTCGTGTAGACGAAGCCCTCCCGGTTGCCGGGGATGCCTGCGCCGAAGCGCAGGCCGTTGCCGACGATGGTCGTCCCGGACCTCGCGGCGCCGACCACGAAGATCGGCTCCGCATCGGGGAACAGGTCGCGGAATTCCGGGGCGAGGACGTCGGCCAAGGTCGGGCAGCGGGGTGGGGGGCGCGCCGATGATGTTGGATCGGGGCGGACCCCGCAACCGCACGGATCCGTGCGTCGCATCCGGCTACAGTCGCGCGCCGCGATGGCCGGGCCGAAGATCCTCTGCGTGTTGGGCACTCGTCCCGAAGCCATCAAGATGGCTCCGGTCGTCCACGCGCTGCGCGCCGCGGGTTGGTGCGAGGTCCTGGTGGTTGCGACGGGCCAGCACCGCGACCTGCTCGACACCGCACTCGCGGACTTCGGGCTGGCGCCGGACTTCGACCTGGACGTGATGCGAGAAGGCCAGTCGCTGGCCGCGCTGACGAGCCGGCTCAACGAGGGGCTCGACGCGCTCTGCGCGGAACTGGAACCGGACTGCGTGGTCGCGCAGGGCGATACGACGACGACGATGGTCAGCGCTCTCGTGGCGTTCCATCGCGGCGTGCCGTTCGCACACGTCGAGGCCGGGCTGCGGACCGGGGACCCCTTGGCGCCGTTCCCCGAGGAGATGAACCGGCGCCTGTGTGGACGTCTCGCGGCGTGGCATTTCGCGCCGACCGTTCGGGCGGCCCGCGCGCTCCTCGACGAGGGAGCAGCGCCAGGGCGCGTGGTGCGGACCGGCAACACCGCGATCGACGCGCTCCACTTCACGCTCGCGCGGATTCCCACGACGTCGCCGAGAGCCGTGCCGACGATCCTGGTCACCGCCCACCGTCGCGAGAGTTTCGGAGCGCCGCTCGCCGGCATCTGCGACGCCGTGCGGGAACTCGCGCGGGGCGGCGTCAGGATCGTGTTCCCGGTGCACCCGAACCCGGAGGTTCGAGCGACAGTCGACGCCGCGCTGGGCGCCGTTCCGGGCGTCGAGCTCAGCCAGCCCCTCGACCGCTCGGCCTTCGTCCGAGCGATGCGCGATGCGGCGCTGATCCTGACGGATTCTGGGGGAGTGCAGGAGGAGGCGCCCAGCCTGGGGACGCCCGTGCTCGTGCTGCGTGACGTGACCGAGCGTCCCGAGGCGATCGAAGCCGGTGCGGCAGTCCTGGTCGGCACGGACCCGGCGCGGATCGTCGCCGCGGCGCGGCGTGCGCTCGGGCAGCCAGCGACGCCCCGGGAGGGCTTCTGGCGGAGTCCGTTCGGCGACGGGCGCGCTGCGCTGCGGATCGAAGCCGTGCTGCGGTCGGCGTTCAGCCGTTCGTGACCGTGCAACGCCAGCGTCCGCGCGCCGATTCGACCAACGTGACCGACGCTTCCGGCAGGAACGACTCGACCAGGCGCGCCTGCGTGGTCGTGTGCGAAGTCGGCAGCACGGTGTCGAACGATCCGCCGCCGCCGAGCGCCATCGGCACGAGCAGTTGGTCGGCGAGGTGCGGACCGATCGGCACGCCGGCACGGGCGAAGGTCCGCGCGTCGCGGATCGCATTCCGCGCGACCCGTTCGGCGGGCAGCCCGATCCGTCCGAGTGCGGTGAAGACCTCGACTCCCGCACTGGTCTCCACGTCGATCGACACGGCATTGCCGGGGCCACCCTCGCAGCGGACGACGCGACCTCGATCCCGCGGGAGCGACAGGGTCTCGAGGATGAGATCGATCTCGCGCGTGGCGATCGACTCCGGCAGATCGGCGACCATCGAACGGACGGCAGCGATGCGGGCTCGCCCGTCGGCCAGCGCCTCGTAGCGTCGGAGACCGCCACTCGGCGTCACGCGGACCACGACCTCGCCGCCGCCCGTCGGCTCGAAGCCCGGGCGGACGAGTTCGACTTCGACCAGCGCACCCATCGCCGCGTAGCGAGGGGCGAGCGTCCGGGCGACGAAGTCGAACGACGGTGCCCGACGGGTGTGCGTCCCGCCCCGCAGCCGGATCCGAGAGGGTCGGTCCAGGCCTGCCAGCGCGGGCAGCACAGCCTGCAGCACGAGCGCAGTGCTCCCGGCGGTCGCGACACAGCTCTCGTGGGCTCCCGGGCGCAGCATGCCGGGGCGGAACGTCATCGTGCGTGACCCGACCTCCAACCCCTCGACCTCGGCGCCCGACATCGCCGCCGCGAGCCGCGCGGCCGCCACGTGCTGGGGGCGGAGCCCAGGTCGGTCACGACGAGCTCGGATGGCGTCCACGCGGAAGGCGCGCCCGGTGCCGAGAGACAGCGCGAGCGCGCCCCGGACGACCTGGCCGCCGCCTTCGCCCGACGAGCCGTCGATCTCGATGAGTCCGGTCACGATGCGTCAGCCCTTGACGACGACCACTTGCCGGAGCGTATGCACGACCTCGACGAGATCGTCCTGCGCAGCCATCACGGCATCGATGTCCTTGTAGGCGGCCGGCGTCTCGTCGAGCACGCCCTCGTCCTTCCGGCACTCGATCCCCGCCGTCATCCGTGCATGGTCGTCGACCGTGAAGCGGCGCGCCGCTGCGCGCCTCGACATCGCGCGTCCCGCGCCGTGGCTGCACGACTCGAAGCTCTCGGCCGAGCCCTTGCCGCGGACGATGAAGCTCCGGGCTCCCATCGAGCCGGGGATGATTCCGAGCTCGCCGTGCCCGGCCCGAACGGCGCCCTTCCGGGTGATCCACAGATCGAGGCCGAGGTGTCGCTCGCGCGTCACGTAGTTGTGGTGGCAGTGGACGGCCCTCGCCTCACAGCGGAACGGCGGCACGCCTCGTACTCCGCCGAGTGCGGCGATCGCCTGCGCCATCATCAGGCGTCGGTTCGTCGCCGCGTAGTCCTGCGCCCAGCCCACTGCGTGCACGTATTCGTCGAAGTGGTCGGTGCCGGAGCGGAGGTAAGCGAGGTCCCGGTCGGGCAGGTCGGCCATGTGTGTCCGCATGTCGCGGCGCGCGAGTTCGATGAAGTGCATGCCGATCCGGTTGCCCACGCCCCGGGACCCGGAGTGGAGCATCAGCCAGACCCTCTGGGATTCGTCGATGCAGACCTCGAGGAAGTGGTTGCCGGAGCCCAGCGTGCCGAGCTGCTCGACCTGTCGGCCTCGGTCCAGCCTCGGGTGACGATCGAGGATGCGCTCGTAGCCCGGACGGAGCGCAGACCAGGCGTCGACGGATGCGTGGGGAGGCTTCCGGAACGCGCCTCGGTCGGCCGGGCCGCCGCCGTCTGTCCGTCCATGCGGCACGGCACGCTCGAGCGCGCTGCGGACCGGGCCCAGGTCCTCGGGGAGGTCCGAAGCGGACAGCGTGGTTCGCATCGCGATCATCCCGCAGCCGATGTCGACACCGACCGCCGCCGGGATGATCGCGTCGCGCGTCGGGATCACGGAGCCGACGGTCGCCCCGATGCCCCAGTGCACGTCGGGCATCGCGGCCACCCAGCCGTGGACGATCGGCAGCTGCGCGACGTTCCGCAGCTGTGCGAGCGCGACGTCCTCGACCGGGACGCCGCGGACCCAGGCCTTGATCGGCAGGTGTGCGGTCGCGATCTCGACGTGTCGGCTGATCTCGGGAGACATCGCTCGTGGCGGGCTGGGCACGGTCGGGCCGTGGTTAGCATGGCACGACAGAGCCCCGATGTCCGAACTGTCAGACCAGCTGCTCAGCGTGTGGCGCACGAGCCACGGGAAGACGATCCTCGTGCTCGAGGCGGTCAGTGACGCCGACCTCGACCTCCGCTCGACCGCGCGCGGCGCGATCAGCGTTGCGGGCCGATTCGCTGCGGTCCACGAGGCGCGCGCCGATCACTTCGAGCGCCGTGCCCCGGCCCTGGCCGAAGGGCTGGCCCGCTTCGATGCGAAGGACGAACCGGATCGGGACGTCCTCGCGCAGGCGCTCGCGGAGTCCGGGCGGCGCTTCGAGGACTACATCCGCTACGCCAGCGCTGGTGTGCCCGGCTTCAAGACGTTCCGCGCAGGGCTGGTGCAGCTCGTCGCCTCGTTCGTGGCGGGCGAGGCGCACGCTCGCGGCGCGGTGCTCCAGCAGCTCGAACAGGCCGGAAGGCCTGCTGGCCGTGCGCTCCGCGACGCGCTCGGCCGCTGGGACCGCAGCTGATCCCGCAGGTCTCCGGACGCGCGGCGATCAGCCCGCGGAGCGGATGGCCTCGGCGACGAGGCGAGCGGTCCATGCGTTGCCCTCGGCGGTCAGGTGGCCGTCGAACATCCGTGCGGCGAGCGTCGGGTCCTTCGCGCACTCCCGGCTGAGGTCGATGAGGACCGCGCCCCGGCTGCCGGCGCGCTCCAGGACGGCCAGCGCGTCTTCGCCCGCGCGGTCGCCGATCAGCACGACCGCGAGGCGGCAGCCCTTCTCCGCGCACGAAGCGGCGAGGCGATCGACCAGGAGCAGGCTGCTCGCAGCCCCGCGGCCAGAGGGGAGGGCGCGGTGTTCCTTCTCGTTGGTCAGCCACCAAGCGGGGGAGACGTTGTAGAGAACGGCTTCGAGGAGGGCGCTGTAGCCGAGCAGGTTCTTGAAGTCGCGGGACGCCTGCTCGGCAGCATCGATCTCGATCCCGAATCCCGGCGGATGGACGACCAGTCGGCCGTCGACGACGTCGAAGCACGGGATCGGCGAGTAGCGCTTCGAGAACTCGTTCCGCCGGATGTCGTCCTCGAACAGGCCGAGCACGAGCCAGTCCGCGTCGGTCGTCGACAGCACGCGCTCGGCGCGCAGCACCGCCTGCCCGAGCGAGTAGCCGAACACGCCCGCGTTGAGCGTCGGGCGGTCGAGCTCGCGCTCCAGCGCAGCCGGCCAGGACTCGTGGTCGTGCACCTGGTCGCCGAACGTGAACGAGTCACCCACCGCGACGATCGGGCGGGCCCCATCGGGGCGGAGCTGGCCGTTCGAGCGGAACCCTTCCGTATCGATCGACACGGTCGTGCCCCAGCGGCTGTCGTCGGTCGCGGCGCCCGGTCGTGGCACGTAGCCGAGCTCTGCGTCGGGCATCGCCGGGTAG
>JAQCBR010000206.1 GCA_027621295.1 Planctomycetota bacterium
TTGTCCCTGACGTCGAGCCTCGCTTCCGTCCGGACGGGTCTCCCGCCGAGCCAGAGCGGGAAGGTCGACGGGTCGGCTTCGAGATCGGTCATCGCTCGGCAGGGAGGCTTGGTAGCGCTGCGAGGATCGGCGGTCGGCCGATCATGGCTTCGGCAGCACGAGCCCCTTGGCGAGGATGATGTTGCCGTACTTGGCGAGGTCGCCGGTCGCGACGACCGCGAACGCCCTGGCTGCCCGTTCGTAGAAAGCGAATCGCTCGATGCGCTGGACCCGCGCCATGCCCGGCTGGTGGGCCTCGATCGCCGCGCGGTAGCCGTCCTCGACGCTCGGATCGAGGGTGTCCCCGGGGACCGCGGCCATCATGCCGACCGGGTACTCGACGTAGGTGTCGAGTGGGAAGAGGCGGGCGATCCCGTCGAGCAGCGGCGTGATGGCGATGCCGTCCGCGCGGATCACCGGCGGACCGAGGCTGCAGGCCGGGAAGTGTGCGTCGGCGAGGACGATCTCGTCGCCGTGGCCCATCTTGCAGAGCGTCGCCAACAGGTCCGGACCGATCAGGGGAGAGATTCCGACGAGCATCCGCGCAGCGTAGGCAGAGCCCTGCCGGGGCGCACGAGTGTCAGCGGCGCATCGCTTCGCGGATGCGGATCTCGAGTTCCTCGGCCCGGTCCTCGTGGCCCAGGTCGGTCAGCGTCCGGATCAGGGGTTCGAACGGCCGTCGGACGAACCGTTCCAGCCGGCCTCGCCCGCGCCCGTCGTCCGGCCCCACGGGTAGGCTCTCCGCGATCAGCGCGAGGAGGCGGTCCGCGCGCAGGATCGCGGCGTCCGGATTGCCGAGCTGGACCTCGAGGCGCGCGACGTCGACGACGTCCGCGATCGTCAGCACCCGCTGCTGCAGCGACTCCTCGGCCTGCTGGAGCTCGATGGATCGGAGCAGGGCGGCGACCGCCTCGTCGAGCAGGCCAGCCTCCTCGGCGACGCGGGCCCGCGCGCGCAGCGCGTCGGCGAGTCGACGGCGGTGGTCGACGAAGTCGGGGTCGGCGGTGCGCAGTGCTTCGAGGGATCGAATGACCTCGTCGATCTCCGCGAGGGCGGGCTCCGCCTTTCCAGCTCCGGCGAGCAGGCGCGACAGGCGCAGACGGGTCTCCGTCACCCCGAGCAGGTCCGGGGACGTCATCGACGGCCGGACGGCGAGCGCGCGGCGAGCGAGCGCGACCCGATCGTCGATGGGCGACCCCTGCGGCAGGACCTCGGCGCGGGCTTCGAGGGCGTCCGCGAGCAGTCGCGCGTGCGCCTGCACCGACGGCGCGTCCGCGTGGAGCTTTTCTGCGATCTCGAGCGCGCGCGCGGCGAACTCCACGGCCTTCTCGCTCGGATCGCGCCGCGACTCCCTCCGGATCAGGGTCCGCTGGAAGGCCGACAGCCGCTCAGCGAAGTCGAGGTTGGTCCGCGCGAGCTCGGTCTGGTAGGTGGGGTTCGACGGGGACCTCTCGACGAGAGCTTCGAGCCTGGCCAGCGTGCCCTTCACGATGTCGAGATCCGTGAACCCGGCGGCTTCGACCGCGCCCCGGTCGGGGATCGACGCCAGCGCCAGGTAGCGGCCGCTCCGCGCCGCCGCGAGCTGGAACGCGTCCTGGTCGGGGTGCAGGTCGGCGAGCTCCGCGTTGATGTCGTAGGCCCGCTGCAGGTGCCGTCGGGCAGCGGCCCAGCTGGCGAGCATCCCACCGCGCCCGGGAGGCCCAGGCGGCCGGTCCTGCGGGGCCATCTCCGGATCACGCCCTGGGCCGATGCGGGGGAACGCCCGCTCACCGCCGCCCGGCGGGGGGCGCCTCTCGTCTCCGCCGCGCGCGAAAGCAGAGCGCCGCCTCGAGAACGACAGCAGCCCGAGCAGTTCGTGTCCGCGGGCCAGCTCGAAGCGGGCGGCGCGGGAATCGAGGCCGTCGAGCATCGAGATCGCGTCCGCGAAGGCCGTGCGCGCTTCCTCGCTCGAGCCCGCCTCCATCTCGACGCGACCCAGGTCGATCTCGACGCCAGCCCGCACCACGGCTTCGGCTTCGCCGTCCCCGCCGACCGACGTCAGGAGCTCGAGGCTGCGCTGGTATGCGCTCCTCGCCTCGTCGAGCTGGCCGAGCTGCAGGAGGATGTAGCCGACGCGCCGGTAGGCCTTGGCGGTGTCCTGGCGGAGATCGGCGCTGCCGGCGTTCTGTTCGGCGAAGCGCTCGTAGAACGCGAGGAGACGCTCGAGCAGGTCGGCGTCACGGCCCGAGACCTCCGGCTGGGTGAACCACTCGTATGCGGCCTCGTCGCCGGACTCGTCGACGATGATGCCGATGCGGTCCGCTCCGGCGACCTGGTCGAACACGTCCTCGAACGCACGCAGCGCGAGCTCGAGGTTCTGGCCGGCTCGATCTGCCTGACGCCGGGCCTCGGACAGCGCCCGCTTCGTCGACACGTAGCCGGTCCAGCCGGTGACGGCCGCGGCGACGACGGCGACGAGGGCGATGCCGCCGAGCGAAGCGACCGCGCGGTTGCGGCGGCACCAGCGGACGAACTGCTCGGCCGACGTGGCGCGCCGCGCGCGGATCGGGCGATCCTCGAGGAACCTCTGCAGGTCGTCGGCGAAGTCCTGCGCGCTCGCGTAGCGGTGGCGGGGGTCGTGCTGGATGGCCTTGAGGACGATCGTCTCCAGGTCGCGGGGGACGCCGGTGCCGAGTTCACTCGGCGGCGTTGGGTCGCCCTTCTCGATCTTCTTGAGCAGCCCACCGCGATCCTCGTCGACGAAGGCCGGCCGGAGCGTCATCAGCTCGTACAGCGTCAGCCCGAGTCCGTAGACGTCGGTCCGCGCGTCGTAGCGCCCCTGGAGCTGCTCCGGGGCCATGTACTGGAGCGTGCCGACCAGGTCGCCGCTGCGGGTCAAGCCGTCGTGGCCGACGGCCTTCGCGAGTCCGAAGTCCGTAACCCAGATGCCGCCCTGCGCATCGAGCAGCAGGTTCGCCGGCTTCACGTCGCGGTGGAGGATTCCCTGCCCATGCGCGTAGGCGAGCGCCTGCGCGACCTGTCTGCCGAGTCGTGCGACGCTGCGCCAGTAGGGATCGCGAGGATGGCGCGGCGGGCCCGGATCACGCTCGGGCCCTCGGGTCGGCGTCGCGCCTGCGGTCGCCCCCGAGGCCGGTCCCCGACCCGGAACGTGCGGTGTTCCGCTCGCGCTAGACGGCCCGGACACCGCGGTCGAGGCGGCCGCGGAACCGGTGGCCGATGCCCCGGTCGCCCCGCCGAACCGACCCGTGCGGAGCATCACGACGGCTTCCTCGGGAGTCAGTCCCGCAGCCTCGGCACCTGTGCCGGGCGGGGCGTGACGGAGCGCGCGCAGCACGACGTCGAGCCCGACGCCGCGGATGAACTGCATCACGTAGTAGTGCCAGCCGTCGTGCTCGCCGACTCCGAAGATCGGCACGATGTTCGTGTGGTGAAGCCGTGCCGCGGTCCGAGCCTCGCGCTCGAACCTGTGCACCCGCTTCGGGTCGCGCAGCGGCGGCAGCACCTTGACGGCGACGCGGCGTCCGAGCGACTCCTGCTCGGCTTCGTAGACGACTCCCATGCCGCCGCGCCCGATCTCGCGGACGATCCGGAAGTCGCCGAGCCGGTCGATCACGGAGATGCCGGCACGCCCGCCCGAGCTCGAGCCCTGCCGGACACCCTCCAGTGCCAGGATCGTCGGGAAGAGCTCTTGGATCTGCTCGGCGTGTTCGGGGTGACGCTTCGCCCAGTCCTCGATCGACCCGGCCTCGCCGCGGCGCACGGCCGCGGTGAACGCGTCGAGGAGGATCTCGAAGGGGTCCCGATCGTCTTCGCCCATCGCGTCCTCGTGCCGCTCAGTCCCCGCCGGCGCGGTTCTGCAGGAAGCCCTTGAGCCGCGTCAGCGCGCGCACGTAGCGGTTGCTGGCCGCCGAAGGCTGGAGGTCGAGGATGCGTGCGACCTCGGTGTTCGACAGCTCTTCCAGGTGGCGGAGGATCAGCACCTCGCGATCGATCTCGTCCATCTCGTCCAGCGCTGCCCGGAGCAGGTCCGACGCCTCGTTGCGCGCTGCTGCGCCGCTCGGCGAGGTCAGTCCACCGGACAGGTGGTAGGTCATCGCGTCCGAAGACATCGCCGGCCCCGCGAGCCTGCTCAGCGGGACCTCCTGGTTGGCGCTCCGCATCTTCGCGCCCAGGTGCCTGCGATGCAGGTCGGTCAGCGTCTGGCCGACGATCAGCCGCAGCCACAGGTGGCAGGAAGGGTCTTCCTGCTGACGGTAGCTGTCGATGCGCTGCACGGCGTCCAGGTAGGCATCCTGGAGCACGTCATCCGGGTCGATCCTCCGGCTGAGCCTGGGGTGGAGCCGGAAGTCCACCATCCGACGGAGCCGGTCACGGTGGAATGCGAACAGCTCGGCCAGCGCGTCCCGGTCGCCGGCGGCGAGGCGTGACAGCAGCTCCGGGTCTTCTCTGGTCTCTGGCTCGGTCATCGCGGCGCGGGGTCGTCCGACCGCGCAGGATAGCCCGGAACGGACGCCGGGCGTGACCGAGCACCGGAAGCTGACGGTTCACGCCGGCTCCGGTGGCAACAGCGGGCCGGATGTTGCTACCAGTGCCCTTCCCAGCCCGGGTTCGAGGACTCGCCTCGCTGCCAGATGTCGTCGTCCTCGTGGAGGAAGGGGACGCGTTCCCCAGCCACGTCCACCCGGTGCCAGGATCCCTCCGCAGCGTCGAACCGGTACATGCAGAACGTCGCGAGCACCTGCGACGCGAGGTCGTACCCGACGTGTTGGACGAGCATGCGCCGCCATGTATCGCCCGCGTCGTTGAAGGCCTGCATGGCTTCGCGCTGCTCGGCGCCGCCGGACTGCGAGACGCGCTCGGTCAGCCGGTGCTCCTCGGTTCGTCGATCGGCGAGCCAGTCGGAGAGGAAGGCGAGGCGTGCGTCGTCCCTCGACAGACCCAGCCGCTTGGCGACGTAGGGGATCGGCGCCGCGAGGTTTCCAACCACGGACGGGTCGCTGCGCTGCGGCTCGACTTCCGAACCCGGCTCTTCGTTCGCGAGAGGCTCGGTCGTCTCGCTGGAG